>BNUH01000003.1 GCA_025997215.1 Clostridia bacterium
ATTCTGGCTGTGGTGCAGGGGGGAACGGGCCTCTGGCTCCGAGAACCAACTTCCGCTGCGGCGGGTGCTTTCCTGGCTGGGCGCTTCTTTATGGTTGATGGGTTTACACAATTGGCGCGGCACTACCGTTCGCTGCGAATTTAACATGGCCAACAACGCCGTTAACCACAATACCTACTACAACCTCAGCTCCTTCTTCAAATGTTACCGTAAACACGACGAATAAGATCGTTACAATAACTAACACCTTTGATACCTTCCAATTTACGGTAGAGAAGGTTTGGTCTCCAAATAATCCCCCGCCTACTTGGAACGTTACTGCTTACATAATTCAAACAGACGCTAAGGGCGCTAAAAGCTACATGGCGGTTCCCTTATCCAACACAAATCCATCTTCTACGATAACAGTTCCATCTGGTTATTCAGGAGGCTTGTATACTTATTCAGTCGTAGAAGATACAACTACTGTTGCTCAGGGTTATAAATTCGATAAAATTGACGTAAATAGCTCATCTCAGATACCAGTAACGCCGTAACTTTATCCTAACTTGATCAATTAGCTACTTTTGTCCGAATTCGACTGGAGGGATCCGTATGAAAATGATCTCAATTATTAAACACAAGATACGCAACAATGAAAAGCTGAGTGGCAGACTTGTGTATCTGCTAATAGCTGTGATCCTGTTATACGGATTACTCCAGGTTGCGCTTGCTGCTATTGCGGGCAACTGGGAAAGCGCCGTTCCCAATACGGCGGCGCTTTCCCTACCAAGTGATTCGTTTACACTTCACGATGCTGTAAATGGTATGATAAAGGTAACAGTTATTAACCAGTTCACCGGCGACCCAGCCCAACTAAAGATAACCAAGGTATGGAACCCGCCCAGCACTGACTTATCCAAACTACCTGCTTCGGTGGATTTCGTCGTCAAGGATAGCACGGGAAAAACATATGGCATATACACCTTATACGGCAATAAAGGCTGGACGGAAACGATCGATATCCCTACATATGATACGAATTCAAGCAAAATAACATATATAGTCAGCGAAGTGCGCGTGCCCAGCGGCTATATCGGCCCGCTGCCCAAGTCCACACAACTGACGCCGGGCGAGTTGTCCAGCATCTCGCTGGAAAATCGTTACGACGACGACCCGTCGCCCACCGTAACGCCCACTCCCACCCCGCCATGGATCACGCCTTCGCCCACGCCCACGCATCCGCCCGAGCCGACCCCGACACCCACACCCGAGCCGGGCAAGCCGTCGTTCACCCCCACCCCGCCGTACGTCACACCCACGCCCACACCCCCGCATCCGCCCACGCCGACACCCACGCCCACATTGCCGCCAAGCGGCAGCACGGAGAATAACTTCGTTGTCGTCGTCACGAAGCAATGGTTGAATACGAAGGGCGGGGCCTTGCCCAGCGCGCTGGACGTTTGGCTCACCCGCAACGACGACCCAACGGGCGCGAAGATTCCAGCAGACACCGCCTCGCCGATCAAGAATGGCACGCAGTGGTTGTATACATTCAACGTGCTGGGCTTCGACACGGCTGAGAATTTATACAGCTATACGGTTCACGAGACGGTGCCCATCGCGTATGTCGGCACTTTGTCTAACAACGGTCTCGTCATTTTGGATGGAACTGCCAAGCAAGGCACGGCGACCATCCAAAATACTTATGACGAGGCGCCGCTCAATCCCGAGGACAAGAATGATCCGGATAATCCGCCTGATCCATATGACAACAATCACTTGAAAATTACACTTAAGAAGGACTGGCTTAATACCCATCTGCCGCTGCCCAATGGTGTGGTCTTTAAGCTGACGCGTCAGTCGTTGACCGATTCTGGCAGTGGATGGTCCAAGCTGATAACGCTGACCGCCGCCAAGGATTCGACAAAAGCTACGCCGCTGGACTGGACGCTGGATGTCATTGTCGAAGGCTACGACACCGCGTCGAATCCTTACACATACACCATCTCGGAGCCTTACATCCCCAAAGGTTACATCGGGCCGAAGGATAAGACTGTCACTAAGCCTGCCGCGCTGATTCTGCCCAATGAGGTGACCATATTAGCGCCCGCGCTGGCTAACACTTATGACAATGATCCGCACAACCCGGGCAAGCCGGGCGATCCGGATGATCCGACGAACCCGAACGATCCCAATTATCCGCAGACGCCGCCCGACAGCAAGGCGAATAACTTCGTCATCAAAGTCACCAAGGAATGGCTGAACACCAAGGGCGGGCCGCTGCCTGGCAATCTGGATGTGTGGCTGACCCGTGACGGCGATGTTACGCAGACCAAGATTTACGCCGCAGCTTCCTCGCCGACTAAGAATGGCACCAACTGGGTGTATACATTCGAGGTGCTGGGTTACGACACGGCGGAGAATCTTTACTCCTATACAGTTTACGAGACTGCGCCCAAGGCTTACATCAACCAACAGCCGGACGGCGTCAAAGTCCAACTGTATGAATCGACAAAGTCCGGCGCGGCTGTCATCCAGAATATCTACGATGATGTGCCGACGCTCCCGGGTACGCCTGTTGATCCTGACGACCCGAACTACCCGATCGATCCAAACAATCCGCTCAATCCGGGCGGGAGTACGGTGAATAACTTCGTTATCCAAATTACCAAGGAGTGGCTGAACACCAATGGCGGGCCGCTGCCCGGCAATCTGGATGTGTGGCTGACCCGTGACGGCGATCTTACCCAGAAAAAGATTTACGCCACAGCTTCCTCGCCGACTAAGAACGGCACCAACTGGGTTTACACATTCGAGGCGCTGGGTTACGACACGGCGGAGAATCTTTACTCTTATACCGTGCACGAGACCGCGCCGATACCGTACATCGACCAGCAGCCCAATGGCATCCACATCATACTGGATCCATCGACGGTGAGCGGTGCGGCCGTCATCCGAAATGTCTACGATGATGTACCGACGCCTCCGGGTGATCCGAATGATCCCAACAACCCGTACGATCCAAATGATCCCAACGATCCGAATAACCCCAACAATCCTAACAATCCCAACAACCCGCTCAATCCGGGCGGGAGTATCATCAACAATGTCGAGGTTACGGTCACGAAGGAATGGCGCGGCGGCGCTCCGACGCGTGACGCGCTGACCATCTCGATCAGGCGCAATGACGGGGTGACAATCGCCTCGAACACCCCCACCAGCGTCTCAACCAACGGCTTGATCTGGACGTACACATTCTATGTGCTAGGCTATGACACCGCCGGGAATCCGTACACGTACACGGCGGCAGAAACAGTGCCTGTCGGTTACCAGGCGTTGAATGGTCTGACGTCCGTGAATCTCACCATCAATCCGTACCCAAGCGCGGCACAGGTGGGCAAAGCGCAGGCTTCGTTCGTCAACGTTAGAATAGCGACGGTCGATCCGACTTACCCGATATACGTCGTCTATCCAACGCCGACACCGTCACCGACGCCCGCACCTGGGGTGAGTCCGCTTCCGTCCGCAGTACCAGTACAGACGCCAAAGGCTGAGGGTGGCATCGATTCGGACGACTTCTTCCGCATCACCATCGGCGGCAAGATAATTCCGGAGGATGTGCACGATCTGCAGATTCCAATGTATGTCGAATCGATGGACTATCAACCCAGCCCGAGGTACTGGGCGTTTGAAGAGGATGACCTCACGCTGCTATCCATCGAAGGCTTCGTCGATGAGGACGATCCCACCATGAACGCCATCATCGCCGAGCTGCGCGCCGCCGGTGTGGATCACCTCAACCTCTCATCCGCGAGAACTGTGGACGACGGCATGGACGGGCTTGCCAGAACCAAGGATATGGTGGAGGCCAACGGCATTGAGGCTATCGGCTCATACCGCACCGAGGGTGAGATGCGAAACCTCCAGTTGTTCGATATACCGAAGCCAGATAATGTATTGACGGAGACTAGAGTATATCGCATCGCTAACCTGGCATACACGCAGGAAATCAGCGAGATTGGCATCTCAAATACTACGGAGGAGGAACAATCTTACGCTGTGAAGCTGTTTGATCCCGATGTCGTCCGAGAGGATGTGCAGCGCGCGCAAGCGTTAGGTGCGCAACTGTTCATAGTGAACATTCACTGGGCTGACCAGCCGCTGGCAAATGACGACCCGCAGCTAAGTCAGCTGCTCCAGTCCGGCGCTGACATTTTCGTAGGCACGCATCCCGAGATCACGGAGCCATTCCAGATGCACGATGTCAGGCAGAGTAATGGAACGGTCAAGACCGTGATTTACGCGCCGTCCATGGGTAACGCGCTGGCGGGCGCATCTCCCAGCGCGCCGGATGATACCGCTGGCATACTGCTCCATATCACCTACTTGATCGACAAGAAAGCTAATTACCTGTTGTTGTACACCGAGAATGCCGAGAATGAGAAGATCATGCAGAAGCAGTACATGTCCACCTGGCTCGCCAAAGACGAAGGCACCGCCATCAATCGGCTGCTGTACTCGGATGTGGAGAAGCCGGATTGGATGGACAGCGAGACTTACTCCCGCATGCAGGACGCCTTCCAGGATATGCTCCAGCGCCACGGCACATCGCCAGTCCCTCCGGTTGAGAAGTAGAATCATGATGGAAGGCCTAGGATTTTCTCCTAGGCCTTCCATGAAACCCAGAAAAAAGATTCGTATTAAGTGTTCCAAAATTTCTGCCAATGAATACTATAGTATTCGAGTCCAAATAAATACAACGCGACGGGGTGCAAATGAAACAAAGAATTGTCTTATTCCTGGTGTTGCTCGTGATGACAGGCGCGGTCGGTACGGCCATGGCGTTCACGCCGGATGAGAACGCCTATTTGGACTATCAGTCACGGGTGTTGGAACTGGTGAACGAAGAGCGCGCAAGCGCGAACCTGCCGCTCCTGCGGATGGCGAAACCTGAAGCGATACGAGTTGCCATGTATCGAGCCTACGAGATCTCAATCAGGTTTACGCACACACGTCCCAATGGATCGGGGGTGCAGACGCTGCTCTACGATTACGGAGTCAGGTTCCGACGATACGGTGAGAATCTAGCGTATGGGTACGATTCGGCGGCGTCCGTCATGAATGGATGGATGCGCTCGCAAAGCCACAAGGCAAACATTATGCAAAAGGAATTTACAATGCTGGCGGTGGGAGTATACCGCACAAATGGCACAC
This sequence comes from Clostridia bacterium, assembly GCA_025997215.1. The sequence continues at coordinate 5,197 of BNUH01000003.1, forward strand.
GGTATTGGGTTCAGATATTCCTTGCAGACTAAAAATACAAACTGAATAACCAAGCGCCGATGGAAGCATCGGTGCTTTTGTGATAAGGATTTTAGTGAACATATGATTATGTGATAAGACTTTGATGAGACTTTTGTATGACATGGAGGGGAAACCATGAAAAAGTTTGAATGGCCTGTAGTTTTGTTAACTGAAATGAGTATGAACGAATCAATAGCCTCTATTTGTTGTTATTCCGAAACCTCAACTAGTACATTGAACAAGGAAATAATTGTCAGGACAATACTAAATGGAGGCAGGATCGGTTCGATTGCCGACAAATTCAACCTGATCGACGGGGTTTCGCGTGCATTCGGCGGTGTGCTTCCACCTGCAAGCCAGCATGAAAAGATTACGTTCACGACGCAATCGGATGATGACTGGCTGGCAAGGAATAACAGCACATCCTTTGCGTCGTATACAGTCGTAACGGCCGTTCGCGCTAACTATGACTGGGTCGCCTCGGCGCAGGTGTTGAGCGAAGGCGCCGTCGTCGATGCCACTCGATTGGTTTTCCCCAATGGCAGCCCATTCACACGCGGCGGGCTGCTCGGCACGTATGTTCGCATACCCGGTCAGGCATTCAGTCCGGCGACCATTGCCGCCGAAGGCGCGGTGTGCAGCCACAACAGTTTTGATTGTCCATGGGTTGCGGTAAAAGCCTCCGAAACCGTTAAAACTGATCACATAGGTTCGGTATTGCCGCATGTTATGGGCGGGCCGGAATGGTATAATCCGCATCTGGCGCAAAAATATTCGTCGTGATAACGATTCGGCGCGGTAATGCACATCAAGCTCTATCCGTTCATACGGGTAGAGCTTAACTTATATGCGCTATGGATAAATCTATATACATTACCACATATAGCTAATATGAAGGATCGTCGGATGAAAACTGCATTTTTCACGTTAATATTTCAACAAAGACGGCCAAAGTCGTTGACAAAGCGGCGGGCGGACGTTATACTATTCATGTATCTTTAGTGGAAGAAAAATTCAACGTGGAGGGATTCAACGATGAAGTTAACAGGACGCAAGATCCTCGCGCTCGCGCTGGCTCTGCTGATGTTCGCGCCCGCGTTCGCGCTGGCCGACACGATCAAGATCGGCATCTTCGAACCGATCACCGGCGCTACGGCCAATGGCGGCGCGATGGAACTGGATGGCTACAACCTGGCCAAGGAACTGTATCCACAGATACTGGGCTTGGACGTGGAGTTTATCATCGCCGACAACGGCTCGGACAAGGTTGTCGCATCCAATGCGGCCGCGAAGCTGGTATCCGAGGGCGTAGTCGCGGTGCTGGGCAGCTATGGTTCCGGACTGTCCATGGTGGGCGACCCGATCTTCAGTGAGGCAGGCGTTCCCGCTCTGACCGCCACTTCAACCAACCCGATGGTCACACAGGGCGACTGGTACGCGCGCATTTGCTTCATCGATCCGTTCCAGGGTACGATGCTGGCGCGTTACGCCGTCGAGAATGGCTATAAGAAAGTAGCGCTATTCCAGGACATCGAGTCCGACTACGCGGTCGGTCTGGTGACCTACTTCCAGAATGAAATCAAGAATTATTCGGATGTGACGATCACTTCGGTCGGCAGCTTTGTCAGCGCTGACCAGGATTTCACCGCGCTGCTGACCGAGGCGCTGAAGAATGAGCCGGACGTCATATTCACCTCCGTCCAGAACGGAACTAGCGCCGGACTCATCGCCAAGCAGGCGCGCGAGCTGGGCTACACTGGGCCGATCATCGGCGGCGACACGCTCGATGACCCGAAGCTCTACGAACTGGCCGGGGCATCGGCTGCTGGCGTTGTATTCTCAACGTTCTATGATTCGGCGCAGCCCGCAACCGAGCTGACCAGCCAATTCTTGGACGCGTATGCCGCAAAGTTCAACAAGGAAGCGCCCGCACCATCGATCATGTGCTTTGACGCTTACCTAACGCTGAAGGATGCCATCGAGCGCGCTGGATCGACGGATGGCGCGGCTATCCGTGACGCTCTGTTCGCGACCGAGGGCTTCGTAGGCGCTGCTGGCGTCATCACACTGAACGAGACCCATGACGCCGTGCGCGCCGTGGTATTCAAGGAAGTACAGGCGGACGGCACATCCAACTTCGTGCAGCTTATCGAGCCGTAACCATTATATTGCAGAAGGGGGGGACGTTGTCTCCCCTTCTTTATTATGCGGGAGTATATATTCTATTATTCGACAAACAAAGCCGGGAATTAGCAGGATAAGGACGCGCACTCATCGAATATAACTAAAAAATAGTTTGGATGCCGAAGGGGAGTTCATATGTCCGCAATCATGCAGCACCTGGCGAACGCGTTGAGCGTAGGCAGCCTTTACGCGCTGATGGCCATCGGATACACGATGGTATATGGCGTGCTGCGGCTGATCAACTTCGCGCACGGCGAGATATTTATGATGTCCATGTACATCGTGTTCTTTGGGTTGACGCTGTTTATGCTTCCGTGGTGGCTTAGCTTTGCGCTGACCATACTGCTGACGGCGGTGCTCGGTGTCGCGGCGGAGCGGCTCGCATACCGTCCGCTGCGTGACGCGCCGCGCATATCGATTCTGATCTCCGCGATAGCTGTCAGCTATTTCCTGCAGAATCTGGCGACGGTGCTGTTCGGCGGCCGTCCGCTGACGTTCCCGCAGATACCACTGTTCACATCCATGATGACGCTGGGCGGCGTCCACATATCGCGGCTGCTGATACTCACCCCGGCGGTGACGGCGGCGCTCCTCATAGCATTGCAATATTTATTGAAGCGCACTAAAACGGGCATGGCCATGCGCGCCGTAGCCCGGGACTATGACGCGGCGCGGCTGATGGGCATCGACCTGAATAAAACTATCGCCATGACGTTTTTCATCGGCTCGTCGCTGGCCGGAGTCGGCGCTATAATGTGGGGCATGAAGTATCCGCAGATCATCCCGACCGTTGGCGCGATGCCGGGCATTAAGTGCTTCATCGCGGCGGTATTCGGCGGGATCGGCAATGTCGCGGGCGCCGTGGTCGGCGGGTTGGTGCTGGGCGTGGCGGAGATAATGATCGTCGCGGCGGTGCCCGCGCTGGCGGGTTACCGGGACGCCTTTGCGTTTGTATTGTTAATAATAGTTCTACTAGTGAAACCAACGGGTCTGCTAGGCGAGAAAACTACGGAGAAGGTGTGAGATATGGCGAATAATGCCGTTTCGCATAATCCAGCCGCACGCAAGCCGGGCAGGGCGGTCTCCGTGGCGCTGACCGCCATACTGCTAGCCCTGCTAACATTCATCTTGTGGCGCGTCCAATCGACAGTGAAGGACGTCTACATCCTCAAAATCACGCGCCTATGCGCGATTAACATCACGCTCGCGCTGGCGATGAACCTTATCAACGGATTCACGGGGGTATTTTCGCTGGGACACGCGGGGTTCATGGCGGTCGGCGCGTATGCGACGGCCTTGCTGACGATACCCGCCAAGAATAAGGCGATGATGTTCATGATCGCGCCGCTCATCAAGCCGCTCGACACGCTGACGCTGCCATTCCCGATAGCGCTGGCGGCTGGCGGACTGCTGGCGGCGGGATTTGCGTACTTGATCGGCATGCCGTGCTTGAGATTGCGCGGGGATTACCTGGCCATAGCGACGCTGGGATTCTCGGAGATAATCCGCGTGCTCATCATGAACGCCCAACCGCTGACCAACGGCGCGATGGGTCTGCGCAGCATTCCCGCCAACGCGACGATGGCCTGGACGTATGGCGTCGCGCTGGTCGCGATCGCATTTATGGCGCTGTTCACAACGTCCAGCTTTGGACGCGCGCTGAAGGCCATACGCGAGGACGAGATCGCCGCCGAGTCGATGGGTGTTCCGTTATTCGGGCATAAGATGATGAGCTTCATGATCAGCGCGTTTTTTGCTGGCGTGGGCGGCGGGCTGCTCGCGGCTTACAACGGCACGATCGGGCAGGATATGTTCCGGGTCACGATGACGTACAATATATTGATGATCGTGGTCATGGGCGGCATGGGTTCGATCACAGGCTCCGTCATATCGGCGTTCATTGTGACGATCGGGCAGGAGTGGCTGCGGTTCCTCGACGGGCCGATGACGCTGGGTCCGTTCCACACGGACGGGGTTATAGGGTTGCGAATGGTTGTGTTCGCCGCGCTGTTATTGATCATAATAGTATTTTTCCGCAACGGATTATTCGGCACCAACGAGGCTTCATGGTCAGGCGTGTGGCGCGGCATCGCCAAGATGTCCGGCCGAGGGAAGCGGGGTGAGGCCTCATGAGGAAGAAAGTGCTGGAAGTCAACGGCGTAACGATGCAATTCGGCGGCCTGATCGCCGTCAACAATCTGACGCTGTTCGCCGATAGTCAGGAGATCGTCGCGCTGATCGGACCGAATGGCGCGGGCAAGACGACTGCGTTCAACATGATCACGGGCGTATACAAACCCACCAGCGGCCACGTCGCGCTGAATAAGGAGAACATCACGGGCATGCGGCCCGACCGCATCGCCGTACGCGGGATGGCGCGAACATTCCAGAATATTCGACTGTTCAAGGCGCTGTCCGTGCTGGATAACGTCGTAATCGCCCAGCATTTGCGTCTGAAATCCAACTGGCTGACCTCGACGCTCCGACTTCCGCGTTACAATGCAGAAAACCGCAAGATGTACGCCCACGCCGAGGAATTGCTCGAATTCATGGGCCTGACCGACGTTCGGGGTGAAATCGCGTCGTCGCTACCCTACGGCATGCAGCGCAAGCTGGAGATCGCACGCGCGCTGGCAACCCAGCCCGTCATGCTCCTGCTGGATGAACCCGCCGCCGGCATGAATCCATCGGAATCCGACGAGCTGACAGGCTTGATCAAGCAGGTGCGCGACCATTTCAAGCTGACCATATTGCTTATCGAACACCATATGGATGTGGTAATGGATATATCCGATCGGATATACGTGCTCGACTATGGTAACCTAATCGCCGTCGGCACGCCCGACGAGATTCAGCGCAACGACGCGGTAATCCAGGCGTACTTGGGGGTGGACGAAGATGAGGCTTGAGATCCGCGACCTCCGGGTATCTTATGGCGGCATAAAGGCTTTGAAGGGGATCAGCTTAACCGTGGATGAGGGCCGCATCGTCACGCTGATCGGCGCGAACGGCGCGGGCAAATCGACCACGCTGCGCGCCATATCCGGTTTGCTGAAGCCCGACGCGGGCCAAATCGTTTACGACGGCGACAACATCGTCGGTCTGCCAACGAAAGAGATAGTGCGGCGCGGGATCGTCATGGTGCCCGAAGGCCGCCGCGTGTTCCCGGATATGACCGTCCGCGAAAACCTGCTGATCGGCGCGTACTTGCGCACCAACAAGCCGGAGATCGACAGGGATTTGAAGTATGTGATGGAGCTCTTCCCGCGCCTGGCCGAGCGCACCTGGCAGTCGGCGGGGACGCTCTCCGGCGGCGAGCAGCAGATGCTGGCGGTAGGCCGCGCTCTGATGGCCAAACCGAAATTGCTTATCATGGATGAACCATCGCTGGGGCTTGCGCCGTTGATCGTCAAGGATATATTCTCAATCATCCGCCGCGTCAACCAAGATGGCATAACCGTTCTATTGATAGAACAGAACGCGAACGCCTCACTGCGCGTAGCCGACTACGGATACGTGCTTGAAACAGGATCGATCGTATTGGAAGGCAAGGGCAGGGAACTCCTCGAAAATCCGAAAGTGCAGGAGGCTTACTTGGGCGAGCGCCGGCATCGGCAGAAGTATGAGGTGACGCTGAACTCCGATTAGGTATCCCTCCCCCCCAAAAAAAAACCCCAAGCCGTTGAGATTCCCAAGGAATCTCAACGGCTTGTACATTGTGAGCCACCGGAGAATCGAACTCCGGACACCTTCATTAAAAGTGAAAGGGCCGGGGGTGTATTTATTTGCTCATTGAGTAAAAATGATGTCATGTCAATTACCCACAGAGACTGGATCATGGGCACTGGTTAATAGGGGATTAGTATAGTATCATTAAGCAGAGGTGATTCCAAATGAGCAAAGCCATGATCGTGGACGACGATCCGAACATCCGCGAACTGGTGCGCGTTCTCCTGCGAAACAGCGGCTTCGACGTCTGCGAGGCTAAGGACGGGCGTGACGCACTCGCCATAATCGCGGCAGAAAAACCAGACATTGCCGTCGTCGATCTGATGATGCCGAACATGGATGGCTATGAGCTGTGCCGCAAACTTCGACAATATTATGATAACCTGCCCGTCCTGATGCTGACGGCGAAATCTGATCTTGCCGCGAAGGCTAAAGGATTCGAGGCGGGTACGGACGATTATCTGACAAAACCGTTCGAGGGCGGCGAATTGGTGATGCGCGTGCGCGCGATTCTGCGCCGATATAAAATCGAAACGTCGAAATCTGTAACAGTCGGCCATGTCACGATAGACCAGAACAGCCACACCGTCGGCGGCGAGGATATACCCATGAAGGAGTTTGAGCTGCTCTACAAGCTCGCGGGTTCGCCCGGCCGGACGTTCACGCGCGACCAGCTGATTGAGGATATCTGGGGGTATGACTTTGACGGCAACGAGCGGACGCTCGACGTGCATATCGGACGGCTGCGCGAGCGGTTCCCGACGGAGACGAGCGGGTTCAAGATAACCACCGTGCGCGGGCTGGGCTATCGACTGGAGGCTTTAACATGAATTCTGGTATGAATCCAAGAATAAGTGTAGCTAGAAAAATCCTATCCTGCCTGGGTTTTCTGTGCGCGTACACGCTGGCTATACTGGCAGCGCGTCAATTCCTGTCGCTATTTGTCGCGGTACCGAGCGCGGGTTTGTGTATTCTGACGGGCATCGGCGCACTGATCATCCTGTCGGTTGTGTTCGGATCGATAATGAGCCTGTTTCGCCGTTCAAATATTCATGAGATTCAGGATATGCATGGCAAACTTACCAGCACGCTAAGGGAGATAGCCAACGGCAACTTCAACGTATTCGTCGAAACGGATCCGCGCGGCCCGCACAACGACATAGCCGAGGCCATGAACGAGATGACGCGCAAGCTGGGTACGCTGGAGAATATGCGGCAGGATTTTATATCCAATGTGTCCCACGAATTCCAGTCGCCGCTGACCAGTATCGGCGGGTTTGCTAGACTGCTCAAGGACGATGGGCTGCCGCCGGATCAGCGGCTGCATTACCTCGAAATAATTGAGGCTGAAAGCCGGCGTCTCTCCAGCCTTAGCGACAACCTGCTGAAACTCTCCACGCTGGATAATAACAAGATCCCGTTAAACCGCACGGAATTCCGCCTGGATAAGCAGCTCCAGCAAATCGCGCTGACGCTTGAACCCCAGTGGTCAGCAAAGCATATAGAGCTTGGCGCGGATCTGGACGTGAAAACCATCAGCGCGGATAAAGAGCTGATGTCGCAGGTATGGATGAATCTGCTGGTCAACGCGATCAAGTTCACGCCGGAATACGGCTCGATCAATATTACACTGAAGGACGACGCGGTCACGATTGCCGACACAGGCTGCGGTATATCCCAGGACGATCGGCTTCACATATTCGAGAGATTCTATAAGGTAGACAAGGCGCGTGACCGTTCGCTCGGTGGCAATGGCCTTGGCCTGTCGATCGTCAGGAAGATACTGGATCTTCATGGCTTCGGCATCGACGTGGAAAGCGAGCCTGGAAAAGGCGCCCAATTTACAATCCGTTTAAGCTAGCGTTACCCTCCGTTTAATTTTGTTGAGTATACTCCTATCAGATCAAAGAGATCAAACGAACGGAGGTAACATCATGGGAACGATAATTATTATCATCCGAGTGATACTCGGTAGGTTGAAGTCAAACATGAACTCAAATGGTAAGGAGGCGTTGGTATGCGCGTAATCGAGGTCAGCAATCTGGTGAAGCAATACAGCGGCGCTAAGACGCCCAGCGTAGATGGCGTGAGTTTCTCGGTGGATCAAGGCGAGTTCTTCGCGTTCCTCGGTCCGAACGGCGCTGGCAAGACGACGACCATATCCATTCTGACGACAACGCTGTCCAAAACCAGCGGCGAGGTACGCATCGCGGGTTTCGACGTAGAGCGCGACCATCGCAAGGTGCGCGAGCATATCGGCATCATATCGCAAAAGCCCAGCCTTGATAAGGCGCTGACGGCGGAGGAGAACATCCGGTTCCACGCGGCATTATACGGGCTGTACGGATACCGTCCGACGTTCAACATGATGCCCAAGGCCTACAAGGATCAGGTGATGCAGCTCGCGGAAGTCGTCGGCATTCAGGACGCCCTGTTCAAGCCGATCAAGAAGCAGTCCGGCGGTATGCAGCGCAAGCTGGAGATCATCCGCAGCCTTATCCATACTCCTGAAGTGCTATTCCTTGACGAACCGACGCAGGGGTTGGACGCTGTAAGCCGTCGAATGCTGTGGGATTATATCAACGATGTGCGCCGGCATTACGGCACGACGATATTCCTCACGACCCACTATATAGATGAAGCGGAGAACGTGGATAATGTCTGCCTGATCAACCATGGGAAGATCGCTTTCCTGGGTACGCCTGAAGAGATGAAGCGTCAGATTGATTACGACCCAACGCCGCGCGTGGTGCTGCCGTCGCTTGAGGACGCGTATGTCAAATTCTTACAATTGGATAAGGAGGTTGCGTGATATGGAATTAGTTATGGCAAGGCCGGCTGTCGCGGTGCGCAAGCCGTCGAGGTTTTTCAGGGAGATTTCTACCGTATGGGCTATCGTCTGCCGCGAGGTATCGGTAGCGTTCAAGTCGCCGGGTACGCTGATCATGTCGCTGGCGATGCCTATCGTTATGATGGGCATGATTGGCGGCAATCTGACTCAGAACATGGCTGGCGGGCTTGGTTTCGACTTTGGGAAGTTCATGCTGATAGGCATGATGATCAACATGCTGTTCATGGGGACTTCGCAAGGCGTGGGTACGCTCGTGGACGATCATGAGGATAACTTCAGCGAGGAGATGCTGATCGCGCCTGTCTCGCGTTATGCGATCGTCATCGGCAAGATATGCGGCTCTGCGTTCAGCGCGATCGTCAGTATGCTGGGCACGGTTATAGTCGGCGCGTTCATGGGGATAACGATCACGTTCGGACAATTCCTCGCGGTGCTCGCGCTCTCGCCGCTGATCTGCTTGAGCGCAGGCGCGTTAGCGATGCTGTTCATAGGCCTGATCAAGAATCGCAAGGCAGCCAATATCGCGGTTTCGATCATCACCATGCCGCAGATGTTCCTATCCGGCGCAATCATCCCCATCGGGCAATCCAGCGGTATCCTCTGGCTGATCAGCCGCATCATGCCCATGACCTACAGCCTGGACCTGACCCGTGCGGTGGTCTATGCCGGAACGCCTGAATACGCATCGGTGGTTCTGTTCAATCCAGCGGTCAGCGTCGCAGCGACGATAGTCATAACAGTTATATGTCTTAGCATAGGCACATTCTTTTACGCCCGGAGCGAGAAGCATAGATAATTAGTTCAGGTTTGCGTTCCACTCTAAGCCAGTCTCTAACCAGGCTGGTTCTTTTTTTGTCGAATATTATAAGAATAATCGATGATAATCCCGGACAAACCTCCGCCACTTTACCTATGGACACACCGCGACAGGCACCAAAAACCCCATCAGGAATAACATAAACTGAATTGTATGCGAGGGGGAGTGCGCGCATGCGCGGTTTAGGCGGCGACAGCATCATCGTCACGAGCATCGAAAACGTGGCCCGGATCAGCGGCGAGCGGACAACGCAAGGCAAAAACGTCTCGGCGTCGATGAACCACAGCCTCATCCTGCTGCTGACGGGGGTGCGGACGATCCAGGCTGGCAGCGTAAAACTACTGGGCAAGCCGGGCAGCGTGATGTTTCTGCCCAAGGGCATAGCGCACCGTTGCGATAAAAATCAGGACAGCGACGGGATTATCGCGAAATTCACAACGTTGGAGCCTATTACTACCGATCCATTCATATTCACGCCCGGCAAAACCACGCGATGGCACACGCTGTTCACGTCGCTGGAGACCGCGTGGTCGCATGAGAAGCCCGGCAGCAACGCGCGCTGCCTGTCGCTGCTTTACCAGGCGATAGCCATGGCGCAGGAGGCCAGCGTGCGGTTTGATCTGCCCCAGACCCGCCAGGCGTCGCTGGAGAAGGCCATCCAGCACTTGAAACAGAATATGACCCTGCCCAATTTTTCTGTCGAATCCATGGCCCCCATTTCGGGCATGTGTCCGACATACTTCAGGCAGCAATTCCGGCGGCTGTACGGGGTATCCCCAAAACAATACCTGCTCAATACGCGCATCCGCATGGCCAAGGATCTGCTGGCGACGACGGATCTATTCATCACGACCGTCGCAAAGGAATCGGGGTTCAGCAGCCTGTATTATTTCAGCAAGGCCTTCAAGATCGTTACGGGCAAAAGCCCGCGCGCGTACCGCGACAGCATGCGCGGTTAGAGTAACAGGATTCGTCAACATATCCGCGCCGGGCATATCCATCATCCAAACCCGGCGCGGAGTACTGGTTTTCTTATGATACAGGCGGCCGCCATGTGCGGAGACACGATCGTGTCTCCGCATTTTTTGTCGATAATAATATTATACGCCGCTACCTTTTTACAACGCGATGTGCTATTATTCAACTATCAACCATACTTCATCAACCGTCTTGGAGGTCATTATAATGCATAACGGTATGTCCCATCGCGAGCGAATCCTCGCGGCCATCACCCACCAGCCCACCGACCGCGTACCCATGGATTATTGGGGCGTGTGGGAGATTACACAAAAGCTGATGAATCATTTCAACGTGACGGACATGCTCGGCCTGTCGCGCGCGCTCGACCTGGACAAGATTATGGCGGTCGGCGCGCCGCCGAAGGATCCCGGCCGCAATGGGTTTTGGGATATCCCGATGAAGCGCATCCCATTGCCCGACGGTTCGGGCTGGTATGACGAGCCCGCCGTATATCCGCTGGGCGGATTCGAGACGATCGACGAGATCGAGGCCCAATATAAGTGGCCTGTTATGGACGACTTCGACTTCTCCGGGATCAAAGCGGAATGCCAGCGGTATCAGGATGCGGGTTACGCGGTCGAGGGCGGCTACGTCTCGCTGACATACTTCTATGAGATATTGCGCGGCACGGAGCAGATGCTCATCGACTTCGCGGCGGAACCGGAGCTGGCCGAGTACATCCTGCAGAAGATGCAGGATTGTTCCGGCGAGTACTCGCGGCGGATACTGGAGGCGGGCGGCGGGTTGATCGACATCACGCAGGTGACGGACGACTTCGGCACGCAATCGGGATTGATCATGAGCCCGGCGATGATCGATGGATACTTGGGTAATCATTTTGATACAAATATAAAGATGGCGCGGGCGTACGGCGCGCACGTGTTCCACCATGACGACGGCGCGATCACCAGCATGATACCCTGGATCGTCAAAAAAGGCTGCGAGGTGCTCAACCCGCTGCAGTGGCACCTGCCCGGCTGGAATCTGCCCGAACTGAAGCAGCGCTGGGGGGATAAGCTCTGCTTCCACGGCGGGATCGACAACCAATCGGTGCTGCCATTCGGTAGCGTGCAGGACGTCCAGGCCGAAGTGCGCGCATGCATCGACGCGCTCTGGGCTCCGGATCGCACGGGCTACATACTCGCGCCGTGCCATAACATTCAGGCGATTACGCCTGTCGAAAACGTTATCGCCATGTACGAATGCTGTCGAAATTATAAACCATGAATCGCTCAATCGTTTACAGCACGTTCATAGCTTTGTAAAATCAGGGCGCTATACTGTGTTTGAACGGAAAGGGAAGCAATTCCCTCCCTGAAATAATAAGAAAGAACACAAGGAGGCGTCAACGATTATGAAGCGCAGCGGTTTGTCCCAGAAATCCATTTGGTCCGCGGTGGCCGCGGTATGTCTCGTCATGGCGATGCTGTTCACCGGTTACATGGTAGGCATGAGGTCTACGGCGGCATCGGCCGAGGAAGCCGCGCCGCTGCCCGTTCTGGCGGGCGTTGAAAGCCCATTCCAGTCGGTCTATAAGCAGGTCAGCTCGTCGGTCGTGAGCGTGAACGTAGTGCAGCGCGCGTCGTTCAGCAAGGGTCGGGTGTATCAGGGCGCGCAGTCGCAGCTGGCAGGATCGGGCGTAGTCGTCCGCGTGGATGGGAATACGCATTACATCCTAACGAATAACCACGTCGTCGAAGGCGCGGCCAGTTACTCCATCACCGCGCTCGGCACGGAATACCCGGCTGAACTCGTCGCCACCGACGTCACGAGCGACCTAGCCGTGCTGAAAGTCACCGACGCCAACCTGGATATACAAGCCGTACCCCTCGGGGATTCGGATACGGTCGAGGTGGGTGAATGGGTGCTGGTAGTCGGCACACCGCTGGACTCGGGGCTGACCAATACCCTGACCGTCGGCGTGGTCAGCGGCCTTAACCGCGAGGTAACAGTCACCGGCTCTAACGGCACTAAGTCGACCACCACCAACATGATCCAGACCAACGCAGCCATCAACAGCGGCAACAGCGGCGGCGCGATGTTCAACACGAAGGGCGAACTGATTGGGATACCGTCGGTGAAGCTCTCATCCCGAGGGGTATTCGGCACATCCATCGAGGGCATCGGCTACGCGATTCCTGTCAACACGGCTAAGGAAGTCGTGCCCGATCTGATCGAGTATCAGCTGGTCATGCGCCCCAGGATCGGCGTTATGATCAACGACACCAACAGCGAGTCCGACGAGGCCACCGAATCCACCCTACCCAGCGGCATTGTGGTGATGTCGGTTGAATCCGGCTCGCCCGCCGAAGCCGCTGGCATCAAGCCCTACGACATCATCATCAACGCGGACGGCGACCGTGTGCGCACCACCACCGAACTGACCGCGAGGGTTCAGTCGCACAAGGTCGGCGAGACCGTCGAGATCACCGTATACCGCATCCCCGGCCTGTCGGATCTGAAGATGGGCGACACGATCCCGGCCGGCGAGACGCTCACATTCAACGTCGAGGTGAAAATCCTGGACATGGTGACGACCAAGCAGTAATAGCGTTAATGCGATAAGCTCCTACCAAGCGGAAAGACCAGCCTTAGCGGGCTGGTCTTTCTATATAACTATTTAACCTATATAACCTATATCAAGAAATTCGGCTCCCCGAGCATCATGGAGTAGCAGACATAATGATTGAGTTTCCCTTTGTCGTCCTGGGTGACCCAGACGCGGACGGGGAAGGATTCGACGTAGTTGAGCACGTGGTTGTTGCTGTTGCGGACGCGTCTGACCCAGAAGCATTTGCTTCCGGGGTGCGCCAATGACGGGGATATTAGCGGCAGCTTCATGATTCCCTTGCTGTCGTTGGTGGCTTTGGCAAGCAGGGTGGTACCGTCGTCGGCGTACAGACCTACGGTGAAGCAGCCCGGGCGCACGCCGTCGCCATGGTTGAATCCGCACAAGGTGGCAGTGATGATGGGTGGGATGTAGCCGTACATGCATTCGAGCAGGGAATTCGGCAGCGGGTGCGCTGGGTCGAATTCAGCAACGTCCGCGCCGTTGAGACGGTTTGCGCCATAGTCGGGGTCGGAATGTTTGACGACAGCGCCGGGTTCCGGGTATACGCCGCTGCTTTGAATATTATAAAAGTGGTCGTATTCATAGCCCTCAAGGATATTGCTGTTATTACCGACTAACGTGACCGTCGGCATGGCGTAATTGTTTTCGAGCAGAAGGAATTTGTCGGCAATGGTATTCCAGGGGTTCCACGGTTCTATTACAATATCCGGGTTGAACTGATCGGGCAGGAATCGGCCCAGTATCCGATGTACGTAGTCCAAGCCGTTATCAGCTAATGAATCATGATTAACTTTTACAAATTCGGCGCATGCCACATTGTTTCGGATGGTGGTCCATTCTTCACGATCAGGTCTGCCTATGTTATAATCCCATTGCACCATACCTACGATACCGCCGACCTCTTCCGTGTCGGCCTCGATTGTATCGACCATGGCACATACTCTGCAATCTTCGACTGTTGTAAAGCCATACACACTACCAGCAATACCACCTACCCCGCGCCATGTGCCATAGATGCTGCCTTTATCCACACAGCGCTTTAGTAAACTTAGGTTGATCGGACTAGTATAGCTAGAAGCAGCGCCACCAACAATTCCCCCAATCATGCCGCCATACTGGACGCTGCCAAAGTTGACGCAATCAACCACCTCACCACCTTCGAGGTGACCTACGATGCCGCCTAAGTGTTTACATAATTCCGTCCCGATAATATTTCCATAATTCACGCAGCTGTACAGCCCACCGTTGGGTAATTCACATTGTATTTGACCTAAAATTCCACCCAAGCCGACCCATGTGGCGTCTCCCTCTATTTCAGCTTCTTCAGTATTATATGTCGTAATTATGCCTGAATTATAACAATTCCTGATAACACAGTTATCCCAACAGTCAGCACTCCCCGATATTCCGGCAGCATTCGTTTCATAGGCATCTATATTGCCTTTGTTGACGCAGCCCTTAATATACAAATTGTTAACAGCAATCATACCGACAATTCCCGCTATATAAGATAATCCCCTGATAGATACGTTATTAACACAATCAACTATATTAGCATTCCCCCAAGCTGTAGAGCCAACAAATCCACCAACAGACTCACAGGAAGGCAATGATACTATACAGTTGTTGGTACAATTATCCATGTCTAGGTTATCTACCGAACGCCCAATAAATGGTGAAATTTCATTTATAGAATCGCTATCGCTAATAATACTGCCTTCGGCGTCACAATTAGCAAATACACAGTGTTCTCCAAAACAAACATAACCACCATAGTGAGATTCCGTAGGCGTCAGATCCATATGTAGTGATATGTTCTTGAATGTTACTTGGGCATGTTTCCCTTCCCAAAACTTGCCGCTTACCAGTGGAACCGTCAACGGATTCCCAGTGCTACCGATATGAATCTTTGCGTTCGAACCTTTCGATGCAGATGGTTGGCCAATGATACTGAAAGGTATGCTTACGGTGCTTGTGGTAGCCGTCGGCAATGGGGTCACATACTGGTCCAGGTTCAAGGTCAAGTCCTTGGTTATGTAGATGACGTCGTCCGGCTGCGCCTTGGTGATAGCCTCTTGCAGCTTAAGGATATTCCCGTCGGAGATTTCGATTTTACGTCCCATATGCACACGACCCTTCTCTACAAATATCCGTCTATGCATAGCCTATGCACGCGGCGGCGGCAGGTGATGAGACTGTCGTTTTTGGTAAAATGGCGGAGCAAAGTGCGCAAAAGTGCAAATAATATTTTCGATAGTGCTTGCGGGCGGGTGCGGTGAGTGGTATACTATGGTAGTTTAGTATAAAGCGCCTGCAATAAGGGCTGACACATAGTGCCAGCTCTTGTTGTCAAAAAGTGTACAAAATATTTTTTCGATAGTACTTGCATGCACCCGCATCAAGTGGTATACTCTATGAAGGCGCTGGGCTAGTCTCTATGTTTCAGATTGCGACTAGACTATGGTCAAATCTTTGACCGGTCACTTTTCGAGGGTGGGTCGGTCTCGGTTTTTTTTGGCTTTGTCCTCCGAGAGAATAACATCAGCGCAAAGAATTTTATCCTTGGCCATTCGGTTATTAGCAACATGAGGAGCCAGTTTACCATACGGGCATCCTCTCCTTTCTCATCTTAAGCTCTTGCTTAAGGACTGTCAGGAGACTAGCCCCGCGCCTTTGTCGTTGCCCGGCAGCCGACCGAGTAAGCATACCACAGACGCTATGCTCGTACAAGATGTATTTTATATTTTTCGATAATAACCATTTTCTTCCAGCAAGGGTTTATCTCCCAGGTTGCGCCTATTCAAACTTCCTAAGCGTCTCACCGACCAACGGCAGCACATACGCCAACCCACGGTAGGCGCTGAACATCATCCGGACGCGTGTTACAATACAAACCAGTGTGCCCGCGCCCGCGATGATATAGAATATGATCTCCAGCGCGCCGCCGATGAAGGGTATATACGACACCAATAACGCTAATATCCATATAACCATCGCGAACGCTATCCATACCGCGCCCAAACCCACCGATTGTACGGAATAACGCCGTACGGTTCTGCTGTGCTGGTCCGCGAAACATAGAAACAGCCCGGCAAGAAACGACAGCGCTGCGATTGTCGCGGTCAGATTCACAACCGGATTGTTTGAAATAATGGTGCCGCTGGGTGCCTCGGGTTCCTGATGGTTGTACATAATGATACCTCCGCCGTGCGTATTATGTATAATTATACGAGCACGGCGCGAACGTGCCCTAGCGTTTGGCCCCACCCAGCGAGACGGATTTAAGTATCGCGGAATCGAATCCGAACTTCGCCTCATTCTTGCGCGCGTGCGCACGTTCAGCCAGCTCGACCATATGGTCTATCAGTTGTGGGTAAGACAACCCGCTGGCTTCCCAGAGATAGTACGCAAGCGAACCGGGGATCGTGTTAATCTCGTTCACATACAGCGAATCTTTGTTAGAATCGACAATATAGTCGATTCTTACAACGCCTTTGCAGTCCAGCGCGCGAAATATGTCCAAACTTAGGCTCTGGATGCGCCGCGTCAACTCGTCGCTGATAGGCGCGGGTATGCGGCGTTTGGCGTTAGCCATACCACCGGGGGTTTTAGCGGAGCTGGCTTCACCTAGCGCGCCGCCCGTTTTCGAGCCGAACTTATCCGATGCGCCAGATTTCGCGCCGGGTATATATTTCTCCTCGAATGTAAGGAATTCCTGCCAACTGACGGGCATTTCGCACACGGAAACCCGCACATCCTCATCGAATCCCAGCGCGGAACAGTTGATTTCTACGGGATTCTCAACCGCTGGCTCCACGACAGCGCGGCGGTCGTATGAGAAGGCTACCTCGAGCGCCTCGATCAGGTCGGCGCGGGTTTTCGCCTTGCTGATGCCGATCGATGAGCCGAGGTTGGCAGGTTTCACGAAAACCGGATAGGGAATCTGGGATTCAATCTCACCGATTATCACACCGTGCCGTTTTGTCCAAGCCTCGCGCGTCGTCCAGTAGAAGTCGAGGATGGGGAAATCCATGCCCCGGAACAGCTGCTTCATGGCAATTTTATCCATCCCGACTGCCGAACCGACCAAACCGCTGGATGTGTAGGGGACATTCATCAGTTCCAGCACACCTTGGACAGTGCCGTCCTCTCCGTTTAATCCATGGAAAATTGGAACCGCTACGTCGATCTTCGCCACAACCGATTGGCTTAGTTTCGTGAATATTTTGATGTGCTCCGGCGAACGTTCGACCAGCGTACAAGCGTCTGCTGTGAGGTCAGGCATAACCCTTTTGATGCCTGTAGTCGACGGGTTGAATGGCTTATACGCGTTCAACTCCGTCAGCGGCGCGCCCGTGTACCACGATCCATCGTGCGAGATATACACCGGAACGATGTCATACTTACTGCGATCCGCTGTGGCCATCCACTGCACCGCCGATACGATCGACACATCGTGCTCAACACTTCGGCTGCCAAACAGCACCGCCATAGTTTTCTTCATATAATAATCCCTCCGCACTATTCTTTATAGTTGTCGGGCAAATCGTTCTCGAAGAGCACGGTGTCGCCCGTCCTCACGGTTTTTCCCAGCACCTCCTGCGCCGCCTTCAGATCCTCAACCTGATGGATGGATCCTTTGTCGAATCCTGCGGTTGTCAGTCCATCGAGTATTGGTTGTGTCCGCTTCACACCGACTAGGATTACGATGTCCATCGCACCCTTCATCGACGCCCCAAACGCGCGGTTCAGCGCGTCCTGCTCCTCGCCCAATTCGACCATGCCGGGCGTGACAAGGATGCGGCGCGGCGGGAATGTGCCCAGCACGGCCAGCGCCGCCTTAGCGCCGGATGGGTTGCTGTTGAACGCATCGTCGATGACCGTCACACCGTTTGAGTTTGGCAGCAACTGGAGGCGGTGCTCGACTGGCTCCGCCTTTGAGATGCCCGTGGCAATCTGTTCCGGTGTGAGGCCGAGTATCTTAGCAACCGTTGCCGCCAACAACAGGTTGTTAATATTGTGGGTGCCGAGCAGCTTTGTCTCGCAGACCTGCCTCACACCGTCGGCAAATACGATCGTGAATCGGCTGCCCCACGGCCCGGTTGTGATGGCCTCGGCGCGCAGGCCTTCGCCGCCCGTGTGTTCGCCCGTCAAATGCTTATGCTGTTTGGACGTTTTGTTGTACAACTCTTCGACGATAGCGCCGTCGGCGATGAATACCGCGTGGCCATCATCCGGCAAGCCTTGGATTAACTCATATTTGGTGTTGGTTATATTCTCCTGAGTTTTGAACGTTTCCAAATGCTGCGGCCCGACGGATGTCAGGATGCCGACGGTGGGATGCACCAGTTCGCACAACTCCTTGATGTTTCCAATGTGACGTGCGCCCATTTCAGCTATGAATACTTGGTGTTCCGGCTTCAACTGCTCCCGGATGACGCGCGTTACACCCATAGGGGTATTAAAACTGGACGGCGTAGCTAGAACGTTATACCGCTCGCCGAGTATGGATGCCAGTATGAATTTTGTGGAAGTTTTACCATAACTGCCCGTGATGCCGATCTTGATCAAGTCAGGCCGCTCGTTCAGAATGCGTTGAGCATCCTTGAAAAATCCAAGGTTTATATGCCTTTCATAAGGTTCAACGCATATGGCTGCCAAGCCCACCCACGCTGCGGTGAATAGCGGGATCAACGGCAATACGCCAATCCAGCGTACCAGATAAGCGAGCGCGCACGCGATGAGGAATGTGAGGATTGCAAGGGTTACGATGAGCCGCTTCAAACGGCCCGTGAAAACCAGCGGTTTTTTAGCTGGTTGCTTACGAATGTATAACTCTACCACGAGGCCGCACGCAAGGCTGATCAACATGGCTGCGATCATCCAGAGCGACGCAATTCCGTTGTGGAGCGTCAGTGCACGCGGCCCAGCGTACCATAAAAAGTGCACCGACGCCAGCCCGAAAACCGCCGCAGACACAACCGCACAGATTAACCCAGGCATCAACACGCGCAGCGGATTATCACCTACCGCCCGTCTGTAACCGGGCAGCTGGTAACTCTCCAGCTGCAGTAGATGTAATGGAATCCGCGCGGCCAATACGGTCATCAGTGCTGCCGCTATACAAAATGGTAATCCTATCCAAAAATCAACCCAGCTCATATCACAACTCCCTCATGCATTAGTTAAGAATTGCAAAGTTATCCGGCAAAACTTTTCCGGCTGTTCGGCATAGACGAAGTGGCCGCCGCCTTCCAGAATGACCAGGCCAGCGTCCGGGATCCTCTCGGCCATCAATTCACCCATCCACAAAGGGGTTTCAGTATCCTTATCACCCCATAATAGTAATGTGCTCACGCGGACATTCGGCAGCTCGGGCGTCAGATCCGTATTCACCAGCTTGACAAACGTCCGGCGCATCTCGGCGTCCAGCGCTTTGTAGTCCGCGGAACCAAAGGTTGTGCGCAGCTTCTCGCGAGCGCGTTCGGGCAAACCGCCGAATATATGCAACTTATCCATAATATCCAGTGTACCGCGAAGTATTTTGTACAAACGTGCAGACGCCCGGCGATTCGCCGTCGGTTTGCCGCGCAATCCTGCCGCGCCAGTCAGCGCCAACCTCCCCACCAATTCAGGCCGATCTATAGCCAATCGAAGCGCGGTGCGTCCGCCATGGGAGTGTCCGATTATGTGACAGCCGTTGATTCCCAATTTTTCAATGAATTCCGCAGTCATACGCGCGAACGCGGCCGCGTCCCACGGTTCCGGCGGCCGACTGCTCTGACCGTGGCCGGGGAAGTCCAGCGCGGTCACGCGACAGTGCGGCGACAACCGATCGACGATCGATTTGTACAACGAAACGTTGCAGCCCCAGCCATGCAGCAGCAGCACGTTCGGCCCCGCATGGCCCGATTGCTCATAATAGACCCTCGCGCCGCACGCTTCGATAAACATTAGTCCCCCACATTATCTAGATTCAAGTAATATTATGCACAACCATGCGCCGTCCAAACCATGGAAACGCTGGATTGCGGAATTGTTTAGACTTTACCATATCTGCCAGCTCGAATCAAGGTAAAATATGCCAGATAAGCGGGCTTGCCAATCCGATCCAATCGCGGTATACTGTCGGTATGAACTATATAATGAAGCGAGTGATACTATGCGGTTAGGCATTTCGTCGGCATTAACAAAAGATAGCCCGAAGGATTGGGCAGATCGCCATAAAGGTCTCGGCTGTGGTGCTGTGGTTTTCCCGTTCGACCACACCGCCGATGAGGCGACGATAGCAGATTTCGCGGCGGCGGCGCGCGACGCCGGGCTGGTCATCGCGGAAGTAGGCGCGTGGTGCAACCCAATATCGCCCGACGCAGCGGTTCGGGAGGCGGCATTGGCGCGCTGCAAAGCGCAGCTGCGGCTGGCCGATCAAATTGGGGCGCGTTGCTGCGTGAACATCGCCGGATCCGGAGGATCGCGATGGGATGGCGCATATGCCGGCAATTATTCACAAGAAACGTGGGATGCAACAGTACAATCCATACAAAACATAATCGATGACGTCCGACCAACCCGCACATTCTACACGCTCGAGCCGATGCCGTGGATGATACCGAACGATCCTGACGAATACCTACGGTTGTTACGCGCCGTGGACAGGGAACGTTTCGCGGTGCACATGGATCTGTGCAACTGGATTACTAGCGCCAAAAAGTTGTTTTTCAGCGGTGAATTCGCCGAAGAATGTTTTGCCAAGCTCGGATCATATGTGCGTTCATGCCATCTAAAGGACGTCGCAATTGGTGATGAATTCACAATCCGCCTGATAGAATCGCGCTGCGGCGCAGGTTTGGTGGATCTGGAGACCTATGGTCGGCTGGCGAGCGCGGCCGATCCAGATATGCCGATTTTGTTGGAACATTTGCCCAGCGACGAAGTCTATATTGAGGATCTGCGCAAGGTGCAGGCGCGGTTTGCGGCGGTTGGATTGATTAGCCATTAAGAAATACTATAGAACAATACTAAACAAGGGGGATTCGTTATGACATCCAGAGAGATTATCCGGCGCGTCATACGCCATAACAACCCGCCGAGGTTAGGCTGGGATTTCCACGACGAACGTTATCAAGATATAAAGCACGTCGGCTTGGGCCGAATGATCAAGCCTGGCACCGAAAACTACACCCAGTGGGGCGAATATCCCGAACTGCGCCAGCGCGTGCCGAATTTCAGAGGCGAGTTGAGCATGGATTCTTATGGAAATATATTGGGACGCCTGAACGGTTTAACAAAAGGCGAGTGTATCCTCGGCGTAATTCAGGAGGATTGGGCGCAGTTTGACGGGTATGTATTCCCAGCGTTAAACTATGAAATGGCCGAAAAGGTCAAGGTAATGGATCTGAAATCGCAAGATAGGTATGTATTAACAGGCATTCCGGGGATATTTTCGGCACTGCGCGACATGCGGCACATGGAAAACGCGCTGATGGATGTGGTCGCCGAGCCGGAACAGGTCGAGGCATTCTACGAGCGCTACCTCCCTAGGTTGTTAGAGGCCGTCACACTGGCGGCGGACTGCGGCGTGGACGGCGTGATCACGGGCGACGACTGGGGCATGCAGACGGGGCCGTTCATCAGCCCGAGCGCGTTCAGGGAGCTGTTCAAGCCGGTGTACCAAAAAGTTGTGACGGCGTGTCATGAGCGCGACATCGACTTCATATTCCACTCATGCGGGCGCGTGCTGCCCCTCGTCGACGACATGATCGACGCGGGCATGGACGCATTCCAATTCGACCAGCCGGAAATGTCGGGCGTGAGCATGTGGGCGAAGGATTACGGGCACAAGGCCGCATTCTACTGTCCAGTAGATATACAGAAAATAATGAGTACTGGAGATCGCGCGTTGATCGAATCGTCCGCGCTGCACATGGCCAACGAATTCAAGAAGGCCGGCGGCCCGTTGATCGCGAAGGATTATCCGACATGGTTCGACATAGAAGTTGACGACGAGTGGGCACGCTGGGCGATGGACGTGTTGGTAGCCAACTCAACGATGTAATTACGCCTAACTATTTCCAAATGACACAGCCGTATGGCTTGAATTCCTAATAATAAGTATCGGAGGAATAAGGCATGCCGTTGTTTCTATTTGGTTTGGTGTTCATCATTGTTATTGGTATCACAGTACCGATCGTGCTGACGAGGATCAGCAAGCAGCGTTGGCAGGCGGGCGTATGCGCGGCAGCAGGAATTCTGTTGGGACTTCTGTTGGTTGTAGGATCATTCGTCCAGCACATCGACCCCGGTTACGCCGCAAAGGCGTACACACTGACCGGGCAACAGCAGGAATTGTCGGCTGGGTATGTATTCATCGCGCCGTGGAATCGGATTTACACGCTCAGCCTTAAGGATTCCGCGTTCACATTCACCGAGGGCGACTATGCGGACGACGCGTTCGGCGCGCAGACCGCGACGGGCGATTACCTGAAAGGCATCGCGATCGTGACGGTGCGGATCGATCCAACACGCCTGACAGACTACATTACGCGGTTTGGATACAACGATCTGGAGTATAACACCGTGATCACCAAGACGCTGAAGGCCGAGATGAAACGCGGCCTGGAAAAGGCGGTCAGCGGTAAAGAAACTAAATATATAATGAATAATAAGGATGAGGTTTCGAGTCTGGCTGTCGAATACGCGCGCACTTACCTGGAGCAGTATCCATTTATATTGGATTCTATGGCTTTCCAGGATTTTCAAGCGAGTGACGACTATGAGCAGGCCATTCGAGACCAAGCGCGGGTCAGGATGCAGATCGATCAGGCTGCAATTCAAGAAAGTTTGAACGCTCAAGAGGCCAGAAACGCGCAGATTAAGGCCGACGGCGAAGCGGCGGTTGCGCTCGTGCGCGCCCAAAACGCCGCCGAGGTAGCGCGGATTCAGGCGGAAAACGCCAAAGCCATCGCGCTGATCGCCGCGAATCAATCCTCCGAAACCAAGGCGATCCAGGCCAGCGCGGATGCGAACGTCACAACCACGCTGGCGCAAGCCGATGCGAACGCCGCCATTATCAAGGCCGAGGCCGAGGCGAAGGGCCTGACGGCGGTCGGCCAGGCGTATAAGGATTCGCCGCAGCTGCTGACGCTCAAGACCGTCGAGATCCAGGAAGCGTTTGCCAACGCTTGGAATGGACAGATGGTGCCGAACTTTGGCGGGTCGGGCGCGGGGTTCACATTTGCGGATCTGACCGAGGTTATCAAGCAATTCATCCCAGCGGTCACAACAGGAGATAGTGAATGAATCCGATCGACCTGCCGCAGACGAGGACGGAATTCCATACTGCGGACGAGAAACTGCAGCGGCTCTACGACGCAGCGCTGGCAAAATCCCAGCGTAATCTTAAGGATTTCAATGGACAGCGCGTGCTGATCGAGGGCGGCGGTTACCACAAGATTTGGTTGGAGACACAACCGATGGGCGGGCACATGTTCGCCGGGCATGATTTGCTCGTGGCTTACAACAATATCGTGTTGTTTTTGGAACATCAGCGTGCGGACGGGCGGCTGCCGGGCAGCATCGAATGCTTATCGAATGATAAGGGTACACGGTTGGAGGTGCAGTTCAACAAGTTGCAGGGATTCTGCCTCGCGGCGGAGGCTGTCGAATTGCTGGATTGGATCGGCGAGGATCGCGAGTACATCCAACAATTGTACGATGGGTTGCGTCGATTCGATGATTACCTATGGCGGACACGCGCGGGGAATACCGCTGGTTGTTTAGAATCGTGGTGCATTACGGATACTGGCGAGGACGGTGCGCTTCGATATGGCTACGCGCCGTTCTGGTGGACGGAAGAGGTGCCGCCAGAAGGTTATGACGTTGTACCTATACAATCGATGGATGTGATGTGGTATTCCATCAGCGCGCGCGCTGCGCTGGCCGATCTATCCGACAGGATGAGTAATGGTAAGGGCAATGACTGGCGGATTAAGGCCGACGAGACCCGCCGACGGCTGGCCGAGTACCTCTGGGACGACAACCGTGGAGCGTGCTTCGACCGTGATAAGCATGGACACGTGATGCCTACGCTGTTGCATAACAACCTACGGGTGATGTATGGCGGCGGGTTTTCGCAATACATGGCTAACCGTTTTGTATCACAACATTTATTGAATCCGGATGAATTCTGGACGCCGCTGCCCTTGCCGTCGGTGGCGATCAACGATCCGCTGTTTAGGAATATCGATGGTAACAACTGGAGCGGACAACCGGAGGGATTGACGTACCAACGATCGATCCGCGCGCTGGAGAACTATGGATATGAGACGCTGCTGACACCGTTATTCGATAGATTGGCGGCGGCAATTGGTGATGAATTGATATTCACCCAGCAGTACGATCCGTTTACTGGGAAACGGTCGGGCGAGAAGGACGGTTACGGGCCGACGATGCTGGCTGTGCTGGGGTTCATCGGACGGCTGCACGGGATAACGCTTAAACGTGGTAAAGTATTGTGGGGCGCAAGGGGCGGCGCGGCCAGCGAGTTCACATTGACCGTCGGTGATAATGTTTATGAATTGCGTGGTAACGGGCAAACGTTCGAGGGAATCATCAATGGAAGGAGCTATTTCACAACAGATAGTGGTTTTCGAGTAGTTACCGATATGGCTGGGAACGTGCTGAAGCGTGTCAAGCTGTAGAGTTCCGGTTTCGGTGCGGGCGCTGGCCGCGTTCGCGCATCCAGGACACGATCTGACACCAGGCGCGGGCATCCGGCGCATGCGCGAAGGTGCGAAACTGCACCGACTGCTACAACACATGAGTGTTGAAGGCGTCGCGGAGCGAGGCGTATCGCTAAGGTTTGCACACGCGGGCATCGAATTAGTTGTGACGGGGCGGATCGACAGACTGCTGCCCGGCGAGCCGCCGACGGTGGAGGAATTCAAACTGTCGGAACGCGCCGTCGAAGCGCCGCTTACCGAGCACCTGACCCAGGCGGTCATATACGCGCACATGCTGGCGCAGGCGGAGTCGCTGGAATCGGTGCGCGTGCGGCTGATTTACGCGGCGGCGGGCGGGGAGAGGCGCGGCGTATTCGAGTCTGTCGAAACTCGCGACACACTGGATCTGGTGTTTCGGAGGATCGCGGAGCCGTATTGCGCCTATATATTGGGTGGACTGTCATGGCGGGCGGCACGCGACGAATCGTTATTAAGGATGAAGTTCCCCTACCCCACGCCCCGACCTGGGCAGCGGACATTCGCGGCGCACGTGAGACAGGCTATCACAACCAGACGGCGTCTGTTCGTCGAAGCGCCGACGGGAATCGGCAAGACCAGCGCGGCATTAGTGCCAGCCGTGCGCGCGCTAGCCAGCGGCCACACCGATCAGGTGTTCTTCCTGACAGCGAGAACGACGGCGCGCTTGGCCGCGCTAGACTCGCTGGAGCGGATGCGCGCGCAAGGGGTGCGCCTACGATCGGTTGTGCTAACCGCCAAAGAGTTGTGCTGCCCACACGCGTCGGGACAGATTGGGCCGTTCCAGTGCGCGATGACGGATTGCCCGGAGGCGGTGGGGTTCTACGATCGGCTGGCCGAGGCGATGCCGGAATTCTTGAAGGTGGAGAACGCCTCGGCGGAATCGGTCGCACAGATGGCACGATCTGCGAAGCTGTGTCCGCACGAGCTGTCACTTTCGCTCGCTGAAGCGGCAGACGTGGTGATATGCGATTACAACTACGCGTTTGATCCAACGGTACAACTGCAGCGGGTATTCCGTGCGCGGAAACCGGTGACGCTGCTGATTGACGAGGCGCATCATCTGGCGGAACGGACGCGGGATATGCTGTCCGTCACGCTTTCGACAGAATCCATCAAAACCGCAAGGCGTGAGATCGGCCAAGCATTGGGGCGAAAATCGGATGCGTATTCATCATTAAGCAAACTCATCAAGGTTATAGAATCAATAAAGGTATGGGATGATGAAGAACGCCTGGATGTTGTACCGGAGAAACTCGCGCCAGCCGTTTCCGAAGCCCTGGATCAACTGCTGGCCGCGCTGCCCATGGCGCGGCTGCCGCAATCGAGCAACCTCATCCGTTCACTGATGTCAGCGCGCGCCGCGCTAACCAGCACAGCTTTACCGTTCGCATGGCTGATTAAACGACATAATCCGACCAATGTTGGCGCGTTAAAGCCAAACCCGGTACGCCAAATAAGTTTGACCGCACTATGTTTGGACGTCGCGCCCCACATCGCGGCGGTCACGAAGGGCTTACGAGGATGCGTATTTTTCTCGGGAACGCTGTCGCCGCTGCCGATAATGCGCGCACTGCTGGGTGGCGACAGCGAGGACGCGCTGCTTACGCTAGCCTCGCCTTTCCCGCGCGAACGGTTGCTAACCTTATGGATGGCGCATGCGACGCGATATCTGGCACGTGCTTCGTCAGCGCGAAGTGTAGCGGAATCGCTGGCAATATTCGCCAAAAACTGCCCAGGCAATTTGTGGCTATGCTTCCCATCATACGCCTACATGGAAACCATCCGAAGTATATTGGCCGCCATCGTGCCTGAACTCGAATTAGTTGTGCAGCCACGATCCGCCGGCGTGAACGCGGCCGTCGTGCGCGAGGCTTTTCTTGATAAATTCAGAATAGATACAAAACGTATCGGTTTGATCGTGCTCGGCGGCTCATTCGGGGAGAGCGTGGACCTGCCCGGCGGGCGGCTGGCCGGCGTCGCCATCGTGGGCGTGGGACTGCCCCAGGTGAATCTGGCGCAGGAAACCTTGCGAGGATACTACGAGGAGCGATTCGGCGACGGGTTTGGCATCGCATACCGCGTACCCGGCATGCACAAGGTGATCCAGGCGGCGGGCCGAGTGATCCGATCCGCGCAGGATGTGGGCGCGATATTGCTGATCGACGAGCGGTATGGTGATGAATTGTACACCGATTTGCTGCCGAATCATTGGGATAGATTCACATGTTGTGAATCGAATGAGGAGTTGACAGCTAGACTTGGTGAATTCTGGAAATGATTAGGAACTGCCCTTGCAATCCCACGAAAATCCAACTATAATATTCATAATACGTCAGAAGCACAGCTTAACAGCGGAAAGGTGTTAGGTATGAAGAAACAGAGCTGGGTACTTTTCATGCTAATTCTGTCGCTATGCATAGTTTTATTGGTGATTAATGTTGCGGACGCATCCGTACTGGACTATTCAGCCGAGAAATATGTTGCGCCGCCAGAAAGTGTTACATTATCATTAGGAAATAATATGCGGTATGCCGTTTACACTGGCCCTGGTGAGAACTATTATCGATCGAATAATGGCAATGCTTCAGTGAATACAAATGATTGGATATGCATTTTCGGCATTGATGATGGTTGGATATTGATCGAACACGCTGTTGATGAGAACACGTGGCGGCGCGGTTACATTCCCATACTTGAATTGCCAGGAGATACTAGCATACCACAGTTAGAATTTATAAATCAAATATATACGCTATCCCGCAGTTGTTTTATCACCGATGATCCGCAAAAATCTCAAAAGGAACTCGCAGCTCTTTCTATCGGCGATAACGTGACACTTCTGTATCGTGACGGCGAGTGGGCGTATATCGAAGCGCAAACCAGTAAGGGATTGGTTAGAGGTTATATTAAAAGTGCGTTTATCGATCAGGTGTCGCTTTTAGTAAGACCGCAAGTGGCACCTATCGTCTTTGCTTCTCCATATTATAGTGAAAAGATTACGATTACGAATGATAAGACGGTCAATATACGTACTGGCCCTGGTCTTAGCTATCAGCAAATAGGCGAGGTGTATCCTGGTAGCAGTTTCTACTATACAGGAGTTACAACCGATAGCTGGTATCAGATATTATACCCCGCAATCGAACAGAATCCTGGATACAATGCCAATGATGCGATTGATTCACAGCGCTTCTATGTTACGGCATATGTCAACAAGGGATTGAGCGCTTTATCGCCTATTGACTCGAATGATGCCATCTATTCCAGCATGATTGGGAACCTTATGGTAAAAACTGGTGCGCGAATCTATTATGATGCGGGTATGCATGCATCGATGAAAGGTACTGTCACGGAATACGAGTACATCCCGTTTGCTGGTGTATCACAATACAATTCATATGCGGTACTATTTAATAAGACGGACAGAAATGGCCATGTTATACTGTGGATTGGCTTTATCTCCGCTAAAGATGTGATAGATGTGCGCTATTTTAACATTATTGAAGACTAATTATATAAGGAGCACCATGATGCCGTTAACATTCAACCAAATATATCCAGCAGAGCGTTTAGCGGAGACCGAGGAACACCTGATGGATGTGTGGCGCGGCGATGTGCGCCGCACATACTCCTGCATATCGATGATGCCTAACTACCGCCAGTTGGAAGATCCCATCCAACAGGCTGGCCTAGCCGCGCGGAATCTGCTGGGCAGCGGGAAATATCCTGGTTGGAATATGCCGCGCCTGGTTGCGGACTTCGGCACTGTCAGCACTGCGGCGTATTGGGGCGGCCGGAAACAACTACCCGTTGGCGGCTGCCTGAGTATTCAACCCGTTGTGCATAACGTTGATGAAGCTGAATCATTATTACCTGCGTTACAACCATCGGATGGCGATGTGACGCGCTCTCGAACGCTCTACGCGGATGTATGCGAACGGCTGGAAATCGAGCCATACCAACGGTTGTACACGACTACCTTGGACTTCCAAGGACCGCTGAATACGGCGGCATTGTTATGGGAACAGATGGATTTCATGGCGTCTATGTATGAAAATCCTAAGGTGATTCACCGTTTTTTGGACAAGGTGACGGATTTCTTAATCCAAATTATGGAAGCCTCGCTCGAAGGCACCAACGGCCATGTTTGCGGCAACGTGTGGCCGTACATCTGGCTGCCATCCGACCTGGGCATCGCGATGACCGAGGACTACATGCCGTTGTTATCCACCGAGATGTACCGGGAATTTGGCATACCGTATGTGGAACGGATCAGTCGGCACTTCGGCGGGTTGTTCTTGCACTGCTGCGGCGCGTTCAAGCATCAGCTGATGAATCTGCGCGACGCGGATATCAACCTGCTGGGCCTGGAATTCAGCCATCCTTATACGAAGTTAGTTGATATATACAATGTTTTCGAGGATTCGTTGGTTATAGTGCCACATATGGGGCCAAAGGCCGCCGAGGAATACGCCAGCAAAGCGGCGTTCCTAGGGGATTTGATAAAGAAAGCGCCGCGAGAGGCGCGGCTTTGGCTCATACTGCATCCAGAAGATAAGGATTTCATTATGCAAATGACGATAGTGCAAGCGCACATCACGTCCTTCAAGCTGTAAAACAACGTATTGTTTTGCTTACACAGACTAGGTTTTTGTCGAAAGGACACATAAAACCAGGGAAATAATTGTCACTAAAATCATATTATTTTTCTTGACAACCGCCCTATACTGTGGTTTAATAAATACTGCTTGTGAGTTTAGTATTTGTCAACTAGGCATTTATTAAACCAGAATCTTTGCGATGGTAAACCATCTGAACCCAATGCAAGACCTGTTAAGAAGGAGGGCGCGGATTGGAGATTGGCGAGAAACTCAAGCTGCTGCGCCTTCGTTTGGGCTTGACCCAAGAGGAATTGGCGGATCGATGCGAGCTTAGCAAGGGCTTCATTTCGCAGGTGGAGCGCGACCTGACTTCGCCGTCGATAGCAACGCTTGTGGATATTCTACAAGCATTGGGTACCACTCCTCAGGTATTTTTCACACAGGAGAAGCCCAGCCCGATCGTTTTTTCGCAAGGCGACATGTTCGTCAAGGGCGACACGGAGGATAAGACGGGGCAGGTGACATGGTTGGTCCCCAACGCCCAGGGGAACACGATGGAGCCGATCCTCGTCCAGCTGGCCCCCGGCGGCGCAACGACGGTGGATGATCCGCACGATGGCGAGGAATTCGGGTATGTGCTGTCCGGGACGATCGAGATTTCGCTCGGCGAGGTGAGCTACCGCGCCAAATCGGGCGATTCATTCTACTTCAGGCCCAAGTCGGCGCATGCGCTGTACAATGTGGGCAAGACGGCCGCTAAGGTGCTGTGGGTCGCCACACCGCCCAGTTTTTGATTTGCAGGGGGAACCCGTGTGCAGGAACAGATATTTGACGATTTCCACCTGATTGAATTGGTGAATGTCACCAAGGTTTTTGATTCCACGACCGCCCTGTTCCGGATGAACCTGTACATCCGCCGGCGGGAATTCGTGACGCTGCTTGGGCCGTCCGGCTGCGGAAAATCCACGACGCTGCGGCTCATCGGCGGGTTTGAGCAGCCCACCGAGGGGCGCGTGATGTTTGAAGGCGCGGACATAACCAGACTGCCGCCGCATAAACGCCGGGTGAACACGGTGTTCCAGCGGTACGCGCTGTTCCCGCACCTGAACGTGTTCGACAACATCGCCTTCGGGCTGACGATAAAAAAGGTCGCCAAGGCCGAGATTGCGCGGCGGGTCGGCGGGATGCTGGAATTGGTGGGGCTGAAGGGCATGGAAAAGCGTGCCGTGGACGCACTGTCCGGCGGGCAGCAACAGCGGGTGGCCATTGCGAGGGCATTGGTCAACGAGCCGGAGGTATTGCTGCTGGATGAACCGTTGGGCGCGCTAGACCTTAGGCTGCGCAAGGATATGCAGCTGGAATTAAAGAAGATGCAGCAGCAGCTGGGCATCACATTCCTGTACGTGACGCACGATCAGGAGGAAGCGCTCACGATGTCGGATACGATCGTCGTGATGCAGGACGGTTGCATCCAACAGATCGGGACGCCCAAGCGGATTTACGACGAACCCAAGAACGCATTCGTGGCGGCGTTCATTGGGGAATCCAACATACTGGACGCGGTATTCATCCGCGACGAGCGCGTGCGATTCTGCGAGCATGAATTCATGTGCGTGGATCGGGGATTCGGCGAGAATAAGCCCGTGGACGTGGTGCTGCGGCCGGAGGATCTGACGCTGGTGCCCGAGGATCAGGGGATGCTGCGCGGCGTGGTGCAGTCGGTGCTGTTCAAGGGCGTGCACTATGAGATGATGATCGACGTCGGGCCGACGGCGCT
Organism: Clostridia bacterium; assembly: GCA_025997215.1. Next base: position 36,528 of record BNUH01000003.1, read on the forward strand.
GAAGGTGCACTCCACCAGCATGGCACCGGAGGGAGCGCGGGTTGGGCTGTCGGTGGTGCCATTCAACATCCACATTATGGAAAAAACGACGCAGGTTTGCCCGTCGTGCGAGGAATCGGCATGAAACGTTCCGCGTTCGCGATGCCCTACGGGTTGTGGATGCTGATATTCACGGTCGTGCCGATATTCATCATCGTGTATTACGCGTTTACGATGGGCGGCGCGCCGACTCTGGAGAATTTCCGGCTGTTCTTGGAGCCGGAGTTCGTTGGGATCCTGACGTTCTCGCTGTGGCTGGCGCTCTGGTGTACGGTGCTGTGCCTGCTGTTTGGGTATCCTTGCGCGCTGTTTTTGGCGAATCGGGAGTTGAAACGCGCGACGATGCTGGTCGTGCTGTTCGTGATCCCCATGTGGATGAACTTCCTCCTGCGCACGTACGCCTGGATGACTTTGTTGGAAGATACCGGGCTGATTAACAAATTCTTCCAATGGATTGGGATCGGCCGCAAGAAGCTCATGTACACGGAAAATGCCGTGCTGTTCGGATTGGTGTACAACTTCCTGCCGTTTATGATATTCCCAATCTATTCGGTGCTGGTGAAGGGCGACCGGAATTTGGAGGAAGCCGCGCAGGATTTGGGTGCGAATGGTTGGCGGGTATTCACGCGGGTGACATTGCCGTTATCAATACCGGGGGTTGTGTCAGGCGTGTCGATGGTATTCATGCCGGCGGTGACTACGTTTGTAATACCAAGGCTGCTGGGCGGCGGATCGTTCATGATGTTCGGCGACTTGATCGAGAATCAATTCCTCACAACCGGGGATTGGAATTTCGGGTCGGCGCTGTCGCTGATCATGATGGCGCTGATATTTGTGAGCCTGGGTATTCTGCACCGCGTGGATCCCAACGCTGAATCGAGCGGGGGAATATCCTGATGCTGGCTAAGCGTCTGCGCATGACCTACCTCGTCCTGGTGCTGGCGTTCCTGTATGCGCCGATAGCAGTGCTGATCGTGTACTCGTTCAACGCGGCAGAAACCCGCGCTGTGTGGGGCGGCTGGTCGCTGAAGTGGTACATCGCGCTGTTTAAGAATAGCAGCATCATGGATGCGCTCAGCGTCACTGTTTCGGTGGCTGTGCTGGCTACAATAGCGTCGGTTGTGATAGGGACGCTGGCCGCGATTGGGATCCACTCGATGCGTGGCGGTTGGCGTCAAGTATTCCTTAATGTTACCAATCTGCCGATGATGATGCCGGATATTGTTACCGGGATATCGTTGATGGTGCTGTTCATATTCGCGAAGGTGCCGCGCGGGTATGGGACGATGCTGCTGGCGCACATCACATTCGACACGCCGTACGTGATATTCTCCGTGCTGCCTCGGTTGAGGCGTATGAATAAGCATCTGTACGAGGCTGCGCTGGATCTCGGTGCGACGCCGCAGGTGGCGTTATGGCGTGTGATCATCCCAGAGATCACGCCGGGCATGGTGACGGGCGCGCTGCTGGCATTCACGATGTCGCTGGATGACTTCGTGATCAGCTACTTTACATCGGTTAGGACGGCCAATCTATCCGTGCTCATCTACTCGATGACGCGCCGGAAGGTGCCGCCGACGGTCAACGCGCTGTCCGCGATAATGTTTGTTGTGGTATTGACGTTGCTGTTGATACAGAATCTGCGCGAGGCGCGCGCGGAATCCGCCCATCGGAAATCCAAGCAGAAATATATATCGAAGGGAGCTTAAAGCGCATGAAAAGGGTATTAGCCATAACGATTGCAGCGGTACTGCTGCTAGCCACGGTCTCCACCGCGTTAGCCGCCGAGGAGGTCAACGTTTACAACTGGGAGGATTACATCAGTGAGGAAGCGCTGCAGCTCTTTGAAGAGGAGACGGGCATCCGCGTAAACTATATGCGCTTCACAACCAATGAGGATATGCTCGTGCAGGTTCGCGCTGATCCGACAAATTACGACGTAATATTCCCCAGCGATTACATCATCGAGCGGCTGATATCCGAGGATCTGCTCGAGGAGCTGAACTGGGACAACATCCCGAACGCATCCTACATCCTGGACTGGCTGCGGAAACCCGCGTATGATGCGGACGGGCTGTTCTCCGTACCGTATATGTGGGGAACCGTGGGGATTCTGTATAACTCAACGATGGTGGATGAACCCATCGACAGCTGGGCCGCGCTGTGGGACACGCAGTACGTCAACAACGTATTCATGATGGACTCCATCCGCGACACGATCGGCATCACCATGAAGATGCTGGGCTACTCCATGAATGAGCGCTCCCAGGAAGCGCTGGACGCCGTGCGCGACAAGCTGATCGAGCAGAAGCGCGCGGGCATCGTCAAGGCGTACCAGGTGGATGAGACGAAGGACAAGATGATCGCGGGCGAGGCGGCGATGGGTATCGTCTGGTCCGGCGACGCGGCGTACTCGATGGGTTACAACGACGATCTGGTGTATGTCGTGCCTAATGAAGGTTCCAACGTATGGGTGGATGGCATGTGCATCCCCAAAGGCGCTAAGAATAAGGAGAACGCCGAGGCGTTCATCGACTTCCTCTGTCGCCCGGACGTCGCGCTGATGAACTTTGAGGAAATCTGGTACTGCACGCCGAACACGGGCGCTATCGAATTGCTGGATGAGGATACGCTCGCGGATGAGACGCTGTTTCCGCCCCAGGAAGTCATCGATCGCTGCGAGTTTTACCAGGATATAGCGGCGGATATTACGCGGTTCAACCGCATCTGGCTGGCCGTGAAGTCGGCGCGGTAACGGTAAAAATGCTAATCAGGCTGGCGGAACCGGGTGACGCTGTTCGGTTGTTGCCCTTGAACGATCTGTTCAACGGAGAGGGCTGTAACACCCTCGACGCGATCCGCCAGTCGCTGATGCATAATAACTTGGAGATTGCCGCGGTCGCAGAGGGTGACGGCGGCGAGTTGGTCGGCTTTTGCTGCGGACAGCCGTTCTGGTCGTTTTGCTACGACAGGAAGTACGGCGAGGTTACGGAGTTGTTTGTGCTGGAGGGGTGCCGCCGCCGAGGAATCGGGGCGGCGCTCCTTGGGTTCGTTGAGCAGAGGTTTATCGATATAGGCATCAGGGATTTCCAGCTGCACACCGGCAAGGATAACCCAACCGGGCAGCAATTCTATTACGCTAATGGTTACATTGAAAGCAATGATATGATGCTAAGGAAACGGTTGGGGAAGGATAACGTATGAATGGTTCATTAAGGTTGAGGCACTTTTCGAGCATATTCATATTCGATGACAATAAAGTACTATTGCTGCATAAATATGTACCTTTCGTGAATCGCGAATTCTGGCTCCCCAGTGCTGGTGGACACTTCGAGAAGGATGAGATGAACGACCCGGACGCATGTCTGTGGCGTGAAGTCGCGGAAGAAATCGGTCTAACTCCGGCTGATCTTACCGACGTGGAGCTGCGCTATATTTCGTCGCGATTCGACAGCGGAGAAATGCGGTATAACTACTATTACTTTGGCAAGCTAGCCCCACGCGTCAGCCGCGATTTGGTTAACAACGAAGGCGAACTGCGCTGGTTTGACTTTGATGAATCACGCGGGTTGGAGATGCTGCCATCGACACGCGTTTGTCTCTGCCATTATCTGGATGAAGGGCGGCACACGTCCCACCTATACTACGCGGTTTGCAGCAACGAGGTTCGCATCATTCGCCTGGATTAGTAAGCAGTTTCACCACTTCCTCCGCGCCCGTGCCATCCTCGCCAGAAAACGCCACGATCTCCCACGGCTGCACCTGCAACGTCCGCGCTATCACAAACAGCGCGCGGGAACGCTGGGCTTTGCTTAATTTATCAGCCTTAGTCGCTATTGTTGCAAAAGGAACCTGGAATCGCAGAAAATACCCGTGCATGATAACGTCGTCCCTTGTCGGTTCATGTCGAATATCGACTAAATGCAGCACACGCGTCAACCGTCTCGTCGTCTTGAAGTATCCCTCGACACGCTCCGACCACCGCGATTGTTCGGCCTTCGACGCCTGCGCGAAACCGTAGCCGGGCAGGTCTACCAGATGAACCTTATCTTCCAATAAGAATATGTTGAGCAGACGCGTTTTGCCCGGCGTGGAACTAACCCTCGCCAGGCCCTTTCGATTTGTAACGCGGTTGATCAACGTGCTCTTGCCCACGTTGCTCCGGCCAGCTATCGCGACTTCGGGCAGGTCGGGGATTATGTCCGGGTTATAACGATCCAACGATGTTATAAATTCTGCTTTCATTCGTCACCCTTCTTTAACTTTTGCGATAGGGGGAGAACGCGTCAGGCGCTCGATTCCTCGCTGGACGCGTTCAAGTTACTGCCGCGCCCCACGATTGTTTTGGCGGTTCTTTTCGACACAACGGTAAGTATTGCGGCTGTTTTGGGGCGCGGGTTACGGTGTTTGACACAGCGATTATCTATAACCTCGAGAAGCCTCGGGGCTGCTCGCCCCGAACCCCAGCCAGAGGGTTTCACCCTCTGGACTCCGGACCAGGGCACTGCCCTGGACCCACCTCTTTACCGTGAATAGTATTAGGCGCTTAGCAATAAATTCACCGCGTCGTCAATCGTGCGCAGCGCGCGAATGTCCATCGCCTTCTTAGCCTGCTCAGGCACCTCAGTCAAATCCTTCAGATTCTCCTCAGGCAGCAGCACCATCTTCATCCCCGAGCGATACGCCGCCAGCACCTTCTCGCGCACGCCGCCGATGGGCAGCACGCGCCCGCGCAGCGTAATCTCCCCCGTCATCGCGATATCCTGCCTTGCAGTCCTCCCCGTCAGCGCGGACACCAATGCACAAGTCAGCGTCACACCCGCACTAGGACCATCCTTAGGCACCCCACCCTCGGGAACATGCACGTGCAAATCCAGCTTAGTATAAAAATCCTTATCCAACCCATACGCTCCAGCATTCGCCCGTACATAACTAAGCGCGGCCCGCGCCGACTCCTGCATCACATCGCCCAAACTCCCCGTCAATTCCAGCTTCCCAGACCCCGGCACTGCAGCACATTCAATCGTCAGCGTCGACCCACCCACCGCAGTAAATGCCAACCCATTAACCACGCCGCACAGCGGCATCTTCTCCACATGATCCTCGGCATACTTAACCGTACCTAGGAATTCCTCAACCCTCTTGCGCGTCACCGTAATCGACCGCTTCCCCGTCTCCATCAGCTCCATCGTCGTCTTACGGCATATCGATGCCAGATGCCTCTCCAATTCCCGCACCCCAGCTTCGCGCGTATACCCAGTTATAATAAACAAGATAATCTCATCGCTGATCCGTACCGTCTTATCCGTCTGCCCGTGCGCCAACCGCTGCTTAGGCAGCAAATGATTCCTCGCTATCTCCAGCTTCTCAATATTAGTGTAACTGGGAATCTCTATAACCTCCATACGATCCATTAGCGGCTTCGGAATCGTATCCGTAGTATTCGCTGTCGCAATAAACAACACCCTCGACAAATCAAACGGCACGTCCAAGTAATGGTCGCGAAACGCCTTATTCTGTTCCGGATCCAACGCCTCCAACAACGCAGCCGCAGGATCGCCCTGATTGCTGGCGCTCAACTTGTCAATCTCGTCCAGCAGGAATACCGGGTTCGCCGTCTTTGCGCGGCGTATACCGTTGATCAGCGAACCAGGCAGCGCGCCGACATACGTGCTCCGATGCCCGCGAATCTCCGCCTCATCCCTCACGCCGCCTAGCGAGACGCGCACATACTGCCGCTTCAGCGCCCGCGCCACCGACTGCGCAATGGATGTCTTGCCCACGCCCGGCGGCCCAACCAGACAAATGATCGGACTCTTCGGATTCACCTTGCTGACGGCCAAGAACTCCAACAGCCTCTGCTTGACCTTATTCAACCCGTCGTGATCCTCCTCCAGAATCCGCCGCGCGTCCGATATGGATAATTCCGGTTCCAAATACGTACTCCATGGCAAGTCGAGCAGCCACTCCAGTTTATTCTCAATGACATACGCCTCTGGACTATCGGGATGAACCCGATCCAAACGGTTCAGCTCCCGCGAAGTTTTCTCCCGCGCCTCTTCCGGCATCGCTTTCTCGCGCAGCGCGAACTTCTCGCGATAGTTAACGCCATCCGTGTCGCTGTCGCCCAGCTCCTTGCGAATGGCGTCCATCTGCTCGCGCAGGTACGCATCCTTCTGCGACTTCTCCAGCTGCCCGTGTATGCGCATCTGCAGCGACTTCTCCAGCACCGCTATATTCTTTTCGTGTAATAATATCTCACTCAACGCCGCCAGCCGTTCAGCCACGTCCGCCGTCTCCAGAATGCGCTGCCGCTCCGACAATCCGATCACCGTATTGGCGGCAATCACATCCGCCAATTGTGACAAATCCTCCACCTCGCACATGGATTGGACGGCTTCGGGCGATATTCGACCGCATTCGTCAGCAAATTCTTTCAAATGCTGGCGCGCTACACGTCCCAGCGCTATCAATTCCTCCTCGGCAGCGTTGGTGCTGTTGCCAATGCGAGTGAGTTGCGCCTTCAAATAAGGTTCCTCTTGAATAACGGTCTCGATCCTGGCGCGTTGAACTCCCTCGGCCAACACACGCACCGTAGCATCTGGCAGACGCACGACCTGCTTCACCAACGCTATTGTACCCACACCGCAGCAATCCTTGCTGGTAGGCAGGGTCTCCGCCTGATTCGCCTGGGTAACAAAGAATACCCGCTGATCCGCGTTGAAGCCTTCCTCCAGCGCGGCTATCGATTGATCCCGGCCCACGTCAAAATGCACGGTCATTGCCGGGAATACCGTCATCCCCCGAAGCGGCAGTACTGGCAGCACAATATGATCCTTAGCGCTCGTCTTCTTAACACGCGGCATCCTGCTAACCTCCCCGCGGGTATACACCCATATGTGGATTATACGGATTCCTGCCGAATAATGCAATAGGAGATGATTACCGGTTGGCGGTTGGGGCATTGCCAATAATATCCGCATAAGATAAGCCCTGGTTTAGTAGGATTAGCAGGAGTAAAACCGGAATTCGGAAAGGATGATACAATGCCGGACACGATGACGCGTATACCCGTCGCGCTGGCTTGCGATAGCAACCATTTCCTGCCTGTTACAGCCGCAGTGACTTCGCTGTTGGAGAACGCCGCGCCCAGCACGTTCTACGACGTGTACATACTGATCCAGAGCGCCTTGCAAGAGGAGCTTACCGAAAAGCTCGGCGAGTTCACGGCGCAGTATCCTAACAGCACAATCCAAACGATTGTGATCGGTACAGACACCCTGAAGGAAGCCGTGATCAAATCGGCGCACCTGACCGTAGTCACGCTATACCGGATATTCCTGCCGGAGTTACTGCCGGACGTTGAGAAGTGCCTATACCTGGATACCGACACCATCGTCGAGAAGGATCTATCCAGTTTATATACATGGCCTATAGGCGATAATTATTTCGCGGGCGTCAGGGCCGCCGCAAACTTTGGCACCACCCAGCGCACTAAGGAACGCATGGCGAAGATCGGCATACCTTCAATGAATCACTATGTCAACAACGGTGTAATGCTGATGAATCTAGCAAAAATGCGCGAAGATGGTATTGAACAGCGGATGCTCGATCTGGTGCCGAAGGGTTTCGAGTGCCCGTGCCAGGACATCATGAATAAGGTGTGCTACGGCAAGGTGATGACAATCCCGTTACATTACAATGTGATGCAGAAATATATGAAACCCACCGAGCAGGCGTTCTTCGCTCAGCGCGGCTGCCGCGTGTGCTATTCCCAGGAGGAATACCACCAGGCGAAGGCCTCTCCTACCGTGATCCATTACGTCAACAGGTCGGATTTGGAATTGGTGAAGCCCTGGGATACGCCCAGTCTGCCGCTGGCGAATCGTTGGTGGCATTATGCCCGGCTTAGTCCATTCTGGCCGGAGATTGTTGAAAAATACGGAAATCACTGATACGGGGAGTGTGGAACATGCCGGATACCGTGACCCGTATCCCCATCGCCATGGCGACGGATGATAAGTATATACTGCCCATGTCCGTCACCATCGCCTCGCTGCTGGCAAACGCGGCCGCGGATACGTTCTGCGACATATATATCCAGACCCAGGATCCGCCGCCGCCCGATAAGGCCGAGCGGCTCCTGTCGTTCGAATCGTTATACCCGCGCTGCAAGATACATCTGCTGAATATAGATAAGGCAGCCTTCCAGCATACGGTGATCAACGTGCCGCACCTAGGGTTGGGCACATTCTTTAGAATACTCCTGCCCGAAACGCTGGCCCAGCATGACCGCTGCATATATCTGGATACCGACACGGTTGTGGAGAAGGATCTCGCGGAGCTGTACTCGTTGGATATAGGCGATAACTATATCGCGGCGGTGCGCGAGGCCTCGTTCGTGGAAACCTACACCGGGGCCAAGAATCGCGCGCAAAAACTGGGCATCCCAAACCTGAATCAGTACATCAACAACGGCGTCATGCTGATGAACCTGGCGCGGATGCGTAAGGACGGCACGCAGTCCAAGATGCTCAAACTAACCAGCAAAGGATTCGCCAGCCCGTGTCAGGACGTGATGAACGCTGTATGTTATGGACATATAAAAATACTGCCGTTTCATTATAATGTGATGGTGAAGTTTCACCCGGAGAATGTAAAGACCTTCTTCGCCTCACGCGGCTGTCGGTTATGCTATACCAATGAGGAACGCGCGCAGGCCGTGCGCTCGCCGACCGTGATCCATTATGTCAATTGGACCAACAAATTCGCGACCAAACCGTGGAACAGTTCCGGCATGTACCTAGGCGAACGCTGGTGGCATTACGCAAAGCTCAGCCCATTCTGGCCGGATATACAGCGTACTTATGACCATATAAAGGGGAGTTCGGTATGAAACCGACTGCAGCCGGCAAGTCTGTTAGCCCGACGTTTTACATAATTAAGCCGCCAAAACCTTGCGGCTTTTTTCACCTGCTATTCTCTGTGTTCTGTGATCTTATGGTTGCGGAAAAGCGGCATTTCATACCTGTCGTGGATTTTGAACATTACAAAACATACTATAATGAGGATGTAACTGTCGGCGATACCAAGAATTGCTGGGAATACTACTTCGAGCCTGTTTCCGGGTATACCGTCGCCCAGGCCACGCGTGCTAAGAATAAATGCTTCTCCGACGGCAACTACCGCTTGAGCGAGTTCCGCGACCTGCCTACATATTACAGCGCGCACCGCCCGCCGAACGCCGCGATGATAACCAATCTGCAGCGGATCATCCAAAAATACATCAGGATTAAGCCGAATCTGCTGGCCGAGCTTGAGGAAACCCTATTGCCGCTGCGGGACAAATACACGCTGGGCATCCACTACCGCGGCACCGATATGCGCGTCACGCCTAAGCATCCCAAGCCGCCCGCGCTGCCGCTCATGCTGGAACAGGCCGACAAAGCGCTAAGCGGCGGCGGATTCGACACGTTGTACCTGTGCACCGACGAGGAACCTGCCGCGCAGGCATTTCGCAATAAATTCGGCGAGAAGCTCCTGATCAGCGATTCATACCGCGCGCCGACTCAATCCACCAAGGGCATCCACACCGACAAATCCAGCCCGCGTCCGCTGCATCGATACCTGCTAGGCAAAGAGGTGCTGTTCGACGCGCTGGCCCTGGCGCGTTGTAAATCCCTGCTGTGCGGCCATTCCAACGTCGCATATGGAGCAATGATATTTAATAATAATAAGTATATAAATATTAAGCTGATTGAGTAGGGTGGGAACGAGGAGATCTAGGTACAATGGGGTGTATGAGTTACAGCATTGATGTACGAAAAGTAGTTGTAAAAGGCTGCTAGCATTAGCAGCCTTAGCGAGGTTTACACGCACATTTGCTCAATGCAACTATCAGATCTCACCGATCTCATGGAATTTGGCAAGCGCTGACGAATTGTCAAGTGCCAAATGATCTGGGAGTGCATGTTGCGTTTAAGCAAATCAGTGGTATAATTAAGTGCGGGTAGGCGATCAGACGCGCAGGAGGGGTTATGCAGCAGGCCGTAAGCGAGGTTGAACTGGGCGACGTCGTGAAGATGCGCAAGATCCACCCATGCGGCAGCGACGAATGGACGGTCATACGCACAGGCGCCGACATAAAGATAAAGTGCCGCGGCTGCGGGCGGATCGTTATGATGGATCGCATAGTTTTCCTCAAACGCCGCAAGAAGCTGTTAAGCAGGATCGATCCGAACCAACTACTCGAAATTAAGGAGTGAGGACGCATGAGCGAACATACATTACAGGAACCGATGAATCCATCCATCCAGCCGCTGACGACGGCTGAGAGCGGCAAGCCAAAGGAAGGGAAGAAATCCGTGGGGCGTGAGATATTCGAGTGGGTCATGTCGATTCTGGTGGCTATCGCGCTGGCGCTGGGCATCCGAACGTTCCTGTTTGAACCGATCCGCGTGGATGGCGAGTCGATGATCCACACGCTGGAGAATAATGAGTACACGTTCACAACCAAACTGGAGTATCGCATCGGCGAACCCCAGCGATTTGACGTGATAATCTGCCAGTATCCCGGCCGTACAGAACGATTTGTGAAGCGGCTCGTCGGGCTGCCCGGTGATACGATTGAGATGAAGGATGGATTCCTATATGTTAACGGTGAAAAGTATGAGGAAGAGTATCTGACCAACAGGCCGACTTATACGGGCGCATGGGCGTTGGGTGAGAATGAATATTTTGTATTAGGGGATAACAGGCCGTATTCCAATGACAGCCATCGCAGCGAGGTGGGAACGATTTCAAGGGATATGATTATAGGTCATGTGCGGTGCGTCATCTGGCCATTGAATAAGATACGGGGGATTCATTAGGTTTGCTGGATAGGTTATAAATTCTTAACCGACGACCTCATTACTACGTCGCAAGGCAGGACGATATTGCCGGACGGTTCGCCGACAGCCAGCATGGTTAGCGCCAATTCGCAGCTGCGGCGGCCTATGTCCCGATGAGGCAGCGCAAGGGTGGTCAACGGCGGGTATAAGTAGGACGATATCTCACGGTTGTCGAATCCTGCGATCGACATGTCGCTGGGGACGTTCAGGCCTCGCTCGGTTAAAGCGGCGTAACTGCCCGCTGCCATCAGGTCGTTCATGGCGAATATGGCCGTGGGCGGCTGGCGCAGATCCAGCAGCGCCTTGGTTTGCTCGTAGCCGGAATGGTATTCCCAGTCTCCCCATCGGATATACTCCGTAGGGTACAGGATGCCAGCCTCATCCATCGCGGCGCGGTAGCCTTTAAGACGCAGCCGCACGGGTGAGGAGCTGGGGTGTCCGGCGATTAACGCGATATAACGATGCCCGCGTTCGATGAGGATGCGGGTTATTATGCGCGCGCTCTCTTCATTATCGTATGTGACGGAGGGAGTTGCGGGGTTGTCGGAGTACGCGTAGGCGTAGACGAGGGGCTTGTTGATGGGTGAGAGGATCGGCTCGATCCGGCGGTCGTGCATGGAGACGTAGATGACGCCGTCCACTTGGCTTTGGGTCATCAGCAGCATGCCTTGGTTGACGATATCCTTGTACTGGGATAACTGTTCGTAATGGTTGTAGAGTTTACCTAGGAGGCGCAGGTTGCCCAGGATGATGTTGTTGCCCGTGCCGTCCAGGTATTCGCTGATGCCGTCCACGATCTCGGGGACGGGATAGGCGCTGATGTCCTCCACTAGGACGCCGATTGTGCTGCTTCGGCTGGTGCGCAGGGATTTGGCGATGGGGTTGGGGGTATACTGGGTGAGGCTGACCGCCTCGAGGACGCGCTTGTGCGCATGCTCGCTGACTCCGCGTTTGCCGCTGAGCACGTGGGATACGGTAGCGGTAGAGACACCGGCAAGGGCGGCGATATCCTTCATGGTGGCCATGATGATTCCTCGATTCTAAATCGATTTACATTGTCAGTATAACAGTATGAGGATGTAACGTCAAGCGGATATTTTAGCTGAAAAACCTGTTGACATTTTCATGTAAATCGATTATACTGCTGGTAATGCGTTACGGCGTGATATGTCGAACGATGGGTTTAATGGATCGAATGAATCAACGGGAATCATTAAAGGAGGCAAAGGTATGAAACGCTTTACAACAATCGCGGTGGTATTGGCGCTGCTGGTCACGGCGTGTCTGCCATGGGTTGGCGCGTCGGCGAGTACGGTGCCTGTCGAGATCACATTCATGATCTGGGCGAACGAGACCGAGGCCGAGACCGCCCAGAAGGTTCTGGACACGTACAACGGCTCGCAGGATGGCGCGAAGGTTAACCTTAGCTACGTGCCGGAGACGGAATACATCACGAAGATCAACACGCTGGCTGCGGCGGGCAGTCTGCCGGATGTCGCGATGGGCCGTGAGGCTGTCGTGCTGAAGTGGGCCGCGAATGGATTGCTGGCGGATGTGTCGCAGATGTACGCTGATGGGCCTGCGCCGCTGGCGTCGCTGGGGTTCACGTATGAGGGGAAGGTCGTGGCATACTCCAGCGCGAACGAAGTATTGCTGCTGTATTACAACCGGGATTTGTTTGACGCGGCGGGGATCGAATATCCTCCGGCAACGGCGGATGGCGCGTGGACGTGGGCGGAATTTGTCGAAGCTGCGAAGAAATTGACGAAGGACGCGAACGGCAAGACGCCGAACGACGAAGGGTTCAATCCAAACGATATACTGACGTACGGCGCGTATGTCGATACGTTGTCATGGATGTGGCCGGTGTTTGCGGCGTCGAATGGCGGCGGGCTGGTTAGTGCGGACGGGTCGGAGATTCTGCTGGATAAGCCGGAGAGCATTGAGGCGGCGCAAGCGATAGCGGATCTGTATCTGGTGGATCATGTGGCGCCGGCTCCGGCGGCCGCAGCTTCATTCCCAACGCTGGATGTGACGCTACTGTCTGGACAGATCGCAATGGCAACGGGCGGGCAGTGGAATATCGGGACTACGCTGGCGAATTCGCTGGCGGACGGATTGAATTATGGCGTGGCCGTGCTGCCGAAGTTCAAGGAAGCGGTCACGTACAATACGGGCGGACCGCTGGTAATATTCGCGAGCACGAAACAGCCGGATGCGTCGATGGACTTCTTGAAGTGGTATACGCAGGAGGATAACAACTGGGGGTTGATCGAGAGCGGCATTTGGATGCCGATACTGGACTCTTGGTACACGGACGAGGCGTTGACGCATAAGTGGGTGGATAATCCGAACTTCCCGCCTTATGACGAGTATAAGAGTGCGGTTGTGGATTACGCGATGAATAATGCGCAGCAGGTGCCGTGGTACTACCTGCCGTGCTACAGCCGACTGGAAGAGGTGCTGGATAGCGCGATGGGCGCGGTTTGGCTGGGCGACAAGACCGCAGAGCAAGCGATCACAGAGATTGCGCCAACGCTGAAGAGCATACTGGCGGACGGCGGCGCCGACTAAGAGTAACGCAAATAGTGTTGGCCGGGAAGGGGAGCGCAGTGCTAAACCCTTCCCGGTGCTGAAGATGGGTCCAGGGCAATGCCCTGGTCAGGGGTTGAGGGGGCGCGTCGCATCCGCTCCTGCGGGAAGGGGGGACTCGCGTCCCCCTCCCGACCTCCCCCTGGGGCTTGGCACGAGGTAACGTTGGATCGGTTCGCGGTAAAAAGTGGGTCCAGGGCAATTGCCCTGGTCAGGGGTTGAGGGGGCTGAAAGCCCCTCACGGGGTTCGGGGCAGCGCCCCGACGTCCTCTCGTCCCAACGTAACCCGCGCCCGAAAACATGGCAAGTGACTGACATGGAGTAACAGATTCTCATTGTATCAAGCGGGGCGCGGAGTAACTTCCGACCGTCCAGCGAAGCGTTGACGGGCGGTATGCTGCGGGAGTAAGTGTTTCCGCTATTGTGGACACTTAGAAGGCGGTGAGAAACATTGACTAGTACAGCGGTAAAGCGGCGCCATCACCGCGACTTGAATCAGAGTTGGCAGGCATACCTATTCTTGTTGCCAGCGATCCTGGGCTTAACATTTATTACCATTGTACCTACGTTAGGTGTGCTTGGGATCAGCTTTACGAATTGGAATGGATTGGTTGCGCCGAAGTGGGTTGGGTTCAGCAATTATATAAAGATATTCACTACGGATTATTTCTTCAAGAAATCGGCAAGTGTCACACTGACGTATGCGCTGGGCGCTGTGGTTTGCAGCGTGGTGTACTCGTTTTTGGTGGCGATGCTGTTAAACATGAGAGTCCCGGCCAGGTCATTCTTTCGGGCGGTTTTTTATGTGCCGTATATCGTGCCCGCTATGGCTGTGTATATCATTTGGACGTGGATGTATGACCCGTCGTTTGGTGTGCTGAATTATTTTTTGAGGAGTATTGGTATCCCGGCGTCGAAGTGGTTATCCGCTCCGGCGACCGCCTTGCCTTCGCTGATACTGATTGCGGTGTGGGGTTCGGGGAATCTGATCGTGATATTCCTGGCCGGATTGCAGAATGTTCCTGCAGTATACCATGAAGCCGCCAAGATCGACGGCGCGAACGCTATACATCGGTTTGTTCATATAACCATACCCATGATGACACCTGTATTATTCTTTAACTTCTTGATCAGCGTGGTAACCCAGCTGCAAACCTTCGTCCCGGCATACTCGATCACGAAGGGTGGGCCGTCGGACGCGACCATGTTCCTGGTATACCTGATATACCGCGAAGGGTTTACGCATAACGCGTTCGGGTATTCGAGCGCGCTGTCATTCGTGTTCTTTATACTGGTGGCTATAATAACGATGCTTATATTCCGATTCTCAAATAGTATGATTTTCTACGAAGGGAAGTGACGGAGCGTGACGCTGACCCTAAAGCGCAAAGCGCATAAAGAACATACCGACTGGCTGGCGCTGATAATATTGGCGGCATTAACCGTTATGGTTATATTCCCGATATTCTGGATGCTGCGCACTTCGCTGATGAGCAACGCCGAGGTGTCGAAATACCCACCGCGATTCCTGCCGAGCAAGTGGCTGTTCTCGAATTATTATAAGACGGTAACGACCAGCACATTCAAGTTCGGGCTATATCTGGTGAATACATTGAGCATCGCCATACCATCGGTAGTGGGCGTGGTGATCACGGCGAGCATGGCCGCTTATGCGTTCGCGAGGATGGATTTTAGGGGGAAAAACCTGCTATTCGCGCTGTGCATCGGGAGTATGCTGATGCCCGCTGCTGTAACTATTATACCTATATTCATAATGTGGAGCCGGATGGGATTCTACAATACTTATGCGCCGCTGATTGTGCCGCAGTTCTTGGGCGGCGGAGCGTTTAACATATTCCTGATACGGCAGTTCATGCTGGGTATACCGCGCGACTTGGACGAGGCCGGGATGATAGACGGCGCGTCACACGCGATGATACTGGTGCGGATACTGCTGCCAGTGCTGCAGCCAGCATTGATAACGGTAGGACTATTCTCATTTATAATGAGTTGGAATGACGTGCTCGGCCCCGTGATTTACTTAAGCGACGCGCCGAAGTATACTATATCGTTGGGCCTGGCCATATTCAAGGGCGGATACGGCACGAATTGGGTGGCCATCATGTGTGCGTCCACGCTGGCCGTGCTGCCCGCGCTGGCATTATACATCATAGGCCAGAAATATTTCGTCGAGGGCATAGTGCTCAGCGGGCTGAAAAGTTAAGTGGAGGTACAATTATGGAATATATAAGCATGCGCGATGTGCGGATCACCGACCCATTATTCGCGCGGTATCAACGGATAGTCACCGAGCGGATGATCCCGTATCAGTGGGAAGTGCTGAACGACCGTGCGCCTGGTGTGGAACCCAGCGGTTGTATGCACAACCTGCGCGTCGCGGCGGGCGAAGAGACGGGCGAATTCGTGGGCATGGTGTTCCAGGATTCCGACCTGATGAAGTGGCTGGAGGCGGCGGCGTACAGCCTGATCGTGCATCCGGACGAAAACCTGGAACGGTTGATCGACGAGGGCATTCGATTGATCGGTAAGGCGCAGCAGCCGGACGGATACTTCAACACTTACTTTACCATAAAGGAACCCGAACGCCGTTGGACAAACCTGCTGGAGGCGCACGAGTTATACTGCGCGGGGCATATGATCGAGGCCGCCGTCGCGCACCATCAAGCCACGGGCAAGGATGATTTTATAAATATCGCGAGGAAAATGGCGGATCATATCGGCCGGCACTTCGGCCCTGCGCCCGACCAGAGCAAGGGCTGCGCCGGACACCCCGAGATCGAGCTGGCGCTGTATCGATTGGCCAAGGAGACGGGCGAAGAGCGTTACGCCGAGCTTGCGCAACACTTTTTGGATGTGCGCGGCAACGACGAACCCTGGGTTAAACCGGGGCAGTGGTATGTGTGGGACTGGATGCCACATGTGGATACCAGTTATAATCAAGCGCACTTGCCCGTGCGCGAACAGCGCACAGCCATCGGACATTCTGTGCGCGCGATGTATCTGTACAGCGCAATGGCCGACGCCGCGCGGCTGACGGGCGAACCCGCGATGGCCGACGCCTGCCACGCGTTATTCGACAACGTTGTAACCCGCCAGATGTATATCACGGGCGGCATCGGTCAGGCGGCGTCCGGGGAAAAATTCACCGTGGATTATGATCTGCCGAATGACATGGTTTATGCCGAAACATGCGCATCGATCGGGTTGATGATGTTCGCGCAGCGGATGTTTCCGCTGGACAAACGGGCGGACAATATGGAAGTGTGGGAACGCGCGCTGCGCAATACCGTTCTGGCTGGAATGGATCAGCAGGGCGAGCGGTTCTTTTATGTGAATCCATTGGCGGTTGATCCTCGGATCGCCAAGGCCAACCCGGGATTCAACCATGTCAAAACGGTACGCCAGCAATGGTTTGGCTGCGCGTGCTGCCCTCCGAATATCGCGCGCGCTATACTGTCGATGGGCGGCAGCTTATACGCGAAGGACGGCAAGGATGTGTACCTGCTGGCGCACATTCCATCGGACGCGGATTGGGACGCTGGGCAAGCATCACTAACACGTCAGGATAATGATTATACATTAACGATAACCGGTGATCCATGTCGATTCTACCTGCGCATTCCACAGAATGCACGAACCAGTCTCGCAGACAGCGGCAACGGATTCGCGGTGATTGAGCATTCCGGCGGTAAGGGCGAGTATCAATACACGATTCAAGATACGCCGACATTGTTCGCAGCAAACCCGGCGGTTGGCGCGGACGTTGGCAAGGCAGCCATCGTCGAAGGTGAAACGGTGTACTGCCTGGAGAGCATCGACAATGGCGCGGGGCTTAGCGCTATCTACCTGGATCCAGCGGCGCAATTCGAACCTGTCGTCATGGATTGGCTGCCCGAAGGCATGCATGCGCTGAAAACCAGCGGATTCCGCTTATCCCAATCCGATTGGGATGGCGCGCTGTACGCGCCATGGCGCGAACTCTTTGAGCCGTGCACCATTACAGCCGTGCCTTACAGCCAATGGAATAATCGCGGCGAGGGTGAGATGGCGGTGTGGTTGAACGTTACGGGGTAACGTTCAACCACACTTTATTACTCTCTTGTACTGCAGATGTATTCGCTTTCATGAATTGTACTGCAATGTGCTTAAGTAGGATAAACGTTGCCTCACTAAACTGTTTACTCTGTTCACGGTCGTTTATGGCAAATATCTCGCTTAGCGCAGATTTAACGCTATCTTTATTATAGCACGGTAGACCAACAAAACTCGCCAATCTCCGCGAGAATGATGTTTTACCGGACGCTACAAGACCTGCAACGAATATAATTCGGTTGCTCATTGTCCTAGTGTACCTTGGTTACATCAAGCATTAGTTTTTCCATCTACATAGCCAACGGCGCAGGTATATACTGTGTACTCCTCATCGCCATCAAGCCCGATGAATTCATCGCACTTTTTCTGGTCGTATGCCGCTATACAGCAGCTGCCTATGCCTAACGCGGCAGCACTGAGCATAAAATTCTGACCTATATGACCCAGGTCGATCAGCGCGACACGATGCGACATATTTGAGTAACGCCACTCCGCTCGATATGCAACACATGACCAATAAAACGTCACCGGCGCCTTGTCCGCCCACGTCTGGCCAGCTAACAATTCCGATACTGTTTGGCCTTCCGCGCTATGTATATACTCAATAGCATTATCTATTGGTAAGTAATGATACAGCCCTGCGTCAAGACCGATGACACCATCGGTCGCCGCAACGAAGTATGTCTCAAACTCATGCCGCGCACCGCCACTGGGCACGGGACGCATCGTCGCGTAGTTGTTGCCCCGAATACTCTGAATTCCTTGAGTACTCCAAAGGAGGAAAGCTAACTGGGCTATCGTGAGCGGTTGAGCCGAATATCGGCGTTCACTGCGGCGGATGTTCAACAGCTCCAAATACGAACCGTGTTCGATGATACCGTCGAAGTTTGTCGGCAACGGAGTTATCGCTCCACCCATCGCCGGTTTACATAGCGGCGGTTGAGGCAAGCGCTTCTGCTGGTCGCTTTCCTTCACAACATCGTAATCCAGCTGCATGAATGTGCGCCCAGCATGGATTAGGTCGCGTATACCTGCGTTACGTTGATCCATCGAATTTCCTTTCGTAGGGCAGCGGCATAATTGATGATGCGGAGGACTTCATGGCAGGATTATATACCAGCGTGGGCAGTTCTGTCAAGCGACAGGGCAAAATCATTTACTCAAACCGACAAAATACGAGTAAAATCTCAGCATCTACAATCCGTTTTTCTCGCACTTGAGGTCGAAAAGTGACACCTTGTATCGAATCGATGGTAGAAGCTGCTTGAAAAGTAGATAATTTTGCCCTGTCCTACACCTTGAAAAAGGTGACAGAAGGTGCCAAAATAGGGAGCATGAGTTACAGCATAGACGTCCGGGAAATAGTTATAGAGTATCGCCCAATCAAATAGATCACACAAGCCAATACGCGTAGCGTCCTCGTCATCGACGATGAAGATGGTGTACACGGGCAGGTCTTCTTTGCATTGAGGAGATACAAGCGTTGGATTCACTTTTTAAGACGTTTGACTGCTGATAATTATTGCATGGCGGAGTTGTTGATTCGCTTTGCTCGCGGTCGTGCCGTCATAACGATATGGACAGTCACCGCAACGCCGACCACCGCCAGCAACAATACAATCCACAGCTTTCGGCTTAGCAGAGCGGACACGATTAGTGTAACCCAAAGAAAGCTCAAACTAACTGCCACGGTTCTACGCGGCAAGCCCGCGCCGGTCCTGTAGTTTGTGATGTATTCGTTTACGAACGGTATTTTCGTCACGCGGGAGTGGAGGGCGGGTGTACCCGCAAAGCAAGCCGCCGCCACCAGCACAAAGGGCGTGGTAGGCAAAATTGGCAGGAATATACCGATTGTGCCCAGCCCAAGCATAACGAAGCCCACCACGATGAGCAGAAGGTTCTTTAGGTTTTTCAGGCAGCATCACCGCTCGTCTTCGCTGTTTTTGTTTTACTGGAATACTGTGACCCGTTCTGACGCGGGCAATACATCCTTTTCAGCTGCCGGAGCTGTGATTTTTCCGAACGGCATCTGCTCAATCAACTTCCAGCTGGCCGGAAGTTTCCAATTGACGGCGACCTTCTCGTCGATCAATGGGTTGTAGTGTTGTAAGGATGCGCCTAACCCTTCGGCTTCCAGTGCGTTCCATATGTTGCTTTGCAGCATACCATTGGATTGCTGCGCCAATATGGGATAGTTATCACTGTATAGCGGGTATTGCTCTTGTAAACCTTTAGTGATGGTCGTTTCGTCGTAATACAAGATCGTTCCAGCGGCCGCAGCGAAGGAGTCTATTTTCGCCTCAGTCGCAGCGAAAGCGTTGGCAGGAACTATGCCGCGCAGGACTTCCTTAGTAATGTTCCACAATTTAGCATGCTGTTCGCCAAAC
This sequence comes from Clostridia bacterium, assembly GCA_025997215.1. The sequence goes on from BNUH01000003.1 coordinate 56,551, forward strand.
AGCACAACTACGCGCTGGCTTTGCGAGTTGAACGCCGACGGCGTTGCAAGCACAACCTGTTCCACGATATCCTTTATCCGCTCGGGAGTAACAGCGATACCCTTGCTTAAACTATAATATGAGCGGCGGTTCTTAATAGCCGACAAAAACATGTCTGTCATAACATTGATCCTCCTAACATTTTGGTCATTTATCGGCGGCATAAAAAACTATGCAAACGATAGTTTCTAATGAAGCACCAATTCCATGACCATTATTCATATATACACAGGCTTTAGGGATCATAAACATTCCCAGCCTGGAATATTTGTTCGCCAACAGGACGACTGGCGTATAGAATGCGAATATGATAGGCGATGGACACGTGAAAAGAATACAACACCTCTCATTCTTTTCCCATAGGGTACGTTCATTGTAATATCGTTGCTCTTCAATAATATGGGTTCACCGTCTACCTCGATTCGCTCGTAATAAGTTTACCTATTAACCCTTTACCGCGCCGATCAACACACCTTTTACGAAGTATCTCTGAAGGAACGGATACACCAGCAGCACCGGCACTGTGGTAATGACTATAGCGGCATACTTAATCGTTTCGGCGAAATCGTTGATGCGATCGTTCTCAGTGACTGCCGCGTTGAAAACCGACGAGTTCGCGATCAGCACCGCCCGCAGTATATTCTGGATAGGCATCTTTTTATCATCCGTAATGTACAGCGTCGCGTTGAACCAGCTGTTCCAGTGCGCCACGCCGTAATATAGCAGCAATACCGCAACCGTCGGCATGATCAGCGGCAATATAATCCTGAACAATATAAGGAAATCATTCGCGCCGTCCAGATGCGCGGATTCCGTCAGGCTGTCCGGCACGGCCTCTATCGCCGTCTTGCATATGATTGAGTTGTATACGCTCATCGCGCCCGGCAGTATCAACGCCCACAGTGTATCTGCCAGCTTCAGACTGCGCACGTTCAGGTAGTTGGGGATCATCCCGGCGGAGAAGAACATCGTGAACATAATCGCCGCCAGTATCGGCTTCTTGAACAGCACATCCTTGCTCGCAAGAAAGAACCCGCAGCACAGCGTCAGCGCCATATTGATCGGCAATCCCCCGAGCAGCACGATCATTATATTTTTATATCCACTTACCAGCAGTGGATGTGTGAACGCCAGCCGGTACGCCCCCAGGTTCCACCCCAGCGGCCATGGCAGGAATCCCGGGTTCATCAGCAGCTTGACATTGTTGGAGAAACTCGCGCAGATAACATAATACATCGGGTACATCGTAACAAAGCACAGCGCCAGCAGCACAACGATATTACACGTGTCAAACACGCGCTCACCCGTTGAGTGCTTGATTTTTTTCGAATGTACCACACGGGTGACGCTCAACTGATCTGCCTTCTGCATACCAACGCCTCCAGACCCATTCATCATATATAACAAAACCTCGCGATCAGAACAGTCCCATATTGGTAACGCGGCGGCTGATCAAGTTAGTGGCCATCAGGAACAGCACGTTCACGATCGAGTTGAACAACCCGACCGCCGTAGCGAAACTGATCGACGTACCCAATATACCGCGCCGATACACATATGTGGATATAACGTCCGCTACCTCATACGTCGGCGACTGATACAGCAGCAGCACCTTCTCGTATCCGACGTTTAGGATACCGCCCATACGCAGGATGAACAGTATCGTAATCGTAGGCATCAGTCCGGGGATCGTTATATGCAGCACCTGCTTGAAGCGGTTCGCGCCGTCGATCGTGGCGGCTTCGTATTGCTCCTGATCAATCCCGGTCAGTGCGGCTAGGTATATGATCGAGTTCCAGCCGATGTATTGCCACAGATCGGATATAACATATATCGGATAGAAATATTTCGGCGTGATCAGCAGGTTCTGCGACGGACCGCCTAATGCGACAATCATCTGCGAGAACATGCCGTTATTCTGCGTGTATATCGTCACCAGCGAGCAGACTACTACCATGGAAATAAAGTAAGGCATATATGTGATCGTTTGAACGATGCGTTTGAATTTGACAGACCGCAGCTCATTGAGCAGAAGCGCGAGCAGTATCGGCATCGGGAATCCAAACAGGATGGTTAATCCGCTAATCGACAAAGTATTGCGAATAAGCCGCGGAAAATATACATCCTGAAAAAAGCTGACAAAGTGCTTATACCATGGGTTAGCCCAAGGACTGGCGGCAATCCCTCGCGCGGGGCGGAAGTCCTTGAACGCGATAACAAGCCCGTACATAGGCTTATACGCAAATAGTATGATGTACGCAAGCACGGGCAGCACAAGCACGTACTTGCACCAATTCATCTGGAAGTCGCGGCGTAATATATGTCCGACGGAATGTCTGGGCGGCAAACGGGACGGCGCGGCGTCGCGCATAGTCATACGCATCGACCTTCCTTGAGCAAAGTTAGGTTAGCGGTATGGGATGATAGATAGTTGGGAAGTTGGGAAGGGGATTGTAGTCCCCTTCCCATTACGCGTTATTTAGCGGGCCAGATAGCGATCGTACGCCGCCTGACGAATCTCCAGCACACGCGAGAGATGCATCGACTCCAGCGTCGACAGGAACTTATCGAAATTATCCAGCGATTCCGCGCCGGTGACGAATTTCGCGGTCATCTCGGGCACGTAGGTGTTTAGCTGTCCCTGATACTCGTCGATCTCAAGAACCTCGTCAGCCGTAGGCGTGATTCCCGGAGGATACTTCCACTTCGCCGAAACATCCTCGTTCGGGTAGAACCACAGGTCGTTAGCGTCGATGGACGCCTGCGTATTCTTGAGGTACAGCAGCAGCGTGGATTGGATGCATGATCCGTTCCAGGTCGAGCCGCCCCACTTATCGATTGCGGCGTTCAGGCCGTCCGGGTCGTCCGCGACGATGGGCAGATAGGCAGGGTTGCCCTCCGCATCATACTCCCACGATACGCCTTCGGTGCCATAGTTCCAGTATAGGAAGCCTTCCTTGGTGTAGGCGTAATCCAGCAAACGCATCGCTGTTTCCAGCTTCTCGTCGGTGCAGGCGGACGTGATCACCGAGATACCTACGCCGATGCCGTAACCGCCGAATACCATCGACAGCGTACCGTCGTCGCCGTGCGGATACTGCAGACCGACCCAGTCAGCGCCGTTGCCCGCTTCCGCGGCTTCCCTGCGCCAGTTGCTCATCTGCCCCATCGAGGTCAGCGATATACCGACCGAACCCTGCAAGGCTTTGGTCTTTTCGATTACGTCCGTATCGGTGAAGATATCCTGGTTCAGCAAACCAGCTTCCCACCATTCGTTTAGTTTGGCGATGTAATTCTTCCACTCGGGCTGCGCCTGAGCGAGCTGCACTTTACCGTTATCGTCAACGAAAAGCTGGAAGTCGGAAAAACCATACGCGCCGAACGCGCCGGATAGACCGGTCGATTGGAAGCGCGAGAAGGCAAAACCGAACGGCGCATTATATTTTTCCTTGAACACCTTAATAACGTTCTCAAACTCGGAGATCGTCGTCGGCGCGGCTAGACCTTGCTCATCCAGCCAGTCCTGCCGAACTACCGGACCAAGGTAGGTATCGTTCCAGCCGCCGTCTTCGCGGAAGAAGCCGTAGCCATACAACTTGCCTTCGTCGGTCTTTTTCGAGCGCAGATACGCCTCGTTCGTGTTGAGGAAATCGTAATACGCCGGCGACCATTCAGGCATCTTCTCTGTCAGGTCGCGAACCACGCCGTCCTCCATGAACAGGCTGACCTGGTTGGCGAATGCTGCGTTGTCACAGAAAATTATGTCGGGATAATCGCCGCTGGCCATAACAAGGTTGACCGTCTGCATCGTGTCAGTCGTACCCTGCGGCGGGAAGCGCCAGTCGATGCTAACGCCTGTCTTGGCGATCAGTTCCGTGTGGAACGGCGAATCCTGCCACGACGCGAACGCTGCGTTTACCTGTGGCCCGCCAATGACCAGCCAGCTGAGCGTCTGATCTGTATTCAGCGGGTATATGCCCTCGCCTGAGAGCAAGTTTAGTTCCGCCATCGCCGGAACTGCTGCAGCCAGCATGATTATGCACAGCATCAACGCCAGCCATCGAGCACCCTTGTTCATCTTGAATAACCCTCCTACATAACTGATTCGTCAATTCTACCAATTGTACCATGTAAGTGTAGTATAACTCTCGAATTGACTATTGTCAACTAGTTGGCATGGCAAAATCATTTACCCGGGAGTCGGGAGTTTGGCAGTAGAAGGCCCCCCTAATTCGGCAGGCATTCACACCCCAAAGCAGCCCAAAAACTCAACAACAGCAAGGAAAATCAGACGGATTGTCTTGTCAAATTGTTGAATATTTTAGTTGCGGATTATGCGAGACTGTGGTATAATAGTCCCAGATCTACTCAGGAGGCGAGCGTATGCGGCTTCACAAGGGACTGTCTAACGGGCGGTTGTATCTGTCCATCGTCGAAGGTTACCGCGATCCCATCACTAAGAAGGTCAAAACTCGTACCCTGCGTTCGCTGGGTTACGCTGACTCGTTGGCGAAGATACACTCCGACCCAGTCGCGTTCGGGATGCGTACACTCGAGGAAATGAAACTTGCAGCAGCCTGCGAGCACACAGCGGACAAGGTTTCTATACACTCAAACGAAAGGCTGTCTGACAGCGTTTCGTACAATAAACTGCTGGGATACGCTCCGTTATCCATGCTGTATTGTGGTTTGGGGTTGGATCAGTTTTTTACCAACCAAGCACGGAAGCTACATTCAATGTCAATCCCTTACTTTCCATGTCTCGTCCTAGTGTCTGCGGACAAGCGCGGAATATGTCAGTCCATCCCTGCCCCCGCACCCCAACCCCCGTCCTTGCATAACGTATAATACCGCCAAAGGATGGGGAGGCGAGCGGCTTGGCTACATATTACGTTACCGCCTTGAAGACGGCGGACGCAGGACCTGGGCAAGACTGTATCGGCTTTGAGAACGTGGGGACGCACGGCGAGGGCGACACGTATTTGCTGTGCGGGGATTTCTCGTGGGCGTCGTTTGACACGCCTGTTTATACGGAGAATAGGATAAACTTCAGCGGGGATGGGCACGTTGTGGACATATTGAGGCATCCGCTGTTTGCGGCGGCGGGCGACGGTTCTGCGTTCAGCGATATAACGATCGCAAGTGCGGCGATTAATCCTGCCAGAAATTCAGGCAGAGAGTATAACGCCTTAGGCGCTATAATAAATGAAGGCTCTGACATAACCCTTCGCAACTGCCACATACTCGGCGGGTCGGTGCGGGTGGAATTATTTGACAATGATCCCGTGGATTCTCCTGACTGCCTGGACTTCTACGTCGGCGGGCTGGCGGGGATTCTGCTGGGGAATGGCTGCGTCATAGACGGCTGCAGCAATAATGCTACGGTCGAGTTGCCGGGCCGCAGCGCGCGCGGGCATTCTGTGATGATGGGCGGCATAGTGGGCTATATAGGCTGCGAGGGTTATCCGGCCGAGGCGGGCAGATCGTCCGTAGTCACGAACTGCCGCAACAGCGGCGATATATTGGGTTCGACAAATATTGGCGCTGACGGCAACACGGTCGGCGGGATCGCTGGTTCGTCAAACGCGAGGATAATGAATTGTGAAAACAGCGGCTATATCAACGCCAGGCGTTCCTTCGCGAGGAACGTCGAATCCTACGCGGATGGGATCGTCGGCGGCTCTGTTAAGAGCGTTACCCATTGCAGGGCGAAAAGCCGTGGCTTCTCCGGCACAGCTGATGAGAACTTGCGCGTGCCTAACTGCTCCGACGGTTTGAAGCAAGTCCAATCCTTGGATGAAAGCCTGGACGCGTACGTTGATCCCAACTGCGCCTACTTTAACGCAAATATTTCAACTGGCTCGACAGGTTCGACCATAATCCCTACCGCGCCGACGTTTTTCGCGGACGAAACCACGGGCGTGAGCTTTATCGATTCCGAAGGCTACGCCTCGCTGTCGCAGGTAATAGCCTCGCTAAGCGGTATGCAGTCGGGCATAAGCAATCTGGTTTCGCTGGAGGTGAACCTGCTCCAAACCGCCTTGGATTTGCCTGGCGCGGATGCCGACAATATAAACGCCCTCAATGATAATGTAGGCACGCTCGTTGGCAAGCTGTCGCAGTTAACCGATCCCGTCGCTTGCGCGCTGTGCTGCGCCATGAACACCCTGCGCATCGATTGCAAATATTCGTCGTCCGGTTCGGGCGACAGCCAACCCGCCTGCCCGATCTGCCCTGTGACGGTGTATTGCGCATATATCCAGACACTATCCAACGTCAGCAAGGCGGCGGTCGCCGGGCAGCAGTATACCCTCACCCCTGCCGCGAGCGGCCCGGATCCGCTGACTACCGACGAGCGCGGCATGATCCATCTCACGAACCTTGCGCCCAACACCGACTACACGCTCGCAGCCCAGCCCAGTCCGTTGTGGAAGGCGGCTGGCCCGTGGCAGGTCCATGTGAACGCGTATGGGGTTATCACCGTAGAGGATAGCGACGGCGCGCCGTCGAGCGCTTTGGCCATATACCGCGAGGCGGACCCGGACGCACTGGCCGAAGTGCGCGATATGGAAGAAGGGAGCGACAGTCATGCCTAACATATCCAGCGCCAGCGAGCTTATATCGTATATGTCGTTATCCAACCCCAGCCCCAACGCGACGTACACCATCACGGACGATCTGGATATGTCCGTGTTGACCGATCCTATGGATACGTCGGCAACGTTCACGCTGAAGGCGATCGACGGCAAGAAGATTGAGAACCTTTATTGTCCGCTGTTTGAGAATGTGGGCGATGGGACTAGGTTTGAAAACATAACGATACTTGAGCCAGAAATTTATTACGAATCCCCAACGGGCAGCGCCGGTGCGTTCTTGATGGAGGGCAATGGTATCACATTCACCAATTGCCACGTCAAGGGTGGGATCGTCATGGGCGAATTCAACACCAGCACTCCGGATTTGTCGGTCGGCGGCTTAGCGGGATACTTAACCGGGTGGAATACCATCGACCGATGCAGCAACAGCGCGATGGTTACTGTCGAAAGATCCGCCGCTGAATCATACCAAGTCGAGATTTTTGCCAATGTAGGCGGTATCATTGGTCAAATCTTTGGAGACGAGGCTGATCTTGACCATACGCATGTATCAGTTATAACCAACTGCGTGAATACGGGGACGATATATGCAGGAAGTACCAGCGCTACACCGGATTACGTCTATTTTTATTTGGCTGGGATAGTAGGCGGGGCACAGCAAACACGTATTGTCGACTGCATGAATGATGGGGTTGTCTATAACGCTAAGTCATCATTTCGATATACTGATGTTGGCGCAGGTATTGCCGCGTTTTTTGTGCCTGGCGCTCAATATGGGAATCATGGTTCGGCCAGTAACGCTGCGTCAGGCACGATGGGGCAGGGCAGCGTTATTTACTGCCGCAATAAAGGCGGTATATCCGCAGGTTCCGCTGCAGGTATCGCCAATGAGACGTATGGAACTAAAGGCACCTATGTTACGAATCTGTCATGGAATGTGAATGATGCGGACATAACCGCAGGCGTATATGCAACGGGCTTATTCTACCAAGCAAACGGCATTATTCAGCACTGCCGGGTCTTGGATGGAGTAACTATATCCTCGGACATCCTCGCTTACGGTCTTGTCTATAACTTTCTCTATATGTTGTCGCTTAACTATGTAGGGGCCATAACCTTGAAAGGCACTTGGATTAACCCTATCTGCGAGTCGTCGCAGGCTTATAACTACGAACATGTTGGCGATGTTTATGACAATTACTACAGCGAGAATATACAGTATATCGACCCGAGCAATTATCGTCCGATTAATTGCAGAACGGACGATAACTTATACGCACATAATGTTTGCGAGGAAGGCATCCCCTTCGACGATTCCTGTCCCGACGGTTCCGAGCGCAAACAGTCCGCCGACGACATGGTCTGCGTCGATCCCAAGTGCGCCTTCTGCGATAACCCCATATCCGTCGGCCAGGTGGTCGAGCCTCTTGCAAATACCACGCCGACGCCCACCGACGCAAAAATTGTCCCCGCCGTGCTTCGCTCCAGCCGAGACACTGGCTTGCCGGACGGCATGTCTACCCGAATGTCCGAACTCATCGCCTCGATCGCCAACATGCAGTCCACCATGTCCGGCATATCCAACCTCGAGGCGGATATTGTCTCCAGCGCCATGGCTTCCGTCGATCCCCTCTCGCCCGATATGGCCCAGATCAATGACAGTGTGGGCGCGGTCGTGGACAGATTGACGGACATAAACAAGCCGCTGGCCTGTTCGCTGTGCTGCGTGGCTGAAACGCTCATCCCCGGCTGCCTGCTGCCCACCGACGACGGGGATTCGGGCGGCGGGCAGGACTGCGAGGATTGCGGGCCGCCTCCCGTAAACAAGGAATACTGCGGCTATGTTCAAACGCTGACCGCCACCACCGGCATCGGCATCAATGGTCTGCTCTACACGCTGACCAACAAGACCACCGGAGCGGTCGTTTTCCAGGATATGCCTACGCTGGAGAATGGGTTGCTGCCGCTGACCGGACTTCCCGCCGGAACATACACCTTGACCGCGCAATCGCCCGACAGCAGCGACATCTGGGCGGATGACGCTCATTCACCCTACACGCTGACCGTCGGCACGAACGGACGGTTTACGGTCACATATAAGGACGGCAATCAGACCGTAGAGGTGAATCAACTGACCCTGGCCAGACGGCTGGCCGACCCCGAGAAGGTGCGAAACATGCATGAGCCGCTGGGCAGTATCGTTCCCGGATTCATAGAGGGTCTCAACAATATTGGCTGGCTGGACGCCGAACCGGAGTTGGCCAACGGCACGCTGCGCCGTCCGCTGGTCGACGACGCGCCCATCCCGCGCCATATCCCCGCCGTGTACGATATCCCAGCCGACGAGACGCCGCCGCTGGTGTCGATCGTCGTGCCCGTATGGAACGATACAGGCCGCGACGGTTCGCTGCTGACCCGCGCGTTGGATAGCTGTTACAATCAAACGTTGTGCGAAATTGAGGTTATAATGGTGAATGATGCCTCGCCCAATCCAACCGACAAGGACATAATGGCCCGGTTCGAAGCGGCGTATCCGCTCATGTTCCACGCGATTTACCTAAGCGAGAACATGGGCCAGGGCGAGGCGCGCAACCAGGGCATCGACGCGGCGCAGGGCGAGTTCGTCACATTCCTAGACAGCGACGACACGCTCGCTCCGGAGTTCTGCGAAAAGTTGTATCAACACGCGAAAGCTCAAGATGCCGATTTGGTGTTCACCGATTGCGATTACAATGGTCGGCGTCAGAGTATATTCGGCGCTATGGATTCAGATAATCCATACGGTCCGCTGCGGTTGAGCCGCTACGTCAGCTGGGGCGCGCTGTACCGCCGACAGTTCGCCGTCGATCATGATTTGTATTTCCTGAACACCAACCATGAGGCGATGAGCAACGCATTGTGGCCCGCGTACGGGGCGAAAATCGCGCGTGTTCGCGAAACGTTATACCATTATAAAACGCAGGATGGTTCCATCTCCACGGGCTCCCAGTTCGATAAGACGCCCGCGTGGGTGAAGATGGCCAAGGCATTCTGCGCGCGTGTAAGCGAATTCGGCAATCCGCAGTTGGAACGGGAATACTGCGCCTTCATCCTAGAAAAGTTGGTGAACGCCGTCAACCATCGTCCCGACACACCCGAGGCGATGCAGGATGCCGCCCTGACGATGGTCGATATCGCCCGCCGCATGGATTCTGTCGAAACACTGCGCGATCTGTATATGCCCGACAGCGTTCGCGCCGCGATGACGGCCGCCACCCGCCGCGCCGAACTCCCACCCGAAACCGCCCGTGCGCAAAAGTTGTCGGCGCGCCGCGGGCGGGATGGCGAAAACAGGTGAGATTGCGCGCGGGTTAGCGCGGAAAAGTATTTGTTCGTTATCGAGATAATAGACCCGGCAGAGGTGTTTGAGCTTGATGCGGGCGTCGGCAGTGGTGAAATGCCACTCGACGCCTTTCTGAGACGCATTGCGCCTGGAATGCCAGGCAGATAGTTCTTAATTTAGCATATCAAGCTCGTAATATCATCAAAGGAGCGCGCACCCAGCTTCTTTATAAGCCTTCTGTGCCCATCACCGTTTTTTGAGGCGCTAGATTCCGTGCGGAAGGAACTGGCGGCGTGGCAGTCATTATTCAAGTTTATCCTTGAAATCCCGGCGAGCGGGATCGAGTTTGGATCGCGGCAACCCAGCCAGATTATCACACTGGAAAATATTGGCGATGTCGCTTGCGGCTGTGAGATCGTGTTCAGGGCTTTAGGCGTTGTGACTAATCCTGAACTTATGAACCTTGAAACAGGCGAGTACGTTCGCATCCTCAAGACAATGGCTGCAGGAGAGGAAATCCATGTCTTTACCCATTTCGCTGGTAAACGTGTCGTAAACGTCACTGGGCATACATTGGTCAATGCATTCCACTATCTGGACACAGGCTCAACCTTCCTACAACTCAACGTTGGAAACAACCTGCTGCGATATGATGCGGCGACGAACCTCGACTTGCTGGAATGCATAGTTTTCTTGAATCCATTGTTCCTTGGCATTTAGGAGGATAAATTAATGGAACTGATGATATTTGATCACGATCGCAAACTCGCTGGTATTGTGGAATCCTTCAGTTTTCTGCGGTGGACACGCCGTTACTCCAGATGCGGTTCATTCGAGTTGAAGGCAATCGCATCGCCTGAAAATGTTGCGTTATTACAAATAGGTAACTATTTGTGGAAGTCTGACGATGGAGAAGCAGGGATTGTTGAGAATCTCACAATGTCGCAAACTGACAAAGAGATGATCACCGTTAGCTGACGGTTCGCAACCTCGATTCTGGCACGGCGAATCATGTGGGGGACAGTCACGCTCAACCATGATTTGAATGTTGTTATACAGTTCCTCATAAACAACTCGATAATGGCTCCGGCTACTGAGGTGCGACGGATAGACTATATCACCTACGCTGGCGTAACGACCGGACATATCGTTAAAGCGCAGATATCCTACAAAAACATCCTGGACTGCGCAACCCAGCTGTGTGAAGCGGCGGACGTCGGGCTGAAGACTATGTTCAATACCAGTACGGGTATATTCACAGTAACATTATATAAGGGAACTACTTCACAGGCTGTGTTCTCAAGAGAATATGAAAATATAACCGAGCAGGTATACACGAAGAATGTTTCTGATTATGCGAACACCGCTTTGATAGGCGGCGCTGGCGAAGGCGCGATCCACTAGAAGTCGCTTGAAATGACTGGATGTTATTAGAAATTAAGTGCAAGAAAAGTGAGTATTTGTAAGGATTTTTCGATGATATTGGACGATCATATATGATGCGTCTACTCTGAAAAGGACTACACTCTAACTATAAAATGTGGCTATAAATATAGGTTTTCTACTTGCTAATTGCTTCATTTGTCGCTTATATGTCGCTTGAATCCACTACACAACACCCTATGATATTCCAAGAAACATGATTATAGAGCTTGACAAGGCTTCCACTTTTTGGTAGTATCATAGAGGTAAATAGAGGATAGGTGGAATGAAAATTTGATGATGGCGCTACCGTATTTCGCGCTCAATCCGCAAGGGTTGATGACGCAGGGCAGCTTGAAAACAGAATACGTTAAGCAATTGCGCGTAGAACGTTGATCTAAAAAAATGCATGATGCATGCCATTGTTGGTTGCTAATAATGAAATTGGCTTTTCAATTACTTTTTGTGCTTATTATCCACCGGATAAAGAGTGAATATTGTGGATGTCGCAATTGTGGTTGCTGCTATTGGTGCACTTGGAGCGATAATCGCAGAATAGGTGGAACGCAAATTTTGCGTTTACGCTTAATCCGCAAGGCTTAATGACGCACTGCGCCTTGACAAACTAATATCGCAGAAGTTTTACGAGGAACCTTAATAATAAGCGTTAATCAGTTTTTTGTTACTACTTGTAAGAAATATTACATTGTTCAATTATCTGAGAGGAGTTTATATTATGGATATGCTAAGAAAAGTACAGCCAATAGTTTCAAACAAACTTTTCCTGAATTTATCTCAAATTTACGAGAATGTTAAAACTATACATTATGATAGAATTTTGTTTACTTATACTAAGCATGGAATTGACCATTCTGACAGAATATTGGAAAATTTACTCAAACTTTTTCCTTCTCTTTTCGATCCGAACTACAATAATAGATTAAATCAGATGGAAGTTTATTGCCTTGTAGCAGCTATATACTTGCATGATATAGGTATTCAATTTTACGAAGATGAATATCTTCACGACTTTTGCCGAAAGTGTGAAAGTGGCAGCTTTAAGAATAAGAGCAAAATTGATGTTTCTAAGGCTAGTGATAAAAACTATTTCGTAAGAAAGTACCATCATACTCTTACGAAATTTTGGATACTTGATTCTTTAGCGCGAGAACCAAAATTATCTGCTTCATACGTAGGCGATAGAGAATTAGGACTTTTCGTTGCGAATATTTGCGAAAGTCATGGCATAGATTTTGAATTTCACCAAGAATATACTAAATCAGAAGCGTTCAATGGCGAAGATTTAAGAATGGGTTTGTTATGTACATTATTGTCTTTAGGCGACGCCCTCGATTGCGACGGAAGAAGAATTGTATATGAGAAACTAAAAAATCAAGATGTTCCATTAGATTCGAGAATTCATTGGATGAAACATTATTATGTCGATAGTGTGAACATTAGGAGCGGACTAGTAAGATTGCATTATCACTTTCCTGAGTGTGGTAGCATTGAACATGCAGCAGTTTATCAATATTACTTCCAACATCAAACAAAATACTGGATAGAAAAGTGTAAAGAGGTTCGAGGAAAATATCTATTAGAAGCAAGGATTAGTTATGATATTGATCAAAGTACAAGATTTGATAATTATAAAGACGAATTAACGAAAGAAGAGTTTGAGTATGTAAAAGCTGAAGCAATTAGTATAATTGATGGGCAAATTGAAGTTCTTAATAAAATCAAGGAACAGCTGCAGCAATAACTATTACCGTTTATTATATAGATGCTTCTGGATTTTCGACCTAATGACAATATTTTCATGGGATGTATAAAGTAATCAATTGCAAAACAACGAAGGCTATTACCTTGTTTTACAGTATACCATCAAATCACCTTTGTACCCCTCGAACCCATCCACGCGCGTAATATCATACAAGTTCCCCTTGTACCGTATTACGTGCTTTGTAGTTATATCATCCCGCCAATTGATGACAAACTGTACATCCTCCACAGCGTGGACACTCTGTGTCGCATATATCTCTGTGCCTGATAACTGCCTATAGTATGCCCACAGCGGTGGGGCTATAAGCGTATATGTCGGTGTGCTGAACCCCTCCGCGTCCTTTGTTTGTGTGGCTGGCAGTATCTCAATTTTCTTATCTTTCAGTTTCATTATATCGCCCCCGTATATTCGTTGTAGTGTTCATACAATCCAACATAGCAATCCAGCAAAGCCGCCGTCCCGTCAATACGCTGTTTTGGCGATTGATTCTTGATAGGGACTATATTGCCGTTGCGGTCAGTCTGCACACCCGTGTTCGTCAGGCACCATTTCAGGATCGGATTGTTCTGATATATAATCTTATGCGCTCGCAAGTCCGCTCCTAGCATCTGCATTGGCAGGGATAGGGTTTTCGCACCTTGTATGCAGCGCACCATATTGAACCCTTGCAGCTGCATTTCCTCTACGAAATACCGCGCGCTATAACTGTCGTAGTAAATCCACGCGGGAAACAGATCGAATGCTTTAACGGTCTCAACAAACCATGCTGTAACGTCTGAATAGCTGATACTATTGCCCGCGCATAGTCGCAGTAGACCGCGCTCATACCATTTGTCATAGGGGATTTTGTCACGCTGGACGCGCTCTGTCAGGTTGTCAGCGGGTAGCCAATACATTTGCGCGACATACTTCCTATCGTCACCACGCCTCATGAACAGCAGGCTTGCGCAAGTCAAATCGATGGTGATGGACAAATCAACGCCGCCTATGCAGTACCCGCCGCGAAAGTCATTGAGACTGAACGTTTCTGTATTATCAATATCAGCGAATGATAACCATGCCGTTTTGACAGTCTCCCTGATATTGAATTCCTTACACAGAACGCCGGACAATTCGTTCGCATTCTGCTTCGCGCGCACTACCTTGATTGTCAGATCGTCCAGTTTCTTCATCGTCCCCAACGCAGGATTTGCCTTGATCCATGCCGCCGGATTCGTCCATTCGTCCCGCTTATCCAGTTCATAGAGGATCGGCAGGAAGGTATCGTCCTGTATGGCCCCGTCCGCCACAGCACAGGCGTGCGCGTACATATCATCGAATATACACTCGCGAATCGTGCCTGCGGTCGTAATCATGACAAGCAACGGGGATCGTCGCGCCGATTGAGACTGGCGCATAACCTCATAAAGGTTACGATCCTTGATGCCGTGCAACTCATCCATGATGACGAAATAACTATTGAGACCGTCAAGGGAATCGCTATTCCTTGATAACGGTTGCAGCTTTGACATAGTAGGTTCATAATAAAGGTCGGTCTTACGCTTGCGCACATGCCGCGACAGGTCAGGCGACTGCTTTACCATATTATGGCATTCGTCGAACAGTAGTCGCGCCTGTGCGTATTTCGTCGCAGTGCTGTATACCTCCGCGCCGCCTTCCCCGTCCGCAATGAGCATATACAACGCGAGGCCTGCTAACAGCGTCGTTTTAGCGTTTTTGCGGCCCACAAGGAAGAATGCCTCACGGAACCGACGCGCGCCTGTATCGCAGTTAATAAAGCCGTACAAGGCTTGTATAAAGGCTTTCTGGAATAGCTCTAGCCGGATGGGTTGCCCCGCCCACTCGCCTTTGCTATTCTTACAAAAACGCTGGATAAAGTCAATAGGTCGATTCGCGCGCGCCTCATCGAAAACATATAGGCCGTCGGTCATATCGCTTTCAGCCGCAAGGCGCGCATATACCGTCTTAATACGGCGGCAGGCTGGGATTCGAACCCGCAACGAAAGCCCCAAAAACCTTATTATTCCTCAGTCTTTCCGTCTGCGTTTTGCACAACATTTTGCATGGCGTAGAATTTGCCTATCAGATCGGCCATTTCAGTCCTTTTCGACTGCATGGTGTGCTGATAAACGTCTCGGGTTATGCGCGTATCAGCGTGACCAAGCTGCTCGGCGGCGTACTTGTCGGGCACTCCGAGAGCATTCATGATTGACGCATGATAATGCCTCATTCGATGCATCGTATAAGTCATACCGAGGCTATCAATTACATGTTTTATCCGCTGCGAAATAGCCCCGGGAGACATGGGGTGGAATACTCTGGGATTGTCACGCGGCAGGCTGCTAAGCGCTTCGACTACAGGTGGAGGTATGTCCACCCAACGAGTTCCTTTACGCGACTTTGTTCCTTTTATAACCCATTTGCCATGTCGACCATATACTAACGCCTTGTTGATGTACATTTTAGCGCCGACCAAATCAATACGATCCCATTCTAACATCCCAACCTCAGAACGCCGCAGCCCGCATTCAGCGGCCAGCAGCAAAGCTGCATAAGTCTTTATATCGTGGATGGTGGACATTATCTTATTTACGTCAGTCGGTTCAGGGATCGAAGGAGGTTCGCGATCGACGCGCGGCAGGTGTACGCGTATCTGCCATGATGGTACGTACACCCTCATTACAGCAGACAGGAGGCCAAAGGCATTGCGAACCGTCTTAGGCTTGTGTTCTGCCGCGAGAGCGTTGATCCAGCGTTGAATCTCATCCTGAGTTATCTCACCCAGTTGACACGAGGCAATGCTTCCGTTGGAGTTGCGGCTATATCCTTCATACACCCTGAGTGTAGACGGACTTAGAACATTATCCCGATCGTCTATGTACTTGGTTAAAGCCTCCGCAACGGTCAGCTTCTCCGGCCTATCTCTTAACATGCCGGCGCGCTCCCGCTCGGCGGCGAAGTCTGCGGCTTGCTTCTCGGCCTCGCGGCGGGTTTCGGCGGTGAACGATTCGTATTTACGTTTTCCGTCCACCATTCCAGAAAATATTGTTACATTCCACGAGCCGGATGGTAGTTTGCGTGCTTTGGCCGTAACGGTGATCCTCCTGCGCCTATATGAATATTTGACGCAGAAATCACCAAATTGGTTCCACGTAATCGGAGCACTTAATCACATACTGATAGATCGTTCAAGCTCATATAGCTTTGCAAAAGCATTCGCTTTTTCAAACTGTACGTTGATTTTCTTTTCCATTTCATTCTCACCAACTCTTAAATATAGCCATAACGGGAATTTTTCCCTTTCTCTTTTCTGTATAATATAATGATAGGCCTCGCTTGACGCTAAACCTCCACTTTTTACTGTGGACTTTCGTTCCGATTCTATTCTCTTTTGCATTCTATCTCGCATGATATGCAAATAATTCATAAACGCATTATCCTTCCCAACAGAAAAATAAGCTACGATTCTTTGTGCCTTCGACGGTTCTAAATGAATAGGAAATAAAGATTGATCAGACTCGTTGCCTTGTTCATAGCTTTTTAGTTTGATCGGATCTTGTATAACAAAACCATATCTCAAATCTTTATACGTCTCATAGCCGCGCTTTACAGCACGAAAATTATACCTGTCATTAAAAATATGGAGAGTACGTATTGAAACGTGAATAGCACTATGGTTCTCTAAAGTTGCTGTAAAACGAATGACATCAATAATACCGCTATCAGCGACAAAGTGGAACTGAATGGTCGAATCATAGATAGCAATTTTATGGCTCATAAAAACCTTATACTTAACAGAATCCCATGCTTTTCCTAGTGCCGCTTTAGCACCTTCTTCAAGCATTTTATCAAAAAAGTACATGCTAGTCAACACCTCATTGCTGATTGATAACATTTACGTTTAACTTTCCGGCCTCCCCTTTACCAGGTGAAGAAAGGCGCGCGTCAATAAGCTTGAGAACAGCTTTCTCAAACTCGTCCATGTTTTTTGGTACGCGAGTGCGTTTTATACCGCCAGAATAAGCAGGTTCAGGTCGGCCCTCAATTTCACGGGTTGGACTAGTATTACGACCTACAAGCTCATCAAGAGTACACTCAAATAGATCACACATTTTGCACATGCGATCGATGTCGGGTTCGCGCTCTTCGCACTCGTACCGACTGTAGGTCTGCCGCTCTATATGAAGGTATTCGGCTACCTGGTACTGCTTATAGCCGCACGCCTCACGAATCTCTCTTAAACGCATCCTGCCCATATGCAAAATATGGCAGATAAAGACGAAAAAATAAAGCAACTAAACGACGTTTTCCCCTTGAAAAAACGTCGCACTGGTGTTATATTATAGACGCACCTAAATGACGATTGTTCCCAGAAAGTGAGGTGGTAATTATTGGAAGCTCTGCGCCGCCTTCGCAAGGCAAACGGCCTCAGACAACACGAGGTGGCGGAACTGATCGGCGTAAGCCCGCAGGCAATCACGCGCTACGAGTTGGGGCAGCGTGAGCCGAACATTGATACGTTGACCAAGTTTGCGGACTTGTTCGACGTGACGCTTGATGAATTGGTAAGACCGGAGATTAGGAAGGAGGCGGGGTAAACATGGACGCTGTTTACGAATTGGCGGCAACTGTTAGCTGGGTGATAAAAGCAGCCGTAGTTCTTGTTGCAGTGTGAGAGTTAATCAGCATCATAATTGCTGTGGTAGAGCAATGGGAGCTCCACCATTAAAGCGTGTTGCTTGACGCTGGATGAACTAGCAAAACCCCTCCAAGACCTTTTGACGCAATAACGCCGAAATAGTTCCTGGGACAGGAAAAGAAAGCCTAAGGCGAAGGCCAAAGGCGCGGCAGCTTGAAAATTGAATATGGGAGTTTGTATTGAAGGAACAGTATGGCGGCGGCGCGCTGTACGCGCGGACGATAGCCGCGATAGGTACAAACATACTCATGCTGGGACATGACGGACTGTTGATGTATGACGGCATGGAAGGCAAACTTTATATATACGAGCCAGAAGCTCGTGTTGTTCGGGAAATATACGAATGGTATTTGTCTGGTCACAGTGTAGTTTCGATTATTTACAAACTACACCAGGCTTACATACAGTCACCATCAGATAAAGATAAATGGTCAAAACGCTGCTTAGAGCTAATGCTGCGAAATGAGAAGTATGTTGGGGATGTGTTGGTCGGAAAAACGTGGGGCTCGGCATATCCTAGCCGAAAGCGTCACTATAATGATGGCGAAGTAAATATGTATCTAATCCCCAGTCATCATGATCCAATTGTAACAAGGACGCTATTCGATGCTGTACAAGCGGAGCGCATCAGACGCAGTAATGTAATCATAGAAAACGGTATAAAAAAACGTTCAAGCGTTAAGCACAGTACGAAAATAGCGCTCGAAGGCTCCATGAAAAAAGAACCGATAGATGAGTAGGCTAATTACCGATAAGTAGGCAAATAGATCATGTCGCGATTTCTAAGGCTGGAAGTCCTGCTATGCGTTTCATCGAAAAACTGCATGGCGAATAAAGAAAATTGCATTTCTCAAAAGTGCCGTTTAATAGTGCAACGCATGGTTACACTATTAAACGGCAGTTGCATTTTTGCTGAATACTTGAACCTTAACTTGATACAAATAAACGGATGACGCATTAAGCTACAATACACCGACACTCAAAAAACCCAATGAAATCAAGGCTTATTCAACAACAAAGGCTCCCATTAACAGGGAGCCTTCATTGTATCGCGTAACAACCAATAGGTGGCGGAGACGGTGAGATTCGAACTCACGTGCCCTTGCGGACAACCTGATTTCGAGTCAGGCTCGTTATGACCACTTCGATACGTCTCCATGTTAAATTGTGTTGGTCGCGGTGCGATTTCGAATCATATTAATGTGATTTCGAGTCAGCCCCGTTATGACCACTTCGATACCTCTCCGTAACAGCGTATAGTATACCATGCTTTTTATAAATTGACAAGCGCAACTTGCGGAAAATCACAGTCGAGTTAGTTAGTTATTATGTATAAGCGATTGGCTGCACCCGTCCCCCTCTTGACAACACGCCGCCGATTTGGTATCAATTATCATAACCCATCGAAAACTGTCGAACCGAAAAGCCTGTTGAACCTTTGAACCCTTTGACCCTCCGAACCTACTCGCGCGGGGAGACGAATAGTTATGTTGCAAACAACCTTATTACCCGGCAAGGAAAAGCGTCTGGCTGGCGGACACCCGTGGGTATTCCGCAGCGATATCGCAAACGTTTCGCACGAATCCGATTGGAGCGAATCAGCACCGCTGGCCGATATCCGCGCGTCCAATGGCAAATTCATCGCGCAGGCCATGTACAACCCCAAGTCGCAGATCTCGCTGCGCGTGTTGACCCGGCAGGATGAAGCGATCGACGAAGCGTTTTTCAGGCGAAAAGTGGAGCGCGCCATCGAATTGCGCCGCCGTTTTGCAGACTTGGAATCATGCCGCCTTATCTTCGCCGAGTCGGATGGCCTGCCCGCATTCATCGCGGACCGTTTCGGCGAAGTGATAGTCATACAATCCCTGGCGCTGGGCATCGAGTCGTATAAGGATTGGATCACTGACTCGCTGGCCGAGGCTACAGGCGTGCGAAACGTATGGGAACGCAGCGACGCGCCCGTCCGCGCGTTGGAAGGTCTGACCGAAACGTCCGGCCTATTGCGCGGCAGTGTGCCCGATCTGGTTCCCTTCCGCGAAAATGGCCTCGACATACTCGCCGACGTGAAGCGCGGCCAAAAAACCGGATACTTCTTGGATCAGAAGGAAAACCGCGCGGCCATTGCGCCATACGTCCACGGTGTGCGCGTGCTGGATTGTTTCACCCACACGGGGGCGTTCGCCATCCACGCGGCGCGGTACGGTGCGTCGGAGGTGACCGCCGTGGATATTTCCGAAGATGCGCTGAATCTCGCAAGGGAAAACGCGCGGATTAACGGATTCGACGGCATAATCCGATTCGAGGCATCTAACGCGTTTGACTTCCTCCGCGCGCAGAAGCCCGGTTCGTTCGACAGCATAATCCTCGACCCGCCCGCGTTCACGAAGTCTCGCGCCGCGCTGGATTCCGCGCTGCGCGGCTATAAGGAGATCAACCTGCGCGCCATGAAGCTGCTCCCCAGCGGCGGCATACTCTTCACCTGCTCATGCTCCCAGCATGTCGCGGCGGATGAGTTCGGCGCGATGCTCCACGCCGCAGCGCGAGACGCGCATGTAACCGCGCGGATCCTGGAAAAGCGCGGTGCCGGACGCGATCACCCGACCTTGATCGGCGCTCGCGAGACTGAGTATCTGAAGTTTTGGGTGATCGAAGTTACGAGATAGATATCGAGGCATAAGGAGTGACGCCAATTGCCAGCGTTAACAGGATCCCAATGGGTTTGGGTCGTTGCCGCCGCATTCATCGTAGGGTTATCCAAGATCGGGCTGGGCGGTGTGCTGACGGTCGTCATCCCGCTGATGGCCGTGGTGTTCGGCGGCAAAGAATCGGCGGGACTGCTGCTGCCAATCATACTGATAGGGGATTGCCTGGCGATTGTGTACTTCAAACGCGACGCGAATTGGCGCTCGATCCGTCGGCTGATGCCGTGGGTACTGTGCGGGATGGTTATAGGCACATACGTAGGCTGGCGCGTGGACAGCGGCACATTCACGTACATCATTGGCGCGGCCATACTATTGTGCGCCATCGTATTAATCATTATGGAATGGCGCGGCGACCGACTGACCGTTCCGCAGAACGCGTACTTTTTCATGCTGATGGGCATCGTAGGCGGGTTCACGACGATGATTGGCAACGCTGCCGGGCCGCCGATGACGGTCTATCTGCTGGCGCTTGGTATGCGCAAGGATGAGTTCGCGGGAACATACGCGTGGTTATTCTTCATAATTAATGCGATAAAGTTACCCACCCAGATGATTTTGTGGCGTAATATCCCGGGTTCATACCTGCTGCTGGCGCTGGCGATGATCCCGGCGCTGATAGTAGGCGCGGTGGTAGGCGCGGCCATACTCAAGCGGCTGCCAGAGAAACCATTCCGGTATACGGTAATCGGGCTGACGGTATTGGCGGCGGTGAGGGTGTTTATATAGATGCTGGCGCATAACAAAGGTGCTGGCGATTCCGCGCCAGCACCTTTAATTCATCTCAATTTCTTACCAAATCTTAACCCGATCTTCAGGCGCGCGGTACATGGGATCGCCTTCCTGCACGCCGAATACCTCGTAGAATTCGTCGACCAGCCCTAGTTGAACATTGGCCCTTAGCTTATCCGGCGCGTGTACGTCTATCGTAATCAATAGCTGTTGGTACTCGGGCCTGGCCACGCTGCGCCATATCCTCGCAAAGTTGATGAAGAACTCGCTCAAATCATACTCGGGCAGACTCTTAACCACCTGCAGCGCGCACGCCAGACCGCCTGCGTCGGCGACATTCTCGGTCACGGTTAGCTGGCCGTTGACCGTCGTCCCAGCGAAGGGCAGCCCGTCGAACACCTCGGCCATCAGTTGTGCCTTCGCCGTGAACTGTTCATAATCCGCCTCGGTCCACCAGTTCACCATGCCGCCGTTTTCGTCGAACTGTGCACCGTTCGGGTCGAACGCGTGCGAAATCTCGTGTGCGATTACCGCACCGATCCCGCCATAATTCTCGCTGGGCGTCTGATCCAGGCTGTAGAATGGCGCTTGCAGTATCGCCGCCGGGAACTGGATCATATTCTTCGCTGCGTTGTACCCGGCGTTGACCGTGTCCGCAGACATATCCCACAGTTCCTTATCGTTGGGCTCGGTGTAGCGGCGGTATACCTCCGCGTACGTCTGCTTGTACAGCGCGTCCATGTTGCCTATGAATGTGCCGCCTTCAGCCTTGCCCACGATCTTCATGTCGTCGTACAGCGGATCGATTCTATCAGGATAACCGATACGCAGTGTCATCGTATCCAGCTTGCGAATGGCCCGCTCCTTCGTGGCGGATTCCAACCAATCGTTGGATTGGATGCGCTGGCGATAAACCTCGATCATATTCTCGACCATCGCGGTCACATCGGCCTTGGCCTGTTCGCCGAAGTATTCATGGGCGTAATACAGCCCGACCACCTCGCTGAACATGCCGCTCGCGTCGGTGTAAGCCTGCTGATCCTTGGGCGTTGAAACGGATTGCCCCGTGATCACATTAACGTATGCGGCCAGCAACTCCATCGCTTCTTCGGACGTATACTTGGCCAGCATGCGGATCTGGTTCATCACCATCCAGCTGCGGATCAACGGGAAGTTTTCCTCCGAAACCACGCTGTCCATCGCGTCTGTGAACTTGGTGTTCAGCACGACGACCTGATCAGGGGCTGTGCCGAACAGCTCTGTTACCGGAGTGATGATGTCCATATTCTTGATGGACGCTGCCAGTTCGCTCAAATTCCGAGGATTATACAGGTTGGCGATATTGGATTGCGCCTCGGCATCCATGGCCGTGGGCACCAGCAGCGCGTCGAAGGCGACCGCCTCATTCATGATGGCCGCAGCTTCCTCATCGGAATAGCCCGCCAGAACGAACAGCTGCCGCGTCGTGTCGGCGTACATACTAAGAAGGTACGCGCCAGCGGCGTTATCCTCGGCGTAGTACGCGGGATCCGGCAGGATCAGCGAGGGCGGGGCGAAGTAGATCGCCTTGGCGTTCGGATCCGCCAAATCCTGATCGGGCACGATATCGAATGGCAGCGTTGCACCTGCCAGCGCCAGCTCGGCATAATGGCTCTGCAGATCGGCCAAGCTAGTTAGGCTAGTGATAGGCTTAAGATATTCCGCTAACGCCGTCAAACCATCGGCGTTGCGCGTGTCAAAATCTTCCGCCAGTTCGTACAGTTTCAGGAATTCAGCCAAACGTGGATCGTCCGGCACGGTCTTGTCCGCAACCATAGCCGTGAAATCCGCCATCAACGTATCGCGGACCTCGTAGATCAAATCCCCAAAGCCGCCGATGACATACTTGTCGTCCGGAATCTCGGCGCTGGCCAGCCAGTCGGCATTCACGGCCGCGTAGAAATCCGTGCGGTACGTCGCGGCTTCGGCGGTCTCGGCCATCGCGGGCACGGCGGCGCACTGGATCAGCAGACACAACGCCAGCAGAAGGGGCAGCCAGTATCCGCGCGCGCGGGATCGCGTTGTAGATGTGCTCACTAAATCAATCCACTCCTCAATCAATAAATCGTTTCACATCGAAACGAACATCAGTGTACACGATTCGACTAAAGCTGTCAACTGGATCATATCGCCAGAAAAAAACTTATTGACAAATGGAATGTTCGTGACTATAATAGTTAATGAGTTAACTAAGTAACCAGCGTACGAATTGATAAGAGGATGGTGAACATGAATGATGAGAAGCCAGCGTTCGTCCAGATCATTGAGATGATCGAGGACGACATACTGCGGGGGACTTACGCCGTGGACGATCTGATCATCTCCACGCCCCAGATATCCAAACTGCTCTCGGTGAATCCGGCGACGGCACAGCGCGCGATCACCGTGATGACAGACCGCGGGATGCTCTACAAGAAGCGCGGCGTAGGCATGGCGGTTACGGCCCAAGCGCGGGAGATGATACTGGCGCAGCGGCGCAAGGCTTTCTTTGAACGGGCGGTGCCGGACTTCATCGGCAGCGCACGCAAGATCGGCGTAACCGACAACGAATTGGTCAGCATTCTAACAGTCGCAATGGCGAAGGAGGATCATCCACAATGATAGAGTTCCAAGACGTTACCAAACGGTACGGCGATACCGTAGCCATCGACGGTCTATCCATCCGATTGAATCAGCCGGGGATCTACTGCCTACTGGGGCGCAACGGCGCGGGCAAGACCACGCTGCTCAAGCTGCTCGCCGGGCACGTCGCGGCCACGGCGGGCACGATACTCGTATATGAAAAGCCCGTCGGCATGCTATCCATGCCGGAGGATGTGCATTTTGTCGAGACCGGGGCGGCACAATTCAACATCCGTCTGACGGATCTGTTCAACGCGGCGGCGCAGGTAAACCCGGCTTTCGACATGAATCTGGCACACAATATGGCGCGGCGGTTCAAACTGGATCTCAAGAAGCGATTCAAGCACCTGTCCTTCGGCATGAAGGCCATGGCCAGCACGCTGATCGCGCTGTCGTCCGGCCGGGATATATTGGTGCTGGATGAACCCGTGCTGGGTTTTGACCCCGTTATGCGGCGAACGTTCTACGAGCTACTGCGCGAAAGCATCGCCGACAAGCCCAAGATCGTGATCGTTTCCACCCACATCATCGACGAGATAGCGCGCGTGGCTGAACACCTGCTTGTAATCGACAAAGGCCGCCTCCTGCTCAATTGCGAGATGGCCGAGGTGGATGAGAAGGCTTATTCCGTGACCGGACGCGACGAGCAGGTGAGAGCGGCCACGAAGGGGCTGCGTATCATCGGCGAGACGAAGGCGGGCGGATTCTTGTCACAGTATATCTACGACCGCCGGATTGAGGGCGGCGTGAACTATGCCGTGTCGTCGCTGGGGCTGCAGGATTTCTTCATCGGATTAGTGGGTGGGGAAGAGGGGGCGGAATAAAATGAATATCAAAATGAATACCAACAATAGTCCGGTGCTGGGCATGGCCAAGATCAACTGGCGGCACTCGATGACCGCCTACCTCATCGCGGCTATAACGTTGCTGCTAGGCGTAGCGGAGTATATTGTGTCCATATTGGTGAAGCAACCGGAGGGAAACATCACGCTAGCGGCGGCGAGTTATCTATACACGCTGCCCCTATTCATGGGTATACTCGTACCCGCCCAGCATTTCTCAAAGCTGATGAACCTGGGCGGCAAGCGGATGGACTTCTTCAAAAGCGCCATCCTAACTTACCTGCCTATAGCGGCGGCGGTCAGCCTGGTCAACGTTATCTGCCGCCTGACGATCGACCCATGGATGCTGGCACATACCGACCTGGCGGGTTTTATGGATTGCCTGGATGTGTTCGGGTTCATGGCGCGCGGTCCTGTGGCGGCGTTCTTCCAGATGACGGCGTTCCTGCTGCTGGTATCGTGCGTGGCACATACGATCACACTGGTTCAAGGCCGCTGGTACGGCTGGGTAACCGACGCGCTGATAGTGGCAATAATAAGCGTATTCACGCCGATCGCGCCGCTTAGGGCCGCGCTGGTGTGGTTCTTTCGGATGATCATATTCCACCCTGTCGGGATCGTGCAGTGGCTATCGTGCATGGCCGTGGTCGCCATAGTGTATGGCGCGAGCATCGTGCCGACAAGGAGCAAGGCGATTTGATGAGGCTTGACTGCCGCGCAGATAATGTGTTTTAATGCCAGCATCATCAATCATCTGGAGGCACCTATGCCCAACCGCGACGAACTGACCTGCCGTGAGCGTATCCGGCGATGCGCGCTATGTTTGCCCATCGACCGGGCGCCGTTCACATTCTACTTTGGGCCATGGCATGAGACGGTCGAGCGCTGGGAACGCGAGGGCGTACCCGACGCGGGCAGCGCATGGCAGGATCCGGCACGGTTCGGGTTTGACAAGCCGATCTTCTCGGTGGTCGGCTATGTCAACCATCTGTATTGCCCGGCGTACGAGCCGCGCGTGATCGAGCGGCGCGGCCACACCGTCGTCCAGATGGATAACCTGGGCATTCTTACTGAATCCATAGAGGGTAAGTCTGGAATCCCCAAGATCATCAAATCCCCTGTCGAGAATCTGGACGACTGGCTCAAAATCAAGGCCGAGCGGCTGAACCCTGACGATCCGCGCCGATTCTCAAAGGATTGGCCGGATATCGCGCGGCAGGTGAATGCGGACGACAGGCCCGTGCTGATCGGCTGTTACCCGTGCGGCTTATATGGCACGCTGCGCGATCTGATGGGCGTGGAGGGCAGCCTGCTGGCGTTTTACGACAACCCGGAGTTAGTGCACACCATCATGGCGGATCTGACGGACTTCTGGATTGCGCTGTTCGAGCGCATCTGCCGCAGCGTCACGGTGGATATACTGCACATCTGGGAGGATATGTCGGGCAAGCAAGGCCCGCTGATCTCGCCGGCATTTGTGAGGGAATTCATGATCCCGCATTACAAACGGATGAGCGCGTTTGCAGCCGAGTATGGGATAGCGTGCGTGCAGGTGGATACCGATGGCGACTGCGAGGCGTTGATCGAACCCTTCCACGAGGGCGGCGTCAATATGCTGCTGCCATTTGAGGTGAACGCGGGCAGCGACGTCGTGTCGCTGCGGCGGAGGTATCCATACATGTCGATGATGGGCGGCATAGACAAGATCGAGATAGCGAAAGGCCCGGCCGCGATCGATCGCGAATTGGCGCGGATCGAGCCGCTGCTGCGTGGGTCGGGCTACATCCCGGCGCTGGATCATCTGATTCCGCCGGAGATATCGTTCGCGGATTACAGTTACTTCACCGAGCGGCTGCGCGGGATGATATTTGGCTAAAAAATATCCCGGACAGACACGGCTTAACGCCCGGTACGTAATTTATTAGCGTACTCCTTACGAGCATCGTATGGGACCGGGCGAGAAAGGAGGAAATTAACGGAAAAGGAAGGTAAATGACCATGCCAACCAAACCGTTCCCGGGTACAACGCTGGGGCAGCTGCGCGCGTTTTTAGTTGCTGCGGATCCTGGCGACACTATTCTTATACCCAACGATGTAGTTGACGGGTCAGACCTTCCGGGTCAGACGTGGACGACGGTGCCCATCAAGGACAACATCACGATAATCGGCACGAAAAGCGGCGGCAAGGTGCGTATTGGCGGTAATGGTTCAAGCCAGGTCAATTTCGCGCTGGTTCAACCGATGTTAAGGTCCGTTAATGACACCAATCCCTTAGAAGAACCGGATAAACCCATAGATGGGATCACAATTGAAAACATATTGCTCATCGCTTCCGCCTCCTTGCTATCCCACGATATTCGCTGCCTCCTCAGCCACCGGAACATTCTGCGAAGGGATATGGTTTACATCCTGTGAATGCGCAGTAGTCCAGTCGTGCCCCGCAGCATGCAGCGCAGTTCAAAGCAAAGGTGGTCATGGAGGTATTAGCAGGGGAGAAAACGCTGTCAGCAATAGCCGCAGAGTACAGCGTACACCCCAATTTGCTCACGAAATGGAGAGCTGAAGTCGTCAAAAAGATGCCTACGTTGTTCGAGGACGCGACGCGAAAAGCGGTGCGGGAGAAGAAAGCGCAGGAGGAATTGACCCAGTCACTGTACGCGCAGATAGTGGAACTGACGACAAGGCTGGCGTGGAGTAGGTGTAAATAAGGATGTTTTCAGACAAGTCTTTTTTACAAATTGGAGACTTGCTGCATATCCGCATTAGGTCTCCATTTTGCAAAATAGATATGGTCGATAAATGGGTCATATTACCAGTTTACGCCAAGCACGGAATCTCCAGCCGCGCCTCCCCGAGTTTCTCGCTCCATACGCGGACCGCGAGCTCTCCTGCAGATTCAGCCGCAGCAGCGTAGATCAGCAACCTGCCACCCTTTGTGCGTCGATACGGCAGCGCATAAGGCTGCGTATCTTCCAGATCACCATTCTCCAGGCCGAGCAGCTTTCCGCCAGTTACTTCAATATTCAACAAATGTTCCGCGTTGTCAACCCTGCGATCGAAGGAATCCGTTATCTCAGCGATGATGTGCGCCATGTCCAATTCGCCTGCGCATAACGATTCTGTATCTGTTATCAATCGAATGGTACACGGCGCGCCTGAGCTGTGCAGCTTGTCGCTTGATAATTCAATCGAACTATTGGTGCCGCGCAGTCCGGCGGCACGGATGATGCCGCTCTTGAATACTACGCTCCATGTTAGTGTTTGATCCGATGAATCCACAGTCGCCTTCTTTCCAAGGGATTTGCCGTTCAGCCACAATTCGGCGGCAGGCGCGTTTGTCAGGCAAATTACCTCTACCTCTGTGCAATCCGGGAATGCCCAGTCAGTTGACCAACTATTATCATATAACCTGCGCCGGTCGTCTGCTTTATTTGTTGATGACGTGGTTGATAGCGATAGTCTACGCGCGTACAGCTTACAGATCGGTTGATCCGACCACAGTGCTGCGCGGTAGAATCCGATGGGTTTCACAAAGCCCGCTTGATCAATCAACCCTGCATGAGAACCATGGCTAGGCCAGCCGCGAGTCTCACCCAAGAAATCGATGCCCGTCCAGAGAAATTGACCGGATATATACTCATGATCCAGTACAGCGCGCCATTGTTTGTAATTATTGCCATTTTCACTGCCCAATATTGCTTTATTGGGGAATCTGGCATGATCTGCTTCATACAGATGCTCTTTATAGTTATAACCTATAACATCGAGTACATTCGCAAAGCCCGTCTTGGTGGATAACTCTGGAAACGCCAGCGCGGCGGTGACTGGTCTGGATGAATCATAACGTTTCACTATATCATATAGTTCGCGAGCGATGACGGGCAGACGCTCCGCGTTGGGCTTGGTAGGATGATGGATAATATTTCGTCCATATCCAGTAAGCCCTCTTTGGATTTTTCCCTCATTCTGAGCGTTTGGTCGTGTGAGGGAGTACAGCACTCGCTACCGATTGCGCTCAACACGAATTGCTGTTGTTCTTTCGGCAGGTATGACAGTTCCACGGCGGGGCGCATGGCAATTTGCGGTTTGTCTTCTTCGCGCAACTCCGCATTATCCACCATTTGCAATAGTTCGGGGAGTAATTCAGTCAAGCAGATATATTTGCGGATTTGCTCATGGCTATCAGGGCTTTTTTCAGCAAGTAACTCACGCGAAGATTTACCGTTTGACTTCTGCAACACTGTTGCAGAAGTCAAATCCGTTCTCTCTCCCTGTTGCCTTTTCATAGCGTCCAACTTCATCTTATAGGCAAAAGCCTTATCAGACGGCAGGATTTTTTCTCTCTGCAAATTGCTGTCCACCATGATAATAGTGGCTTCATCATCCGTTAAATCACGGACAATACAGGGCATTTCACCGCGCTCCGCAAGCTCACTTGCCATTTTGCGGCGGTGTCCGGCAACCATTTCATAGCCACCGCCATCTTTGGGTCTGACAAGACCGGGGACTAACACGCCGTACTGCTTTACGCTCTCGGACATTTCCAACATTTCAGCGTCTATTTTTACCTTAAATGGGTGATTGGGAAAGTCGCTGATTTCAGACAAAGGCAGATTTACAACCCGTTCCAGTTTCGCGTCGTCGCGTTCCTCCTGTGTGGAAAAGAGGTCGTTAGCGGACGGCAGGTTTAGTTTTAGCTCTTTCGCCATCTGCAAGCACCTCCTTTGTGAAATCGGCATACGCCTGTGCAACCTTGCTCCCTTTGTCATAAGCGTAAATGCTTTGTCCGGCTGCGCTGATTTCGGCGGCTTTCACGGCAATGGGAATCTGCGTCTTGTAGATTTTCAAGACGCTTCCGTACTGTTGCCGCAGGGTGTCCGCTGTGGCTCTCGCCAGATTGGTTCTCATATCGGCAATGGTCAAGAGAACGCCGTCCACTTTTAGGGCGGGGTTAATCTGCTTTTTCACCTTGCCGATTGTTTTCATGAGCTGCGTCATGCCCTTGGCGGGTAGATACTGCGCCTGCACGGGGACTATCACGCTGTCGGCGGCGGCAAGGGCGTTAATCGTAATCATGCCCAAGCTCGGCATACAGTCAATGATGATATAGTCGTAGTCGTGCCGGATACGGTTCAGATACTCGCGCAAGGTAAATTCGCGGCTCATGGCGTTTACAAGGGTCATTTCCATGCCGGACAACTCAATGCTGGACGGCAACAGGTCTACACCCTCGTCATGGTGTAAAATGCCGCCGTAATGCTCGAAGTCTGCGTCCTTGATGATGTTGTCCATAACCGTGGCGAGGGTGACGGGCAAGGCTTCATTGTCCGGCCAACCGAGCGCGGTTGTTAAATCGCCCTGCGGGTCTGCGTCAACGAGTAGCACCTTTTTCCCTTGCATAGCCAGTCCAATCCCCAAATTCGCCGTGGTCGTGGTTTTCGTCACGCCGCCTTTTTGGTTGCAAATCGCTATGACTTTTGCGTTTGACATTGCGGTTTTCCTCCTTTCGATAGATTTAGCCGCCCCTGTTCCGAAGTGAACAGAAACGGCTATGTACGCGATTTTTCGGAGGAAATACAAAAAGCCGACTACTTTTGAATGAAATCAAAAATAATCGGCTCTATGTGAATATGTGCTATCCGGTTTTAGGCGATTTTTACTCGCTTTACCTTGCCGCGCATGACGGCAAGCATTGCGTCGTCCACCGTATCGGTGTATTGCCCTGCGCTGCGCGGCTTGGTTTTCAGCGCGTTAAGGCTATGTAGGATATATCGCTGTTCCTCTGCGGTCAGATAGAATTTCGTTTTCTTCATAGCGCAAGCCCTCCTTGTGGTTTTATTATATATCGAGTGAAGCAGATGGCGCAAAGGTGCGAATATGAAAAAACCGCCTACAAAGCTCTCGCGCTGTAAACGGTTATAAGTGCTGTAATATAGCCATTTTTCGGGCTTTTGGATGTGTTTACGCAAATAACTTCTCACGAACCTCAACTTGATAGAAAGGTATTGGAGGTATATCAAAGGCGAGGTACTTAATGCGGCATACCTTTATACCTTTGATAAATACAAACATGCAATAACCAATGGTATATACGATTCGTATACCATTTATCATTTATAAGGAACGCCTGGACTCGTTAATCAGTAATCGGGTTCAGCTTTACGATGATCAGGGTATCGACCTGCCTTTTGACCAATTCGTTCTCTCAAATGCTTCTTAATCTATAGTGGAAAATCTTGGCGAGACGGAGTATAACTGGATTTTATTGAAGCAATAGCCTACGATGCCCCCTACTTCCATCTCGCCGCCTGCTTTGATATTGCAACGATTAACACAGTTTGTGAATGTAGAATTACCCTTCTCGTTAGAGCCAACCTCCCCAACGAAACCGCCAGCACTGTCAATAGTGTCAGCGTAATCATTTATGTCATATTCAATGCGGCCGCTTACCTCACAATCCTTGATATGTACATCATTTGCCAGTTGAATAAAGCCGCCAATCTTTGCCCATACAAGGGGGGAGCCGCTACTAGGATGCGTTACATAAAATGAAGTAATATCAACATTCAAATGAATGTTTTCAATGGTGATCCCATTTATTGGGCTGCCCGAGTTAATTGAAAGAGGATCACCATCATTTGAGCCAAACATCGGCCTATCCAGCGCAAAATTGGCCTGGTTTGAACCATTCCCACCAATGCGCACCTTGCCGCTGGTTTTCGTGCCGATTATCGTGACATTGTCCTTGATGGGTACCGTCGTCCACGTCTGACCCGGAAGGTCGGATCCGTCAACTACATCGTTAGGTATAAGAATAGTGTCGCCAGGATCCGCGGCAACTAAAAACGCGCGCAGCTGCCCCAGCGTTGCGCCCTCGAACAACTTGCTTGCCATGATGATCAACCTTCCTTATTCGTCAAATTCCTCCTTTCTCGCCCGGTCCCATACGATGCTCGTAAGGAGTACGCTAATAAATTACGTACTGGGCGTTAGGCCGTGCCTGTCCGGTTATTTTTTTACAAGGGAATCAATGATACCAGCTTTCTTCAAAAGAAAGGTCCAACATCCGGCCAAGCATTACTTTTACACACCACGAGTATTTGTCTGACATAGCGCCTATTGTTTTTTCAGTTGGATATGCGGCGGAGATAGAAAATAATTATAGCCCTGCGGTTATTCAGTGCAAGTCCTCTTATAACTCGTCGTCCAGGCTTTCCTCGGGCGTCAGCAGGCCGTCGATTCGGATAACCCGATAATCGGAGGCTTTTCCGGGGGCTAGTCCGATGCACTTCATACAGTTGTCACACCGTTTGGTTGAATCCAGGTCGCAGCGGTCGCACTCGCCGCATTCGGTGCACGGGCGATCGTACAACTGACAGTCGTTGGAGTTTGGCATAACGTGAACCTCCTGGGCGGGGCCGTTTGACAGAGGGCCGCCGCTATGATAGAATTCAACACTATGAAGTATATATTCGTCACGGGCGGGGTCGTTTCCTCGCTGGGCAAGGGGATTACTGCGGCGTCGCTGGGCCGGCTGCTGAAGGCGCGCGGCTACCGCGTCAGCATGCAGAAGATGGACCCGTATTATAACATCGATCCGGGGATGTTAAGCCCGCTGATGCGCGGCGAGGCGTTCATCACGGACGACGGCACGCCCGCCGACCATGATCTGGGGCATTACGAGCGGTTCCTGGATACCCAGCTCAAAGGCGACGCCAGCGTATCGACCGGGAAGATCCACCTGGCCATAATGGAGCAGGAACGGCGCGGCGCGTTTCGCGGCGGCACCATCCAGATGGTACCGCATGTGACCGACGAGATCAAGCGCCGGGTCGTCCAGGCCGCGCAGAATGCCGAGGCCGACGTCGCGATCGTCGAGATCGGCGGCACGGTCGGCGATATGGAAGGTGCGCCATTCCTGGAAGCCATTCGCCAGATGAAGTGGGATTATCCCGAGGGCGACTGCTGCTTCGTGCACGTGACGCTGCTGCCTACCGTCGGCGCGGAGCGGGAGATTAAGACCAAGCCCACCCAGCACAGCGTTAAAACGCTGCGCTCGATCGGCATCCAGCCGGACTTTGTCGTATGCCGCACCGATATCGACATTTCTGCGGAAGCGCGGAGTAAGATCGCGCTGTTCTGCAACGTACCCGCCGAACACGTTATAGCTAATAAAGATGTTGAAGTCAGATACGAAGTGCCGCTGTGTCTGGAGGAAGAGGGCTTCGCGGATAAGGTGCTTGCCTACCTGAACCTGCCCGTGCGTGAAGCCAATCTATTCGCCTGGCGCGAGATGGTAAACAGGGCTAAGAGCGCGAACCGCGTTATTTGCGTAGGTTTAGTAGGAAAGTATATCGAGATACACGATGCGTACATCAGTGCGGTCGAGGCGCTCAGGCATGCGGGTTACGCGCGGGGCGTATCGGTCGATCTGAAGTGGATTTCCGCTAAATCTGTCGAAACGGCTGGGCCTGACGCGGCGCTGCAAGGCTTGGATGCCATCCTGGTACCCAACGGTTACGGCAGGAGCGGCGCCGAGGGGCTCATCCAGACGGCGGCGTGGGCGCACCTGCATCGGGTGCCATATTTGGCGATCGGTTACGGCATGCTGCTGACCGTGGTCGCGGCGGTGCGCAGTCTGCTGGGCCGGCCCGAGGCGCATTCTACAGAGGTAAAACCCGATACACCGGATCCCGTGGCCAGAATTCCCAAGGATCGGCTGGATCCGGCCGGGGATAAGGTGGGCGGTTCGGACCGCGCGCGGACGGGCGGACAAGGCCTGCTGCTATCCGGCGAGGGTCTGCTGACCGCGTGCTACGGCGGAACGCGAGAAATTCGTGAGAGGCATAATAACCGTTATGAAATCAATCCCGCTTACGTACAGCCTCTCACCGAAAAGGGCGTCAAATTCCCCGCGATGGAGAAGCGCGAAGGCTATATCGAGGCCATCGAGCGGCCGGATCACCCATTTTACATAGGGGTATTATACCACCCGGAGTTCCTGTCAAGGCCGGATAGACCGCATCCGCTGTTTGAGGCCTTCGTCAAGGCTGGGATGGGAGCTGGGCTGTAGCGGCGTCCTCGGTGTCCGGTATTGCTTCCTCGGGCGGGAACACTCTGGATAGATCGACCGTGCAATCGTCGAAGATGCTGACCTTTATGGATTGATTCGCGCCGTAAACGGTAGATACAAACTGTTTATTCGTCAGTATGTATACATGCACGATACGTCTCTCCGTATCGACGACCCAATACTCCCGCACGCCGGCCAGCAGATATTTATTCATCTTTAACAGGAAATCGTTGCCGGGATTGGACGGCGAGAGAACCTCGACGATCAGATCCGGCACGCCGTATATTCGGCGCGGATTCTGCGTTTTGGCTGGATCGCACACGATAGTTATGTCTGGCCGTACGACGTCGGGGCAGTCCTCTTCCATCTGGACGTCCATATTATAAAGAACTTCACAGGTATTTCCTTCTAAATATATACCAAATTGTAGAAAGATAGCGCCAGCCGCCAGTTGGTGCGGGATTGTCAGGCTGGACATCATGATGATCTTCCCGCCGATGAGTTCGGCGCGTGTGCCTTCAGGCAGATTTTCAAACTGTTCCTCGACCGTCATGGGGCTGTAGTCGTCGAAGGCTTCGGCTAATCCTTGCATTTGTGACGCTCCTTTCACGAAGTAACTTTATTATACCCCAAACAAATCCCATTCACAAGATATTTTTGGAAGCCTATTGACAACCAAAAGATGTTGATGTATAATAGCACCCATGAACATTATCATAGCCGGGGACGGCAAGGCGGGATATACGCTGGCGGAACGTCTATCCCAAGATGCTGATAATCGAATAACCATTATCGATACCGACCTCGACGCGTTGAGCGCTACGGCGGAGGCGATCGACGTGCGGGTCGTAAACGGCAGCGCGGTTGACATTCACACGCTGAAGGACGCGGGGATAGTTCGGGCGGATCTATTCATCGCGACTACTGACAGCGACGAGCGCAACATGCTGGCCTGCCTCATCGCCAAAAACTCGGCGCGGCCCACACCGTCGCGCGAACCCGCGAACCGGGTTACGACGAAGGCCTGGCGATAATCCGGAGCGATCTGGGCATCGACCGATTCATCAACCCGGAGCGCATCATCGCCGAGGAGATCGGCCGGATGCTGGAGTACCCCTCGGCTTCCAACATCGAGGTATTCGCGCGCGGACGCGTCGAGATGCTGGAGGTCGCGGTAACGGAGCACATGCCGCTGGTGTCGCTGGCGCTGAAGGATATACCCAGGCGCTTGCCGGGCGGCGTGCTGATCGGCGCGATCCGGCGCGGCAACAGCGTGATAATCCCCATGGGCGATACGCGGATACTTGCGGGCGACCGCGTGTTCCTGGTGGGACTGCCGCATAAGGTGTCGCGATTCTGCGCGGCGATAGGGTTGAGGTCGGATCGGATCCGCAGCGTGATGATAGTGGGCGGCGGGCGCGTGGCATACTATCTGGCTAAGTACCTGGCGGATACCGATATTAAGATAAAGATTATCGAGAAGGATGAATGCCGCGCGGAGGAATTGGCCAAGCTGCTGCCGGAATGCCTGATCGTCGAAGGTGACGGCTCGGACGACCGATTCCTGGCCAGTGAAAACCTGGATGACATGGACGGTTTCGTGGCGGTCACGGGTATGGACGAGGAGAACCTGATGACCGCGTTGATGGCTAAACGCGCGGGTGTCAGCAAGGTGGTCGCGAAGATCAACCGCCTTAGTTATCTGGACATAATAAAGGATATGGGTTTGGACAGCATCGTCTGCCCGCGGTTGATCACAACCCACGCGATAGCTCGCTACGCCAAAGGTTTGTCAAATGCGCAGGGGAATACGTTCAACGCGCTGCATCCGATCGTCGGCAACCAGGCCGAGGCGATCGAGTTCACGGCGAACGCCACGACGCGGTTTTTGGATATCCCGCTGCGCAGGCTGCAGCTGATGCCCGGCGTGCTGGTCGGCGTGATCGTGCACAAGAACGAGGTGATCATACCGGGTGGCGGCGACACGATTCGCGCAGGCGACTCTGTGATTCTGTTCACGAAAGGGCTTGAGCTGACCGACCTCAACGAGATACTGGTGAAGCTGGAATAATGTGGCAGGAACGTACCTAGGAGTGCAGCCTAAATGAATTGGCGCTGGATTATCAACCGCCTGTCGCATTTGCTGGCGATCGAGGCGTGCGGCATGCTGCCGCCGCTGCTGGTGTCGCTGGGATATCGCGATGGGGAGACGCTGACGTTTGTGCTCTCGATCGCTATTCTCGCTGCGTTAGCGCTGATCACGCGTGCGGTCCGGCCGCACAAGCAGGAGGTATTCGCCAAGGAAGGCCTCGCGCTGGGCGGGTGCGGATGGTTCCTTATGACCGCGCTGGGTGCGCTGCCGTACCTGCTATCGCCCAGGTTCATCACATACGCGGACGCGTTTTTTGAGGCGGCGGCTGGATTTTCAACCACAGGCGCGAGTGTGCTGTATGCCGCTGTCGACGGTGAGTATGGCCTATCGCGTGGCCTGCTGCTCTGGCGCGGGCTTACCCAATGGATGGGCGGGCTGGGCTTTCTGGTGATGATCGTCGCGGTCGTGCCGTCCACTCAAACGGGCGCGCTACACGTGCTTCGGGCGGAGAGCACCGGCCCGTCGGTCGAGAAGTTCGTCCCGAAGGTCAGGCAGCACGCGCGCATACTGTATATAATTTACACGGCGTTGACCGTCTCGCTGGCCGGGATATTGATCGCCCTTGGGATGCCTGTGTTCGAGGCGGCGTGTTATGCGCTGGGTACGATTTCCACGGGCGGATTCACGGTGGATAATGGCCTGGCATCATACGGCAGCCCGGCGATTGAGACGACGGTCGCCATATTCATGCTGCTGGCCGGGGTAAATTTTGCCGTGTATTACCTGATCGCGCAGCGGCGATGGCGGGATCTGGCGCGCTATGAAGAGCTGCGGCTGTATCTGGGTGTCGTCGCTGTTTCGACATTATTTGTTGGGATAAGCGTCTTTCGGGATGTGTATGCGACGGTGGGCGAGTCGGCGCGGCGGGCGTTTTTCCAGGTGGCGTCCATCGTTACGACGACGGCGTATCCTATAGCCGACTACGCGAAGTGGCCCGCGTTTAGCCAAGGCATGCTGCTGGCGCTGATGCTGGTGGGCGGGTGCGCGGGTTCCACGACAGGCGCGGTGAAGATGATTCGCTGGCTGCTGCTGTTCAAGGCGGCTAAGCGCGAGACATACCGGATACTGCATCCGCGCGTGCGGCGGAGCGTCACGCTGAACGGGCGTGCGGTGGAGGATGAGACGCTGCTCGGCGCGATGGTGTTCATGATACTGTACTTCCTAACGGTATTGGGGCTGGCGCTGGTGGTTTCGCTGGATGGGAAGGACGTGACGACGAACCTGACGGCGGCGATCGCGTGCGTTGGGAATATCGGCCCTGGCCTGGGACTGGTGGGGCCGGCGGGCAGCTATGCGGGATTCTCGGCCAGGAGCAAAATGTTCTTGTCGGTGGGGATGATCGTCGGCCGCCTGGAGATTTACCCCGTGCTGATACTCTGCTCGCCAGCATTCTGGAAGAGAGTTAATATTTAGCTATAATATAAGAATGGAGCGCTTTATGACGCCCCATTCTGTTATACTTTATTATTGTGAATCTCCGCAGACGTCGTCGGGGTTCATCTTTGGGCCGTCGCTGCACCCGCATAGACAGGTCACGCGGTCCAACGCATCCACTATCGCGCGTTCCAGGTCGGTCAGATCGCCAATCAACTGGCGCGCGCACTCGTTGATGTCCAGGAGTTCCTGCGGCGTGTTCGCCATCTGTATCATCCGCTGGATTTTCTCGCCCTCGCAGTTGATGATCATGGCCAGGGCATACTCCTGTGCGGCTATGCTGGCGATCATGCTAACGCAGCTGTCCCTGTCGTTAGGTATGGTCGGACAGGTAGGGCAGATAGGAGGCGGTGGCGGCGGACAAGGCTCGGGACACGACGGACACGGCGGGCAAGGTGGATACGGCGGACACGGTGGGTATGGCGGATAAGGCGGCCACGGCCACTGCGGACAATCGCACCAATCCGGCCAATCCGGGCAAGGCGGCCAGGCAGGTCCCGGCTCCGGCGGCCACGGCGGACACGGTGGCCATGGCGGTTCCCATGGACATGGCGGTCCTGGCGGCGGCGGGCAGGGCGGCTCGGGAGGCCACGGCAGATCCGGAGGCCACGGCGGCCACAACGCCGGCTGGCATGTCGGCATCATCGGCGGGCATTCCGGCGGCGGCGGACATAGCGGCGGCATAGGCGGCGGTTCAGGCGGCCATGGGCACGGCGGTCCCGGCGGCGGTGGATACGGCGGGTATGGACACGGCGGCGGCGGTGGTGGCGGGAACGTTGGGTACGGGGGATACGTCGGGAACGGTGGAATCGTCGGCCACGGTGGAATCGTAGGCCAAGGTGGGATCGTCGGGAACGGTGGGATCGTCGGCCAAGGTGGGATCGTTGGCCACGGCGGTATTGTTGGCCACGGTGGAATCGTCGGGAACGGCGGAATCGTCGGCCACGGCGGGATCGTTGGCCATGGAGGATACGTCGGCCATGGAGGATACGTCGGGAATGACGGCCCAGTCGGGAATGTCGGATACGACGGCCCAGTCGGATGTGTCGGGTACGACGGCCCAGTCGGATGTGTCGGGTACGACGGCCCAGTCGGATGTGTCGGGTACGACGGCCCGGTTGGATGCGTCGGATACGTTGGCCCAGTCGGGTGCGTCGGATATGTTGGCCCAGTCGGATGCGTTGGATGTGACGGCCCGGTCGGATGCGTTGGGTATGTCGGCCCGGTCGGATGCGTCGGGTACGACGGCCCGGTCGGGTGCGTCGGGTGTGTCGGGTACGTTGGATATGTAGGATACGACGGTCCTGACGGCCATATCGGGCATGTCGGGTACGTCGGACAAGGCGGGCACACGGGTGGAAACGGCGGCGGCGGGCAGGCAGGCCTGCAGTACGGATCAGCAAGCCACGCGTTCATGGATTCTTCTGAATCTATAATTAAATCCTCCTGAACAGGCCACGATTGGAACATGGATGAAACACTCGGCGTTCTCAACCCCGGCCAGTCCTTTGAACCCAACTGGCTGTATAGGACACCGGAGTCACCGAAGCGGCCGCTGCCTTCGGACGCTGGCCCGAAGCCCGGCGGTATCTGCTGGATGTACGCGGGCGGGCGCGGCTCACATGCGCTGCCCAGTGGCAGCCAGGCGTTGGCCTCCTGCGGCCCGCAGCCATCGTCGCACGGCAGCGGACCGTATGGTTCGCATTGCTGCGTGTCCATGCGGTCATATGGCGGCTGCGTATTCTCCCGGAGCGGGATGGGCGGCCACGGCGCGCGCATCCAGCCCGAGTGCGCCTCCGGCATGAATGGGGGCTGGTCGGCCAAATGGCTGCACGGCTGATCACCCGGGCGCTCCGCGTCGCACTCTCGCGGGCGGCCGCGTCCATCATCTGGGTACGGGCCATTCGGTACGGTATAATAATAGCGATCCATCACAATCGTTCCTCCCGCTGATACTCCACATTATTCGCTGCAAGACGCGCTCGTTCGTGATGACAAGCGAATAGCCTGTTCCTTTTTCAGCGGACATGTATTATAATGGGAAAAACAGCCCTACAGTTCAGTTTGATTATCTTGGAGGAATATGATGGTTGATTATAGTGATAAGATAATTACCGTTGACGACGCGCTAAGCATGGTTCAATCCCGCATGAATATTACCTCGGCAATGGCCGCATCCATGCCGATGGAATTTTTTTCCAAGCTCCACACAATCGCGGATCGTGTCGAGGATGTGATTATCACGTGCTGCCTGCCCACGGTTGAGTTCGAGTTCATGCAGAAACGTTATCTTGACAAAGCGTTTATACTGCATAGCCTGTTTTACTCGCCACCGCTTAGGCGAATTCATTCGACCGGACGTGTGTCGTTCGTCCCGAACAGCCTGCATTATTCCGGACGCAAGCGCAACGACGCTATCCAGACGGACATATTCATATCCTCCGCGTCGATGCCCGACGAGGACGGATACGTTTACATCAGCAGTAGTAATGAATATGAAACTGTAATCTGTGAGAAGGCCAAGAAGATCATATTCGAGTGCAGCCCGAATATTCCGCATGTGCGTGGTGACAGCCGTGTGCCGCTTTCGCGGGTGGATCACATCATCCTGGCGGATTACCGCCTGCCGGTGCTGGAGGATGCGCCGATCAACGATCGCGACATGGCCATCGGCGGATTCGTCAGCGGCCTGATTAACGACGGCGATACGATACAGGTGGGCATCGGCGGTATCCCCAACGCAGTCTGCGAATCCATTATGAATAAGAAGGATCTCGGTGTGCATACCGAGATGATGATCACGGGCATCATGCGCCTGATGAAACACGGCGCTGTAACCGGTTCCAAGAAAAGCCTCGAGCCGGGCAAGGTGGTCTTTGCGTTCGCGTTTGGCACGCAGGAGTTGTACGACTTCATGGATGGCAACGATCAGCTTTTGATGCGCTCGGGTTCCTGGGTGAACGACCCGATGATCGTTGGGCTGAACGATAATATGGTTTCCATCAACACAACCGTCGAGATTGACTTAACGGGCCAGTGCTGCTCCGAAAGCATCGGCAACCATCAGATCTCGGGCACGGGCGGCACCAGCGACATGGCGGCCGGAGCGCAGCGCGCAAAGAATGGCCGATCAATTATGGCGTTATATTCAACTGCCCGCATAAAGAATGCCGCGACGGGTGAGTATGAGGATATATCCAAGATAGTCCCATCATTGAAGGACGGTGCGGCCGTGTCGCTCCAGCGTAACGACACCGACTGGGTTGTAACGGAATTCGGCGCTGTCAACCTGCGCGGCCAGGATATCCGCACTCGTGCGCAACGGTTGATCTCCATCGCGCATCCGAGATTCCGCGAGGAGCTGATGCAAGCCGCCGCGCGTTATGAGTATATCATGTAATGCTGTTCCCCGATTCAACTATACTGGAAATTCAGCGTTCGGGCGTTAGTATCCAGCGACGCCCTTACCCCGATCGGGAATATCGCGTGCCTCGTGCCGTGGCCGAAGTCGTCCGTGTACACTACCGGGATATCGTGCGCCCGGCCCAGGCGTTCCATGCGCCGGAGCAGCACATCCGGCGCTTGGTCAGCAAAGTGCCCGAATATGAACCCCACCGTCCGCTGCATGATAGCGCTCTGCTCTATGAACGTAATGTACGCGTTGTACGAACTCGGCGGGCTGAACCCCGCGTAATCCTCTATGAATAATAGGTAACGCTCGTCCGGGTCGTACTTGAAGTTGGGGTTGGTCATCATCAGCGCGAATAGCAGCGAGTAGCCGCCCAATAACCTGCCTTCACAACGGCCCGCATGTAAAATCTGCCACTCGCTGTCGCTTTCAAACGAATCTGCGCTATGGCCGCTGACAAAATGCGACGCGAACTGCGACCAATTATACTGCCGCAGGTCGGCGAATTCGCCCGGCGACATGCCATAATATGTCACCAATCCTGTCTGCGCGTGCACGGCGTTCAGGATGCACGTGCCGTCGCTGTAACTGCTAAGCAGTTTGGGGTGCTTGCGTATGTTATCATAATCGATCAGTGGCAGCACATCCACGCCGCAATCGCCGCCGCCGAAAAAGACCATCCGCACTTTATCGTCGGCAATCATTTCGTTGAAGTCGTCGGCGCGTTCTGACGCGCTGGCGACGTTGATGTATGTGTCCTTATAAATATTCCTGCCCGTTTTCACATTGAACCCCAGCCGCTCCAGCACGCGGACCGTGCGCGTGTGATGGACTGGATCCGCGACATGGCTGGGCTGAACGATACCGATGGTATCGCCAAGATTTAACCGTTCCGGGAGGAATGGGGTTGTTTTCATGATGATTATGCCTCCTACGTTTGTCTGAATGACTTTCAGCATTGCTGCGGTCAATCATGTAATTCACTTTGTTTGTCCATCTCTTTTACATAATTTCTATAGGCAAGTGGAGTCCCCTCTTTCTTGGCGGCAACCATCTCTATCGTATTAACCAGCGCAGTAACCTTATCTTCAAGGATCGGTTGCAGACAAACGGGTATATGATCATTATGGTATCTATGTAAGGCAACGCATTCTTTGCATTTGCCATGCCAATCACAAAGTGTATTAGGACAAGTACATTTAGTAACTTCGGCATCAGAAGCCAGCTCCCGATTCTTTTTTACTGATGCGTAATACTCTTCCTTGGATCGCATGTCACGACACTTCCTTCAGTTAAGTTTGGCTGCGTGCCACTGTGTCTTACCTCACCGCTATCATATACCAGCTAAGCGACCGCAGTCAACCGCCAAATTTGTGCGCAGTGCAAGGACATCATCTGTTCTTCGGAGAAAACAAGCGAAAGAAAGACTGGCTTGAAATTGAATCAACGTTTTATGTGCAGCTATTACGATAAAATATCTAGCTCCCACAAATAAGCATGATATATGTTAAACCATCCGCATCTTTTTCGGAGTACCTTGCCAGAATTGTCTCATATGCATATATCACTATTTCCGTGCGCTGACACCCATCCATGACGGTAGCGCTCGCCATGGGTTGAGCTTCCAGTCATATTGAGCATAATTGTCCCGCTCGCGCTCTGCATATGTTTTGTAGTACCAGGCGAACGCCATTATTTCATCAGGGTAGGATTGCATGTCGTGATAATCAGTAATGGTAAAACCGGAAGCAAGCAGGGAACGCAGAAAATCCTCAACCCGCCAGGCAAAGGTGGGTGCGTTTCCATCTTTGGAGTCAAAAAACGGACCAACGTCGACAAATGGTTTCTGAATCTTCACCTCTGAACCGCTTTCATCAAAAGGCCGATGCCAAGGATGCGTGTCAAAAAACACAAATGCACCACCAGGTTTCAAGGTTTTGTGGATCATGCTATACATGGCACACAGATCGCTGATCCACACATGCACTCCGTTTGACATGTAGACCAGATCGAACTCACCATAAGGGATACCGTCCAGCGTCATGCTGTCGGCTTGTTGGAATGTTATACTCCAATTGTGCGCATCCGCGATACGCGCTGCATTCTCCAGCTGACGCTCCGCAATGTCGGTTGATGTAACCGTTGCGCCTAACAGATGAAAGCCAAACACAGCAATATTATCGCCGCTTGACGGGACGAGCACGCGTTTCCCGTGCACATCCGGCATTGATGCACGCAGCATATTCCATACATCGCGTGGAAACGCTTTTGTTGGATCGAGTTCAATGCTAGCTAGATCAGCGTCGATACAACTCTCGGCAAAATATGTATCAGACCTATCGTTCCAGTTCTTACGGGTCAGTTCGTTCATGAAACAAAATCTCCCTTTGGTGATTCAGCAAAACGGCGAGAGAGCGTGACACTGTGGATTACCTGACTGGTATCATATACCAGTCGGATAGCCGCAGTCAACCGGCAAATCTGCATGATTGAAAAGTTCGGACGATTCTGCTATACTATTTCACAGAAGGGGAGTGACGCTGTGGCTAAAAGAATTGTGAACTCCAAGAGCCGTATTAAGACGAATCGGCAGTATAAGAGCAGCGTATTCGCCTCCTACTTCTCGGAGACGAATCAACGCTTGATTGAGATATACAATGCGTTTTCGAATGTGGCATACCCTGCGGATACGCCTATTGAGGTAAACACGATCGACAACGCGCTGTTTTATGGGTTGGTAAACGATGTGTCTTTTGTGTTGGATAACGTGCTGGTCGTGCTGATTGAACATCAGTCTACATGGAACCCGAATATGCCGTTCAGAATTCTGCTGTACATTGTAGAGATTCTGAAGAGAATATATCACGATCCGAAGCCGTTCTATAAGTCTACGCTGCAGGAAATTGACAAGATTCGGTGTTTTGTCCTATATAAT
Organism: Clostridia bacterium; assembly: GCA_025997215.1. The sequence continues at coordinate 100,352 of BNUH01000003.1, forward strand.
GGAAACGATGAGAAGCCGGATGTGACTAAGTTGAGGCTTTCAGATGCTTTCAAGAAAGTCGCTGACGTCATCGACGATCCTGAATTGGATACCCAACTGGAATTAGTGATTCCGGTTTATAACATTAACGCTGGCAGAAATCCGGAGATACTGGCAAAGAGTAAGTCTCTGCAGGATTATACATTATTCACCGCCAAAGTGAATGAGGCAAAAGCCACGGGGAAAGACTTAACGCAAGCCGTCGAGACGGCTATAAAATACTGCATTGGGCATAATATAATGGCAGATTACTTAAAGACACATGGAACGGAGGTGCGCAGCGTGTTATTTGCTGATATAACTGTAGAAGAAATCGGGGAAGTGAGGTTTGAAGAGGGGCTGGAGATAGGTGAGGCAAGAGGCCGTGTTGAAGGCCGGGCTGAAGGCCGGACTGAAGGCCGGACTGAAGGCAAGATCGACCAAGCCATAAAAATGGCTACAAAGTTGATAAAACGCAATGATCCTGATGATCTGATAGCCGATCTGACCGAACTCCCTATAAGCGAAATAAAGCGCTTAAGAGGGTTGTATGCATAATGTTACACTTGAATCTCAGGAATGCAAGAAATCCGATTCGGTGCCGTTAAACTAAACGGTACCGTTGCAAAAATGCCCGTGTATTCTCCTCCTGCGGATCGTCGAATATCCGATCCGGCGTCCCAGCCTCCTCTATTATCCCGTTATTCAGATATACCACCAAGTCCGCGATCGACTTGGCGAACGCCATCTCATGCGTGGCCATCAATATCGTCGCCTTCGTGCTCTTCAACTCGCGCACCAAATCCAGCACCTCGCCGACCAGCTGCGGGTCCAGCGCGGATGTTATCTCATCCAGCAGCAGCACCTCCGGATCGGACGCTATCGCGCGCACAATCGCCACGCGCTGCTGCTGCCCGCCCGATAACCGATCCGGGTACACCCTTGCCTTAGTCTCAATTCCTATCCGCTTGAGCAGCTCCATGCCGCGCGCTTCCGCCTCGCCGCGCTTCATCCCAACCACCTTGCGCAGCGACAGCGTAACATTATCCAGCACCGTCAAATGCGGAAACAAATTGAACGACTGGAACACTATCCCCATCTTCCGCCGCACAACGTCCGGGTTAACGCGCGGATCGGATATATCCTCGCCGCCTAAGAATATCCTGCCGTCGCTGACCGTCTCCAGCAGATTCGCGCAGCGCAGCAGCGTCGATTTTCCCGACCCGGATGCGCCGATACATACCACGACAGAATTCGCCATCACTCCAAGCGTAATCCCACGCAGTACGGCATTCTTCCCGAACGACTTGCGCACGCCGTCGAATCTCAGCAGCGGCTCGCCCGGCGTAATCATACCGCGCCTCCGGCCTGTTCGCGCCGCTTCAGCCGCTCGGCGTACCAATCCGTCAGGTGGATAAACGGCAAACTCATCAGTGTGAATAGTAGTCCCGCCGCGACATACGGCGTAAAGTTGTAACTCTTCGACACGAGTATCTGCGCCGAGCGCACCGCGTCGATGGCACCCAGCACCGACACCAGCCCGACATCCTTCTGCATGGCGACGAAGTCGTTCATCAGCGCGGGCACGACCTTGCGCACCGCTTGCGGCAGCACGATGATCCGCATCGTCTGTGCGTGCGACAATCCCAGCGACCGCGCCGCCGCGCGTTGTGACGGATGAACAGCCTCGATCCCCGCGCGTATCACCTCCGCGACATACGCTGAATATACGAGTATAACGGCTATAGTTCCTAATAATGTTGAATCTATCCTGCCGAATATCCTAAGTCCCGGTATGCCAAACCCCACTAAATATAATACAATAATCATCGGCATCCCCCGGAACACATCCGTATAAATCGTAGCCAACGCTCGCAGCGGAAATAGTACCGGGCTGATCGTCGTCCTCGTGATAGCGATCAGCGTGGCCAACACCGCCACCCCTGCGACGGCGGCTAGCAGCACGCGCAGATTCATCAGCAATCCTTGGAAAACGACAGGCAGAGCCTCGAAAAAGTAACGCGGATTAAAGAACGTCTGCCTCACCCGTGCCCAGCCTTCCGACCGGGACAGCGTAAAATATATCGCTGCGGCGAACACCAGCAGACTGACGCATGACACAACAACCGAGCGTACAGATTGCTTGCGTCTGTACGCCCGGCGTGACAATTCGATCTCGCTTACCCGCTGTTCATCATCCATGGTTTAAGTATATGCGGAAAGGTTACTTCAGCAGCGGTACGTCGTACTGGCCGAGCCACTGCGCCTTTAGCGCGTCGATAGTGCCGTCGGCGATGAGTGAATCCACCGCGACCGTGACAGCCTCCGTCAGCGGGGAATCCTTATCCAGCACCAGCGCTAGCCCCGCCGTAACATCCTCGCTGCCAGCCAGTATGCCCAACACGATCCCGCCCTCGACCTGTTCATATGTCAGGTAGTCGGCGGTGGTGACTCCGGCAACCATCGCGTCTATCTGCCCGGCGTTCAACGCCTGGGCGACAGCTGATAGGTCGTTGAAAACCTGCACCGGGTTCTCGGGCTGGATATTATCATGCGTGAACTGAACCGCGATATCGCCGGACGCCGCGCCAAATATGGCGCCCTTTAGCCCCGCAATGTCTGCAACCTGTGCGAACGGCCCATCCGCCTTAACGACGACGGCCAGCGGTTCCTTATAGTACACGGTGGAGAAGTCCACCGCCGCCTTGCGATCCTCGGTAACGGAGTACTGCTGCAGGTTGAAGTCGAAACTCTTCGGCCCTGGTTGGATAGCTTCCTCGAATTGTGTGCGTACCCATACGACGTCCTCCTGGCCGAAGCCCAGACGCTGCGCCACGGCATATGCCAGCGCCGCCTCAAAGCCCTCGCCGGATTCAGGCGCGTCGTTCAGCACCCAGGGTTCCCACGCGGGTTCGCCCGTGCCGATGGTCAGCTTGCCGGGGGTCAAGGTCTGGAGCACATCGCCTTGCGCGAAAGCCAGCGTGCATGCCATGGTCAGCATGACCGCCAAGGTTATGGCTAACAGTTTCTTCATAGTAAATCCCACCCCAATCATAATCTGACATTAACTTATCAGAAAACAGGAATTTTGTCAATAACGTTGGTGAATCGGAAGGAATTGTCGGATATTCCATATTTTGGAACGCAAGCGTCTCCTGCTCCGTCATATCAGCAGATTCATTCGTATAAAGGACGGAGGGTGAAGGATGGATATTACTAAATCACTGTTATCAAGAAAGAAAGCCATGGCACGTTTGCTATGCCTGTTGCTCGCTTTAATTCTGCTGCCGCTTTCGGCTATGGCGGAGATCGGCGTCATTCTCATCGACGAGGAGGGAAATGTCGATTACGAAGCGCTGCCGGGAATGCCTGAGACGCTGGAAGAGCTGGCGGAATTAGCGCCGGAATTCGGCCCGGTCGTAACGCCTGAACCAACGGCCACGCCGCGGCCCGGCATGCTGCGCGCCGCCGCCGTGAACCCGCCGAACTACCCCGGCGTCTCGCTGAAGTACGGCTCGAAAGGCGCGGCGGTGACAGCCATCCAGAATCGCTTGAAGGAGCTGGGATACTTCGGCGGGACGGTCACGGGGAACTACCTGGAGATGACGGTGTCATACGTCAAAACATTCCAGCAGAAGAACGGGCTGGGCGCGGACGGCATCGTCGGCCCTCAAACCTGGGCGAAGCTGTTCTTCGACCCGAATGTTATCTCCGTCGGCGGCTCGGGCACGACGACGCCGCCCGCCAGCACCGCCAAATACTTCATCACGATAGATTGCGTGAATCAGATCGTCACCGTGTATTCCAAGGATTCGTCGGGCAAGTACGGCAAGGTTGAGAAGCGTTTCATCTGTTCGACGGGCACGGCGTCTTACCCGACGCCCATCGGTTCGTTTACGCTGAATGGGCGCACGGCGCGGTGGTGCTACTTCCCGGAGTGGGGTTCGCACGCCCAATATTGGACGAGGATCAACAGTTCGATAGCGTTCCATTCGGTTATATATTCAAAACCGCAGACGAACGCGCTCGTCCTGTCATCCTACACGAACCTTGGCTCACCGGCCTCGCATGGGTGCATCCGGCTGCTCGTGGCCGACGCCAAGTGGATTTACGATAACGTCGGCGCGGGCACGGTCGTCGAGACGTTCAAAGGCAAGGCCGATCCCGAAGGTACCCAAGCCCTGAAACCAGGACCCATTGAGGCTGCAACGAATCTGCCGAAGGCGACGCCCCAACCGACCGCGCTGCCCGTGTACAACAGCCAGGAGTTGCCGCCGCAGCCGTTCCGGACGCTGAAGGTTGGTCTATCCGGCAGGGACGTATTTTGGCTGCAGAGCAGGCTGAAGGAGATCGGGCTGTATGCGGGCAGCGTCACGGGCGGTTACTGGGAAGGCACGCGCGACGCGGTGAAGGCTTACCAAAAGGCGAACGGCTTAACGGCGGACGGCATGGCCGGAACGAAGACGCAGACTGTTCTCTATGCATATCTGCTGAACGCGCCCCGGCTGGTAAACCAGCTGCTCGTCCCCGAAGTCACACCTATATTGGAAGCAACGCCCATACCGACGCCTATATTAACGCCAGAACCTACGCCGGAATTAACGCCTATACCTACGCCAGAACCAACGCCCATTCCTACGCCCGGCGCGGTGGGTTGAAAACTTACAGCGGCTTTATGCAATCGGCTAAGCCACGCTCCCTTAGTAACGCTTCAGCTTTCGCCAAATCCTCCATGCTGTTGACGCCCGTCGCCTCGTCGTTATCCAGCAGTCGGTAGACTTCGGTGCGCTTACCCAGCCGCGCGTATACGCCCGCAGCCGCCGTCAGGTAACGTTCGGGAGGATTACGGTTCGGGTCAAACGGGATCAACGCCAGCGCATCCCACATGTCCGAGCCGTTGAATACCTGGATCCCCACGTTGACCTCGTCGATCAGCTTCTGCGCGGGCGTACACGCGGACTCCTCCACGATATCCAGGAGCCGCCCGGATTCATCCCGGATCAGCCGGCCATACGGCGGTATGGGATGGATCACGCCCGACAGCAGCGTTTGATCCGCGCCGGATTCGATATGTTTCTCCAGAATTCCCCTGTAAGTCATGCAGCTGAGCAGCGGCATATCGCAGTAGAGCACCATCACGGGGCCGTTGAACCCCTTGAGCAGCGGCCGGGCATACTCGGCCGCATGAGCAGTGCCATCCAACACCGTCTGCTCTACATAATGATAAGCCGTGCCCAGCTGCGACATCACCTGTTCCTTGCGGTAACCCACCACGATCGTTATGTCGTCCGAGTTGATGAATTGCAGATGGTCCAGCACGTGCCGGATCAACGGTCTGCCGCATGCCAGGCGCAGCGCCTTGGGCAGTTCAGCCGTCTCGGATTGCAGCCGCTTGCCCTTGCCGGCGGCCAGTATTACAACCTTAACCTGTGTTTCCATTGGCGTTACCTCATGTATAACTTTTATAGAATGTTAGAATCCGTTATGGATCAGCCAATCTTTGGCTAACCTTGGCCAATCCCGCGCCAATGGCACGTTTGCGCCTAAGCCAATGCCGTGCTGACCTTGCGGGAAAATATGCAGCGCGAAGGGCCGCTTATGCGCGGACATGGCCGCCGCGAATAGCAACGCGTTCTCAACGGGAACCCCGGCGTCCTCCGCCGTGTGCCATATAAACGCGGGCGGCGTATCATCCGTGACCAATTGATCCGGTGAGAGCAGGCGCATTGTCATACCGCTGATGGTTTTCTCCCCGGTCAGCGATTGGAACGATCCCCTATGCGCAAGGGATATCACAACGCCCGACATTACGGCGTAACAGAGCAGGATTGCGTCCGGACGGCTGGATTCGCGCTCGACAGGATCGTCCGCATCGGGCTGGCCCGCGTCGTATGTCGTTCCGGCGTGCGCGGTCAGGTGCCCTCCCGCCGAGAATCCTAGAATGGCTATCTTGTCTGGCAGGATGCCCCATTCGACAGCGTTCGCGCGGACGAGGCGTATGGCCCGCTGCGCATCGCTCAACGGCACGGGATGCACGTACGGCGCGACGCGATAGCTTAGCACGAACGCGTGCACGCCGGCTTCGTTGATCATCTCGGCGATGGGTGTGCCCTCGTGCTCGGCCTTCATTACGTAGCCGCCGCCGGGACAGACTATCACCGCGCCGCGCGGCTGGCTTGCGTCCGACGCCCAGAAGGGTGTCAGCGTGGGTTGCGGCTGGCCGTATGCCGGGTTGAAGTCAGGCGCGCCGTTCGTCCATAGTGGGATGGGGTTTACAGGGCGATTCATAATCATTCACCTCGTATTATAATATAGGATGCGCTATCAGGTCCGGTATCAAGTCCGCCAGCCGATCCGCAATCCTGTGCGGCTGCACGGGTGAGGACGGCAGGTCTGCCAGCTTCGCTTCGCCAGTCAGAACCAATATGGACAGCAAACCATTATTAACTCCAGTGGCTATGTCGGTATAAAGGCGATCGCCCACCATCGCGGATTCCTCCCGCGACGCTTTGGCCATCGTGAGCGCGCCGTCCACGATCCCGGCGTAAGGTTTGCCGATAATCGCATCCGGTCTGCGGTTTGCCGATGCTTCGACGAATGCGATGATCGCGCCAATGTCCGGTGCAAAGCCTGTCTCGGTCGGGCAGTTGAAATCCGGATGCGTGGCGATGTACGGCAATCCATCCCGCACCAGATCGCACAGCCGCGTCATCTTGGGATAATCCAGCGTCGTGTCATAGCCGATGATTACATAATCAGGATTATCATTATCGATAACCAATCCCATTGACTCCAATTCCTTGCGCAAGGGCGGCGTGCCCAGCAGGAACGCGCGGCGATTCGGGAATGTTCTTAAACAATAACTGGCCGTGGCCTGTCCGGACGTGTATACCAAACGGTGACGCTCCGGCACGCCCATCCGTTCCAGCTTCCGCTCGTAAACCCGCGCCGATTTGGATGAATTATTCGTCAAGAACAGCGCCGTCCGGCCCGTGCGTTCGATGGTGTCCAAGAAATCCAGCGAACCGTCGAGCAGCCTGTCGCCTAGGTAAAACGTGCCGTCCATATCCAACAGGAATACTCGGGTGGTGGATAGGTCGGCGCGATGTGCGTGTCCCTCCGTCATTCGACATACCTCGATCATTTATGATAACGTTCGCCTGCGTTGATCTTGCACGCGCGGTATAGCTGCTCCAGCAGGACGACCCTGGCCAGCGAATGCGTCAGTGTCATGGACGACAGCGACAGCTGCCAGCGCGCCTTCTCCTCCACCGATGGCGACAAACCCAGTGATCCGCCGATCATGAAGCACAGCCGCTTGGACGATTCAGCGGCACGTTTCGACAGCCAGCCCGCGAATCCCTCCGATGTGAAACGCTCGCCGCCGATGGTCAGCGCCGCCAGTGCGTCTCCAGGCCGGATCCGCTTGAACAGCTCCGCGCCTTCCGTGTCCGTTATTTGGCGAATCTCGGCGGGAGTGGGTTCGTGAGCGCCTCGCGGTTCAGGCAGATCAGGCACTTCAATCTCTTCAAATGTTAGGAATCGCCGCAGTCGTTTGGCGTATTCATCCACCAATAGACGCGCACCGGGTTCGCGCAGCTTGCCCACGCACAGCACGGCGACCGCCGTCATAATGACAGCGCGAGGAACTGCAGCACATACACCGACGCCAGCAGCAGTATCATCAGCGCCAGGCTGATCCATATGCCGCGCGGGATGCGCTGTGTTAACTTTTCGGTGGGCGGGAACACCTCGCCCTTGACGGTCGAACCGTCCACGCTCGCCCGCACGAATGCCGCGCGCAGCATCAACGCCCATATTACAAACGAAACGGCGGTCTGGATGGCGAGCGTTGTCGTCAGTTCCCGCGAGAGCAGGTCGGTCAGCGAGGTTTCCACAGTTGTTGTCATGTAGTTTAACGCTACGGCCCCGGCATTGTGCGCGAAGTGGTACACCATGGGGAGGATCAGGCTGTCCGAGGCTATGGCCAGCATAGCGAGCACGCAGCCCAGCAGCAGGTGAGTGGGTAATCCTGGCAGGCTCATGTGGGTCAGCGCGAATAGCGTGCCCGTCAGCACGACCGCGCGGCTCGTACCATAACGCTCCAGCGCGGGCAGCAGCAGCCCTCGGAAGGACAACTCCTCAAACAGCGCGGGCGCGGCCGCCGTAACCAACATCGCCGCGAACAGGCTCGTATCGACGCCCGACGACAGCCACACGGATAATGTATCCAGGTTCAGCCCGAATCGGGAGAGCATAGCGACCCACAGCGAATCCAGCCCGGAGAAGTATTCCAGGCCGATCAGCGCGGCCAGCGCGGTCATCACACACGCGCCGAGCTTTGGCGGCCTGTCCAGCCGCGTGAATGGGCGGCTCTCCGGCTTAATTTGATAGAACACCGCCCATGGCAGCCCAAAGAACACCATCTCCTGCAGCAGCTGCCACAGCGGAAGCCAATCCTCGCGCACGCTGATATAACTCCGCGTGAGGAATAACCCGGCAGCGGCGACGGCAAAGAATACCAGCGCTAAGCCCGCGGCGGGCGGCGACGGTCTCGGCTTAGGAGATTCAGGAGGCGGTTCGGGATCCTGTCTTGCAAAGTACACTCATTAATCCTCAATAAGTTCTCACTAAATTCACAATAAATCCATTCAGCAGGGTATCTCATAGTAACCGCCCGTTTGGTCGCGGTACGCCAAGTCTACGCGCACTGCGGGCGAGAGCGAGGATTTCACCGCTTCCAACGCCAGATCGGGTGTATTCGCCTCGGCGCTCATGTGGCCCAGCACGCAGTGGCGCAGACCGAGAGCCGTCAGTTTCGCGAGCAGCGACGCGCAGTCGCCGTTGGATAGGTGACCGTTGCGGCCTTGTATACGCCTTTTCAGCCACGCGGGGTAGGCGCATCCCTGCAGCATATCCGGATCGTGGTTGGATTCTATGAGCAGGAGATCCGCGCCTTCCAGCTGATCCGTCCACGCGCTGGCCAGGTGGCCCAGGTCGGTGGCCAGCACGAGCTTGCGTCCGCGGTACATAAGGGAAAACCCAACAGGCTCGGCCGAGTCGTGCGGTATCAGGAATGGCTGGACGTTGACGTCCCCAATGTAAAAATCCTCGTTCGTGGTAAAGACCCGCCGATTCCGCGCCAGCACGCTGTCAAAGCCGGACTTGCTTGCCATGGCCACCCAGGTCGCCTGGTTCGCGAATATGGGCAGATCGTAGCGGGAGCTAAGCGTGCTCGCGCCCTTTATATGGTCGGAATGTTCATGCGTTATAATGATGCCGTCCAGGTTCGCGGCGGATTCGCCGATGGAATTCAGCAGCGACTCCACCATGCGCGCGGAATGCCCCGCATCCACGAGCAACCGCGTCCCACCCGCGCATAAAAATGAAACATTCCCGCTGGAACCGCTCCTAAGCGGGCAGAATCGAAGCGGCATGCAACGCCTCCCGCCTCCAAAATAAATGATAACCGCTGGCATTGTAGCATAGGCGGTTGAAGATGGCAACTGCGGGTTACGCAAACTAAAAGGGACGCGTCCCCGCGTCCCTTTCATTATCTTTAGCCGTGTATAAGTTTTCTAGCGTGAACGTTTACGCGTTCCAGCTGAACGAATTGATTTGGCTGATGTCTACGTCGAAGCGATCCAGCGAATAGGTCGCGGAAATTCCGTTGTCGGTGAGCAGGAATTCCAGGACGCATCCTTCATCCAGATAGGTCAGGAGCCAGTACGCAAAATCAGCGTTATCGTCGAATGAAACCACTGTCTCTTTCCTGTCAAACCCGGTGTCGTTGCAATTACTTATCTTCAGGGTCAGCTCGGCGGCACCGGCGGCCGAGACGTTGGACTTCTGGCCGAACCAATTGATCAGGTAGTAACCTGGATCGGTTATCTCGATAAACTTTCCTTGCGGGCCAATGCTGATATTGTCGGAAGCATTCGTCTGAACCAGCGGAACCGGGATCACACCGCCGACGGAGCTCGTCACTGCTGAATGCGTAAGGGGCAGCGCGATATTCAGACCGCCCACAAAGAACGCCGTGCGAACACATCCGGTCGGCCCGCAATCACCTGCCGGCCCGATGTCTCCCTGCGGGCCGCGCGGCCCGGTAGCGCCTATTGGACCTTGCTGGCCCGGCGCGCCGTCGATACCATCCATGCCTGATGGGCCCATCGGTCCAATCGGCCCCATCGGGCCTTCCGGACCCATTGGGCCTTGCGCACCATCGGCACCAGTCGGGCCTTCCGGACCTATGGGGCCTTGCGGGCCTACCGGGCCTTCCGGACCTGCGGAGCCTCCCGGGCCTTGTGGGCCTACCGGGCCAGCCGGGCCCATCGGACCCATCGGGCCTGCCGGACCCATCGGGCCCATCACGCCATCTTGTCCCGCAGGGCCCGCCGGGCCTTCCGGCCCACGGCAGCTGCAGGGGTATTCACAGCAGCGCTCACATGGACGTTCAAAGGGGCGCTCATAAGGACGTTCGTAAGGACGTTCGCATGGGTATTCACACGGACGTTCGCAGGAGCACCCGACGGGAATCTCGTATTCACATTTGTATTTGCAGGAGCTGCCGCGCGCGCTGTCGGACTGACGGCGGCATGAGTTGTCGCTGATGCGACAGCATTCGCGCTTGTCAGCGCAGCAGCATTCGCATTCGTCACCGCAGGAGTTTCGACAATCGCCGCAGCAACAGCTGCACTTCTTGACCTTGGCGGGCTTGGGCTGGGGTGCGGCGGGCTGGGGTACGGGCATCATGAACATAGGGGGAACCATTGGCGGCATAGGCGGAGGGCAGGGCGGCGGCATGGGCGGCCTGGGGCAGCATAACGCCCGCTGGCGCGACAACTCTCGCCGAATCAGCTCTTCCCACTGTGCAGTCATGTACTGCTGCTGTGAGTAAAGCGGGTAAGGCGATTGACTATAATAATAAGAATTCATAATCGCTCTCCATATATATTCAAATAGCGGCTCGGCGACCGAGCGCCGCTATCCCAAATCACTGATTGGATCAGACTTCGCTATCTGAGGCAGGGGGGCTTTGAGGCTGTAGAGTCCCCCCGCGCCGGAGATTGATCCGGCGCGGGATATCTTTTGTGATGTCGTGAGGGTTTAGTTCTCGTCGTCGTATTCTTCGGTGTCGCCGTAGCTTGCTTCGGCGGCTCCATTCGCTTGGACGTTGTACCCGGCTGCCAGCACGCTGGGCAGGATGCTGGCTAGTAAGGACGGCAGCACTTGGCCTACGGCTTCCTCTGTTGCTGCTGAAATAGAATCCGCAGCGAGAGGTATTGGACACTGAAATTGTTGAGAGGCTTGCCCAATGATCCCACCAAGGATCGCACTAAGCTCATCCGTCTCGTCGCCATCTAGTCCATCGATACCATGCGGTGGGATGCATGAACATGGCGCAATGCGGATCGCAGCTAACAAAGCCCTGCGTGTTCCAACCCTGCGTTGGCTATCATGACTACTTACATATCCCAAGCTGATTTTGTCGCCAGCGCTAAGGAACTTGAAACGGATGGCGTAGGTCCATGCATTATAGTTATTTGACGGGGTGCTATTGCCTCCAAAATCATGGCATGGATTAGGATCAGTGCATGTCGCTTCTCTCCAATTGAAATTATCTACGGGAGCATCAAACGCTGCATTGGCAGGATTACACCTATCGATAGTGAGCTTTGTGCCTATTGTACTTGAGGGATTTTTTGCTCTAAACGCAGCTTCGACATAGTAGCCGACGGCGTACAAACCTGACTTTGTGATCAGCAGCTCGGTCTTCCTACGATTGAACGGCGTGCTGATTCCGAGCGTGCTTGCCATCTTGATGGTCGAAACCGCGCCATATGGTTTGTTGGTAGGATTAGGAGTAGGAATAGGTTCAAGATCCAAAATCGGACCACAAGTCACGCCACCAAAGCCGAACGCCGGGCAATAATCCGGGCTGCAGTCAAGACGCGGCTTATGGCAATGCCATTCGTCGTCGTCACGGTCTGGCCGTTGAATCCACTTATCGCAGTCACAGCAGCACGGACGGCAGTGTTCCGGATGGGTGGGCTGGGTAATGGGGGGACACGTGCATCCAGCCCAATTCGGTCTTGACACCTGGGGGCCAGCCGGAGTATAATCCTGAACAAATTCCGGAGCATACACCGGAGCATATTCCGGAGCATTTACCGGGGTATTTTCCGGGGGTTGGTTAGGCTTACACGGCGGGGGATTGTAGCCGCCGCAGTTTTGACAATTACACACACCAGGAACTCCTCTCTCACCTTGGGGACCAGTCGGGCCAGTAGGGCCAGTAGGGCCTTGCTGTCCATTTGTACCATTTGTGCCAGCCGGGCCAGTCGGGCCGCGCTCACCGCGAGGACCTTTGCACCCTTGTACCCACATCCATGATCCGCAAGCCTTCTGCTCCTCGGAATCCTGGACGTTATTTACCGCCACCTGCTCGGCAGGCGCGTAGGTTTGTTGTTCAACCGCGGGCTGTGCCGCAAATGCCGGGCCTGACGCGACCGGATAAGCGCTGGCCTGGATCTGCTGCGCGGACGCCGCAGGCTGGATATTCAACGGCAGCCAGCTTAAGGGCTGTTGCTGCTGCGCGGCAGCCTGCTGGTAAGCCACGCCGCCGAACGAGTTAACCGTGTTCTGGGCAAGGGCGCTGAAACCGGAATGCGCTAAGCATCCGCCAATGCCGCCCGCGCGCGCCGCTGGCACGCTGGGGTCGATGGAGGCGCTTGTAAACGGCAGGGCATTCGAGATACCTTGGTTGAACGCCCATGAATTGATGTTTGAACTCATCTTAAGTCTCCTTATCTAGGAATCAGCGGGTATTACCCGCAAATCACTATCCGGTACACACACAACATATGCGTTGAAGGAAGGATAGGTTCTGGTGAAAAGTGGATTTTTATAGTTTTTATTGGTATGTGAGTAAAATAATAGCGGGGGCTGGATACAGCCGCCGCTTGCCCGGGTCGCCTGCGGGCGGGATTGCCCTCACTGCGGTGAGGGTTGGTTACTTTTCCCGTCCGTGGGAAAAGTAACCAAAAGGACGGCCAAAGAGGGAGGGCACTGTGCCCTCCCTCTCTGGACTCTCCCTCCTCAATGTTGCACCTGCTGTAAGAGGCCAAACATGCGCCATCCAGAGTAGCACAGTATTGCAGGATTTTGTCATCATAATGTTTACATGAAATCCTAGATGCTCTAAAGTTGGTGGCGTGAGGCTGTTATGATTACGTATTGTTTACGTACGTGCTTAGATGAACCGGAGTTAGTAGTTGGCTAATATTTTGATTAACATTATGATAATGGCCAGCCCCGCCAATGCGACTACCTCGCCGCGAAGCCACAAGAACCCTGCAAAACTGTGCCTGTAAATCAATCGGAATGTAAGCCATAGACCAAGCAGCCGCAGCGACATTGAGGAGGGTGGGTCCAGGGAGGGAGGGCACAGTGCCCTCCCTTCCTGGCCGTCCTTTTGGTTACTTTTCCCACGGACGGGAAAAGTAACAAGTCCCCAACCGCAGTTGGGGCAATCCGCCCGCAGGCGGCGAGCATTCTTGCTAAATCGTCAACTTAGCCCGCGCGTTTGCGATTGCTGTCGATACCGCCTCCGGCGCGGGACCGCCAGGCAAGTTCCTACGTTCCACGCAGGTCTGCATCGACAGCGCCTTGAAAACGTCCTCGTCGAATAATGACGAATACGCGCGCAATTCATCCAGTGTCAGATCCAGTATGCCGCACTCCCGCTTGACGCAGTCCTTGACGATCCGCCCGACGATCTCATGCGCCTCGCGGAACGCCACGCCCTTCTCTACCAGATAATCCGCCGCGTCCGTCGCGTTCGTGAACCCTTCGGAAGCCCGGCGCGCCATCCGCTGGGTATGCCACGTTGCTGTCGCGATCATCCGCTCTAAGATTCGCGCGCAGCTTTCCAGCGTGTCCAGCGCGTCAAATAGCGGCTCCTTATCCTCCTGCATATCGCTGTTGTAGGCTAGCGGCAAACCCTTCATGGCGGCCAGCAGCGAGAACAGATCGCCGTATACGCGCCCCGTCTTGCCGCGAACCAGCTCCGCCGCCTCGGGATTTTTCTTTTGAGGCATAATGCTCGAACCCGCCGCGAACGCATCCGACAGCGTCAAATATCGAAACTCCAGCGACGACCACAGCGCCAATTCTTCGCAAAACCTCGACAGGTGCATCATACACACCGCACAGGCGTACATCGTGTCCAGCACATAATCCCTATCCGACACGGCGTCCATGCTGTTCTCGCTGATCCTGCTGAACCCCAGCAGCTCGGCGACCCGCTGTCGATCCAGCGGGTATGTTGTCCCGGCCAGCGCGCCGCTGCCCAGCGGCATTACATCCGCCGCCGCCCGTGCGTGCCCGAATCGCTCAATGTCGCGCAGCAGCATCTGCACGTACGCCATTACGTGGTGCGCCAGCGTTACGGGCTGCGCGCGCTGCAGGTGCGTGTATCCGGAGATTATCGAATTCAGGTGCGCGTCCGCAATAGACAGCAGCGTCGTTGTTAACTCATTCAAACGTATAACTATATTGGCGCACGCGTCCTTGACGTACATGCGCGTGTCCAGCGCAACCTGATCGTTCCTGCTCCGTCCGGTATGCAGACGCTTGCCCGCTTCACCAATGCGCTCGGTCAATAACGTTTCTACATTCATATGAATGTCTTCGGCATCCACACGCCAGACGATCCGTCCCGCGTCCGCGTCAGCCAGTATCCCATTTAACCCATCGACAATGGCGCGCGCGTCTCCGCTGGATATGATCCCCTGTTCCCCCAGCATCGTCGCGTGCGCTATCGAGCCCAGGATATCCTGTCTGTACAACCGTTGGTCGAATCGAATGGACGCGTGGAATTCATCCATCAGCGCGTCGGTGTTCTCCTCGAACCTGCCGCCCCAAAGTTTCGTCATTTTTCCCCCGTACGCTGCTTCATCATCGCCGCAACCTTCAGCGGCAGGCCAAACAGGTTGATGAATCCTTCGCTGTCCTTGTGATTATACAGCTCTTTGCTGTCACCGAACGTGGCGATGGCCTCGCTGTACAGCGAGTACGGCGACTGCACGCCAGCCGGGATTATGTTACCCTTGTATAACTTTAACCTGACGTCGCCTGTCACCGTTTTCTGTGTGACATCCACAAAGGCATCCATCGCCTCGCGCAGCGGGGTGTACCAGTTGCCGTCGTACACCAATTCAGCGTAGCGTAATGCCAACTGTTCCTTGTAATGGGCCGTCGCACGATCCAGCGTGATGGATTCCAGCTCGCGATGCGCCTCGTATAGCAGCGTACCGCCGGGGGTTTCATATACTCCGCGGGATTTTATACCAACCAAACGATTCTCCACCAAGTCGGCAACGCCCACGCCGTGCTTGGCGCCGATCTCGTTCAGTTTCTCCACTAAGCCTATAGGATTCAACCGTTCGCCGTTAACCTGAATGGGTATCCCTTTTTCGAATGAGATGGTAAGAATCTCCGGTTCATCCGGCGTTTTATCCAGTGGATTGTCAATCATTAACAAATCTTCAGGCGGTTCGTTCCACGGATTCTCCAAATCGGCGCCCTCGTGGCTCAAATGCCACAGGTTGCGATCCATCGAGTATGGGCGATCCTTCTTGACGGGCACGTCGATGCCGCGCGCGTGGGCGTAGTCGATCTCCTCCTCGCGGGTCTTGATGTCCCAAATGCGCCACGGCGCTATGATCTCCATGAACGGCGCGAACGCCTTCACCGTCAGCTCGAACCGCACCTGGTCGTTGCCCTTGCCCGTCGCGCCGTGGCAGATCGCGTCGCAGCCCTCTCGCAGCGCTATCTCGACCAGCCGCTTCGCGATCAGCGGCCTGGCGAAACTCGTGCCCAGCAGGTACTTGCCCTCATACACCGCGCCCGCCTTCAGCGTGGGGTATATGAAGTCCGTCACAAATTCCTCGCGCAAATCCTCGATGAATAGCGCGCTCGCGCCGGTGCGCTTCGCCTTCTCGTGCAGCGGCGAAAGCTCCTCGCCCTGCCCTACGTCAGCCGCCATGCACACCACGTCGCAGTCGTAATTCTCCTTAAGCCAGGGTATGATGATAGAGGTATCCAGGCCGCCTGAATACGCCAGCAGAATCTTGCGTTTTGGCATAATTGTGCCTCCTTAATGAATGTTTATGCAATACGACGGGAACATTATAACATAGACAGGGCAAATGCGCAAGCGCTAATGAATATTATTCGTTTCCAATGTAACGTAACTCTCCAGCGCCTCCTGCCATGTCGGGAGCAGTTCAAAGCCCGCCTGTGTCAGCGACTTCTTCGATAGCCTTGAATTCATCGGACGCGCAGCAGCCGTCGGGTACTCAATGCTGGGGATTCCCTCGACCCGGCAACGCAGCCCATCCAGCCGCATGATGGCTTGCGCGAATTCAAACCACGAGCAAAAACCCTCGTTCGTCGCGTGATAGACGCCGAATCGATCCGTCTGCACCATGCGGCACAGCAGCCGCGCCAGATCCGCCGTGTACGTCGGCGAGCTGATCTGGTCGTTGACCACTCGCACTTGATCGCGTTCGCCGCCCAGCCGCAGCATTGTCTTGACGAAGTTGCCGCCGTTCGCGCCAAATACCCACGATGTGCGCACTATGAACCAACGTTCAAGCAGCCGTTGAACCTCATCCTCGCCCATCGATTTGGTCAGTCCATAATAATTGATAGGTTTTTTTGTCGAATCCGTTTCCCACTCCGTTTCGCCAGTGCCGTCGAACACATAATCCGTACTGATGTAGACCAGCTTCGCGCCGACATCCGCGCACGCCTTCGCGATGTGCGCCGTACCGTCCACGTTCACGGCCTTGCACAACTCACGGTTGGATTCGGCCTTGTCCACCGCCGTGTACGCCGCGCAATGGATCACCGCGCTGGGCTGCATCGCCTCAACCGTCTGACGCGTTTGGCGTTCATTAGTCAGGTCGAAGTCCGTCACATCCACGCCGCGATTCTCAATGCCCAGCGCGTCGAGTTCGCGGCACACGTCGAATCCCAGCTGGCCTTTTACCCCGGTGACTAGGATACCGCGCATCGATAGACCTTCCTTCATAGCTGATATGGAATCAATACTCGTCCGACAGCAGGAAGTCCGCAACGTGCATGGACTTAATGCCCTCATGGTTGCCGCCCGCAAACTCATCAGTGCGCAGAACGTATTTGGGATAATTATCACGCACGTTCAGAAGCCTGTCATACTCGCGCTGTTCGGTTTTGTCGGATTTTATCTCCTGCGTAACTTGAACATACAGCTTATCGCCGCCGCGTGTGGCAACAAAGTCAATCTCGCCATCGGCGAGCTGGCCGATATATACCTCATAACCACGGCGCAGAAGCTCCAAATATACCACGTTTTCAAGCATAGCCGCCACGCTGTCAGGCGTGTATCCCAATACGCTGTAACGCATGGCTGGGTCTGCCACATAGAATTTCTCCTGCGTTTTTAGAATCTCCTTGCCCTGTAAATCGTAGCGGGAACAACGGTGCAGGATAAACGCGCTTTCCAGCTGGCTCAAATAGTTATAAACCGTTTCGTTGTCGATAGTGCGCCGTTCGCTTTTGAGATACTTGGAAATGGATGCCGCCGAAAATGTCCGCCCAATATTGTCAAAGGCAAACTTCACAATCCGCTCCAGCTGGTCTACCTTGCGTATTTGATTGCGCTTGACTATATCCGTGAAGATGGTGGAATTGTAAATGTCGCGGACAATCGCATAGGCTTCATCCTGCGTGTACGTCTGCAAGTGGACGGCGGGAAACCCGCCGAACCGCAAGTAGCGGGCAAATTCGGTATGCACATTGTCGATTGTACCGTATTCCTTGCGAAAGGTCAGATATTCGGAAAAAGACAGCGGAAACACGCGGAATTGGATGTACCGCCCCGTGAGGTATGTCGAAATCTCGCTGGACATCATGCGGGAGTTTGAACCCGTCACATATATGTCAACATCAAAATCGGTCATGAAGGAATTGACTGCCTTTTCCCAATCCTTCACCTCTTGAATCTCATCAAAGAACAGATAGGTTTTGATACTTCTGGATAGCTTAACTTTAACCTCATCATAGAGCCGCTTCGCCGTCTTGAGTTCATCCAGCGCGAGCGAATCAAAGCTGTAAACGAGAATCCTGTCGTCGGCAGCGCCGCGTTTGCGCAGCTGCTCCTCTACCATCTTTAGAATAGTGGATTTGCCGGAACGCCGAACGCCGGATAATATCTTTACAAATGGCGTATCCACATACGCCATAATTTTCTCCACATACTGGGGCCGCAGAATCATCTCGATCACCTGCCTTGGTGGTAAAACCCGCAAAGCCTCACGCCATGCGGGTTTCAGATGGAGCTCTTAACCAGATTCGAACTGGTGACCTCGTCCTTACCAAGGACGCGCTCTGCCGGCTGAGCTATAAGAGCATATTCAGTTTTCCTGAACCTTCCCGAACCTAGATGAAACAGGGGGCGGATTGTCAACGGACATATTATATGCCAGCTCGGTTGAAAAATCAATAGACAATCCGCCCCTGCCCGAAATTTTACGTTAAGATGCTAATAAGGGCATATACACCCCGCCTTGCACGCTGCGCGCGATGAAGTAGACATACTTGCCCGTAACGGTGTCATACCAATCGCTGAACGCCACGCGGCTGGAGGATTCGCGCAGGTACTTGGCGACGGGCGCGACCAGCCGCGCAAACGTCTCCGGATCCTGCGTCATAGCCGCCGTCCAAAGAATCCAGTCGGATTTTGTATAATCCGCCCGTGAATCCAACGGCAAGCCGTACTGGTTGATGCGAGACAGGTAGCTGGCCAGTTCAGTTTCGTAGAATGAATTCTCCAGTAAACCCAGGTGCAATATCTTATCCCACGCGAGGTTGTACTTCATGCTCCAGCCTTGGCCGTCGAACGTTAGCGATGTGCCGTCTGCGCCGGGCTTTTGCGCGCGGGCAAGCCAGCTTTGGGCCATGCGATCGGCCTCGGCGCGGAACTTCGCGGCGTCAGGATCGCCCCAGTGCGCCAGCATGAGCGCGTAACATGCCACTCCCACCAGCGCCTTCGCCGATAGGTTCACATTGCGCGCCAGATGCCCCGCGAAGTCGTCCGTGCACAGCTGATCGCCGGGATCCTCGCCATACTTCAGCAGGTATTGCACCCACTGCGCCAGCACCGCCTTGTCGGCGTCGGCCATGGCCCAGTTGCCGTCCATGGACGCTGCGGCGCAGAGCATGACCAGCATGTTGCCGCACTCCTCCACGGGCATCTGCTTGCGCAGTTCGTAGCAGTCGGACTGCGCCGAGCGCATGTAATACTGCGGGTGCAGGTCGCTCGGCAGCCCGTCGATCTTGAATGCCTCGGGCACCTTCGCGCCGTACACCTGGCCCGTCACTTGCGGATATTGGCCCACATCGTGCGGCGCGAAGTCATACGCCCATACGGGCATCTGGGCGAACCGCATTACGGGCCGGCACATAGCGCGTACTAGTTCAGGATTATACTTAAGGAATAACGGTGTTGAAGGATAACTGACATCCACCGTACCTATGCAGCCGTTAGAATCATTCTCTTTGGATAATAATACCATCCGGCCCTGTTCATCCGCGATGAGCTTGTGCGCGGCTATGCACTGGCGGTACGCGGCGGCGCAGATCACCGCGTAGTCATCGCCGCCTCGGGCCGTGGCTTCCTTAATTATCTGTTCATCCAGAGCGGCGCAGCGGGACAGCAGGAGGTCGTGGCTTTGTGCCGTTTCCAGCAGCGCCTCGACGAATGTCAAACCATTGCGAGCGTACCAGGCTTTCGTCGGCGTGCCAAAATAGTTGATGGATGCGACATCATCATATCCTAGCAATAATGATATAGATGTTGATTCGCCGGGCTTAACGGCGTTTGTGGATTTGGCGGCCAGGCATTCAGTCGTTGCGCACAATTCGACATTGCCCGCCAGATACAGAAAACCCCAGTCGATCGTGATATGGTCGGCGGCGTGGCACAGCAGCTTCTGCTGACGCTGGCCGACGCTGACGATGGTTAGCTCGTTATATTCAAACCGATCGCGTACCAGCCTAGGCGCGGTCTCGCCGTCGTAACACAGTTCGTCATAGGCCTCAAAGCGCAGCTCGGTTTGATGAACATCATTATCCGTCGACATAATAGTTACGTCGATCAGCGTAATGGGCGTCGACATTCGATCCGGATCATCCAACAGTAATGGCGTAGTAAACGTTATGGTCAGCCGAATTCCCGCGGCTTCAAACACGCCGCGCGTGGATGTTGGCGTTACATCCAAAGCGGCCGTATCCATGGCCTCGCCTTTACCCAGGCCCAGGAATCGCCATGATGTGCCGTCGATCGACAAAGACCCGCGCAGGCGTTTGCGCGCTCCGGCCCAGTGGGTTGTGTCGGCATTGGTGAGCTTATCCGCCGCGCTCCAGATCGAGAAGTATGGATCGCAGGTAACCAGCGGCAGCGCGGGCAGTCGGGTAATGTGTGACATATTATTCCTCCATACGAATAGGTTTTTCCAGGCTTGACGCGCACGTCATTTGTGATTATACTAGATAAAATACACTTACGCAACACATCGGATCATACATTGGACTATACACCGAATCATAAAGGAGCGAACATTTATGGCCGGGAAGTTAACCATCCTTGCCGACCGATGCAAGGGCTGCGGCCTATGCATCGAGGCGTGCCCCAAGAAGGTGCTTGGATTCGACAAGAATACGCTGAACACGAAGGGTTATCGCCCCGTGACCGCGCTGACGCCGGACGCGTGCGTAGGCTGCGCGGCCTGCGCGCGCATGTGCCCCGACTGCGTAATCACCGTGGATCGTTAAGGAGAATAATGATTATATGGCTAAACTATTGATGAAGGGCAACGAGGCGATCGCCGAGGCCGCCATCCGTTCGGGATGCCGGTACTTCTTCGGCTATCCCATAACCCCGCAGAATCAGATCCCCGAATACATGTCCAAGCGCATGCCGCAGGTGGACGGCACATTCCTGCAGGCCGAGAGCGAAGTTTCCGCGATCAACATGGTATACGGCGCATCCGGCGCGGGCGCGCGGGTTATGACATCCTCATCCGGGCCGGGCATCAGCCTGAAGCAGGAGGGCATCAGCTACTTGGTCGGCGCGCAGCTGCCTTGCGTTATCGTGAATATTATGCGCGGCGGGCCGGGGTTGGGTTCCATCCAGCCGTCGCAGGGGGATTATTATCAGGCGACAAGAGGCGGCGGGCATGGGGATTACCGCATGCCTGTACTCGCTCCGGCGTCGGTGGGCGAGGCCGTTACGCTGACCCAGCGCGCGTTCGATCTGGCGGACGAATACCTCACGCCCGTGATCGTACTGGGCGACGGCATGATCGGCCAAATGATGGAGCCGGTGTGTTGCGTAAGTGTATTTTATCTAGTATAATCACAAAATGACGTGCGCGTCAAGCCTGGAAAAACCTATTCGTATGGAGGAATAATATGTCACACATTACCCGACTGCCCGCGCTGCCGCTGGTTACCTGC
>BNUH01000004.1 GCA_025997215.1 Clostridia bacterium
CCGCGCCGATCGAGCGGATTAAGGGCCAGACCCGTTGGCAATTATTCCTAAAGTTGTACGCGAGAGGTCCAACGAATAGTATACTGGAGAAGCTGCGCGAGCTGGCGACGAAGGTGCAAAACGAGAACCTGCGCGCGAGTCTACAGATCGATCCGCCGAATCTGCTGTGAATATTTTAGCATTTATTGCCGAAAGGTGGTTGTCCGATGGCCCTGCGCCGTATATTGGATTCCAGTAAAACCGATCTATTGCGAAAGCAATCGCGGCCTGTCGAGGATATAAACCGCAGGGTTTTACAACTCCTGGATGATTTGGCCCAGACGATGTACGCCGCCGACGGCTGCGGGCTGGCCGCGCCTCAGGTGGGGGTTTTGCGCCGCGCGATCGTCGTGGATACTGGGAACGGCTTGATCGAGCTGTTGAATCCGAAGCTGGTCAGCGGTTCTGACGAACGCGAGGACAGCGAAGGCTGCCTGTCGATACCAGGGATACGCGGGATTGTTGTGCGACCGCACAAGGTGACGGTGTGCGGGCTGAATCGCAAGGGCGAGGAGATCGAGGTTACCGCCGAGGATCTGACCGCCGTCGCGCTTTGTCACGAGATGGATCATCTGGACGGCGTTCTTTATACCGACAAAATGATTCGTATAGATGACACACCGTATGAGATCGTGGATGATACGGATGACACCGCTGGCGATTCGAAAGGGAAGGGCAAAAGGGAAAGTAGTAGATGAAAGCGGTTTTTCTTGGAACGCCAGCGTTCGCGGTGCCGTCGCTGACCGCGCTGATCGATGCGGGGCATGAGGTGGCGATGGTGGTCACGCAGCCCGACCGACCGACGGGGCGTGGCGGGCGGATCGAGATGCCGCCCGTTAAGACAGTAGCGCTGAAACACGGGTTGAACGTGATCCAGCCTGAAAAACTCCGTCGCGCAGAGTGGGTTGAACAACTGAGGGGATTACACGCGGACGTTTTTATCACCGCGGCGTATGGGCAGATACTGTCGAAACGTTTGCTTGACATCCCACGGTTGGGAACAGTCAACGTACACGCGTCGTTGCTGCCGCGATACCGTGGTTCCGCGCCGGTTCAATGGGCGCTGATCAACGGCGAACAGCACACGGGTGTTACAACTATGCTTACTGACGTGGGTGTCGATACGGGCGACGTGCTGATGCAGCGCTCGACGCCTATTCAATTAGAAGAAACGGCTGACACTCTGCTGGAGCGTCTGTCTCACATAGGCGCTGAATTGCTGATCGAAACATTATCGCGGCTTGAACGTGGCGAATGCCCACGCGTGCAGCAAGATCCAGGACAGGCTTCGTATTTCCCGATGCTGACCAAGGAGGATGGGCTAATCAACTGGGCTTTGCCCGCCCAGAGCATTATCAATCATACGCGCGGCGTGGATCCATGGCCCGGTGCGTTTACATTCAGCCCAAATGGAGTGTTAAAGATATACAAAGTGTGTGAGATCAATTATACAAATTATTCCCAAAAAGGTGTTATGTTGGATCCCGGCAGAGTATTGGTTTCTGATCCCAAGCGCGGGTTGATAATCGCCTGCGGGGAGCTAACCGCGCTGGAGATCATGGAACTGAAGCCGCCTTCGGGCAAACAGATGACGGCGGCAGCATACCTGCGCGGGCATCCGCTGGACGTGGGTAAATTACTCGAAAACGTACCCAACGGAGGCATTCAATGAGCGATAACAGACCGATAGTCCGTAAGCCTCCCGCAAAATTCATTCAAAACAGACCGGGGCCTGCGAATCCTGTCGATAACAGACCGCGGTCTGCAATCCCTATGCAAAACAGACCGGCGTTCAACAAGCCGTCTGCCCGCGCGGTGGCGCTGAACACGCTACAGGATGTTACGCGCTCTGATGCTTACGCTTCTTTGGCGTTGGACAAGCGGCTGCGCGCAGTAGGGTTGACAGCGCAGGACAGCGCGCTGACGACGCAATTGGTGTATGGCGTGCTGGAGAAGCGGCTGGCGCTGGATTATCGGTTGAATTTGCTGCTCAAAGAACCGGAGCGCATCCCGCCGCTGGCGCGAGATCTGCTGCGCCTTGGCGCGTACCAGATACTCTACCTGGATAGGATACCGGATCACGCGGCTTGTGATGAAACGGTCAAACTGGCGAAACTGTATCCCAGCGGCGAGTCGTATGTAGCGCTGATTAACGCGACGCTCCGGCGGCTGTCGGAGAAAAAGGACGGGATGGTTCCGTGGCCGGACGATCCGCTGGACGCACTGTCGATCCGCCTTAGCTGGCCTCGCTGGGTACTGGAGCGGTTGATCCCTTCATATGGTGAGGAGAAAACGCGGGAGATTTGCTTACAACATCCGGTTGAGGCGGGCATCAACATCCGAATCAATCCGCTTAAAATAAGTGCTGAAGCGTTTGAAAAGCGCATGGCCTTGCGAAAATGGCAGTGGCGAAGCGGGTTGCTGCCCGGCAGTTACGTCGTGCTGGGCGTCGGCTCGATCGGCGAGGATCCCGACTTTCGGTCGGGTTTGTTCAGCGTTGAGGGCGTGGCTAGCATGCTCGCGGCGGATGCCGTCGGCGCGAAGCCCGGCATTCGCATACTGGATGCGTGCGCCGCGCCGGGCGGGAAGTCGGCGTTCATGGCCGAGCGGATGAACCAGTCGGGCCGCGTATTCGCCGTGGACAAATACCCGCATCGTGTCGAACTGATCCGCGCCCAGGTACAACGCCTGGGTTTAGAGAATGTCAAACCCATCGAGCGTGACATGACGCTGCCGAACCCGGAATGGCAGCAGCAATTCGACGCGGTGTTGATCGACGCGCCGTGTTCAGGGTTGGGAGTTGCGGCGGATAAGCCAGATATACGTTACCGCTTAACACCGGAGGGTGTGGACGAATTGGTTGAGATACAGCGCTCGCTGATCGAGGTCTGTTCATCCTATGTAAAACCGGGCGGTGTGATGGTGTATGCAACCTGCTCCATCCTGCCCGAGGAGAACGCCGGACAGGTCGAGCCGTTCCTTAAGGAACATAAGGAATTCCGCGTGGATCGGACGCCGATTCATGGGTTCACACCCGATGAATTTGGATTGCAATTGCTGCCGCACCGTACGTCTGGCGAGAATCCACAATGGATCGAAGGGTTTTTTGTAAGCCGGATGATCCGATCGCGAAGCGGGTTATACGCGTGAACGTTGTTGAACGCGTCGATCCGATTGCGTTGGGCTTGGATGGTCTGCGTGCGCTGATGGTGGAATGGGGTGAACCCGCCTACCGCGCCGAACAGTTGTATCGTTATGCGCTGCGTGCGACACCCGTTGAGCGTATGAATACGCTTCCAGCCGCGTTGCGTTTGAGGTTAGCGGAGACACTGACGAATAGCAGCGTAGTTATTGAGCGCGAACTAACCAGCAATGATGGTGAATGTGTCAAGTATTTATACCGATTGTCGGATGGTGAGTGCATTGAAGGCGTGCGAATGCGGTATCATCACGGCGATACATTGTGTTTGTCTACGCAGGTCGGCTGTCGGATGGGATGTAGTTTTTGCGCTTCAACGCTGGATGGATTGGCGCGAAACCTGTCGGCGGGTGAGATGCTAGGGCAGGTGGCCGCGGCAGCCGAACGTTCTCCAATCCATAACATTGTACTGATGGGCAGCGGCGAACCTCTGGATAATTATGACAACACCGTGTTGTTTCTGCGCGCGCTTAGGGATCCGAAGGGCTTCGACATCGGCATGCGCCGAATGTCGCTCTCGACGTGCGGTCTGGCGGACGCTGTCGAGCGGTTCGCGGGGGAGAATCTGCCCGTCACGCTATGCGTGTCGCTGCACGCTCCCGACGACGCGACGCGGCGGACGCTTGTGCCCGTCGCTGCGCGCTATCCAATCGACCGCCTGCTGGCCGCGTGCCGTATGTACTTGCGCGAAACGGGCCGGCGCGTTATATTTGAGTATGCGCTGCTGGATGGTGTCAACGATTCGCCGGGCCACGCCGGACGGCTGGCCGAGCGCATTCGCGGCATGCAGTGCCACGTCAACCTGATCCCGCTGAACCCAATCCCCGAGCGCGACTGGCGGCCGTCATCCGAATCCACTGTCATTACTTTCCAAAATGCACTCGAAAACCTTGGCATATCCGTCACAAGACGCCGCACGCTAGGCGACTCGGTTCAAGGCGCGTGCGGACAGCTTCGCCGCAGTGTTATGTAGTTAAGAATTCATAACGGAGGTCCTCATGCTGACAGTGATCCGCACCGACCCCGGCTGCGTCCGTGAAAAGAACGAGGACACCGTGCTGGCCGACGCCTCTGGGTTGTATTTGATCGCCGATGGGATGGGCGGGCATCGCGCCGGCGAGGTCGCGTCCAGGATTGCCGCGCAATCCCTGCGTGCCTCGCTGGTCGGCGCGCCGTTCGACCCGAGTGTGCTCACGGATGCGATCGCTGTCGCCAACCAGAGGGTGTACGAGGCTGGACTGCGGAACGCGCATTACGCGGGCATGGGTACCACGTTAACATTATTATGGATTCCTAATGATCTGAACGAACCCGGTGCGCTTATCGCCCAGCTGGGCGACAGCCGCGCGTATCTGCTGCGCAACAGGCGTCTGCACCGCTGCACGCGGGATCACTCGATCGTGGACGAATTATTAAGGAAGAAAATCATCACGCCCGAACAGGCGCGGAAACATCCCGACCGCAACATCATCACGCGCGCGCTGGGCATCGCGGAATCGGTCAAGCCGGATCTGTTTGAATGGGATCGCAGGCCGGGCGACCTATGGCTGCTATGCAGCGACGGGCTGACGGATATGCTCGACGACGCGGCGATAGCGACCATTTTGCGGGGATTCGTGCCGGAGGACGCCGCTGATGTGCTGCTGCGGGAGGCGCTGGATAACGGCGGTAGTGACAACATATCGTTGTTACTGCTACTGGACGACGGGAAGGGGGCTGAGTGATGGCCACAGCTTCCGCCAATACAAACCATTCCGATATGATAGGCAAGGTGCTGGCCAATCGGTACGAGCTGCTCGAATGCGTCGGCACGGGCGGCATGGCCGCCGTCTACCGCGCGCTGGATCGAAACACCAAAAAGATGGTCGCGGTCAAGATTCTGCGCACGGAATTATGCAAGAACGCAGCCTTCATCTCGCGTTTTGAGCAGGAATCCACGGCCGTCTCGCGCATGACGCACCCAAACGTGGCAAACCTGTTGGATGTAGGCGTCGAGGGTGAGCTGCGCTACCTGGTCATCGAATTCGTTTTGGGGACGTCGCTCAAGGAGATGATCAACCAAAACGGCGCTATCCGCAGTGACACGGCGGGTCAAATTGCCATACGGATCCTATCCGCGCTGCAGCACGCGCATCAGAACGGGATCATCCACCGCGACGTTAAACCACAGAATATATTGATCGATAAACAAGGCGTTGTGAAAGTACTGGACTTTGGCATAGCGCGGTTCGTAGGCCCGGCCAGCGAACTGATAGAGGATGTGCCGCTGGGGTCGGTGCATTATTTCTCACCGGAGCAGGCGCGCGGCCAGGTCGCCGACGAGAAGTCGGACATCTATTCCGTGGGCGTGGTGCTGTATGAGATGCTCGCGGGCGTTCAGCCGTTCATGGGTGAATCCCAGGTCGAGGTCGCGCTCAAGCATCTGGAAGATATTCCCATACCGCCAACCCAGGTGAACAACAATGCCTCGCCCGCGCTGGCGCAAGTGGCCCTGCGCGCGATGGAGAAGGATCCGGCCAAGCGTTACGCGAGCGCAGGCGCGATGATCCAGGCGATCCGACAGGCGCTGCATTTCCCGAACGTGACGGATCCCAGGCCGCTGCTCCAATCCGAGGATACGAGCAAGACGGCGGAGTTAATGGCCAGGAAGTCAAAGCGGCTTGCGTGGACGCGGCGATTACTGACGGTGGGGTTTACAGCACTGCTATTAGTTGTTATAGGATTATTAGTAATGAACCTGCTGAACTCATTGCGCAGCCGGATAATTATGCCGACCGTGACTAATTATGATTATAACGTTGCCAACGAGATGCTGTTGGAGATGAAGCTGGTCGTCAGCCGCCGTGATCGGATGGTGGAGATTGGCAAGGAGAACTTGGTGATCGACCAAGATCCCATGCCGGGGGCGCTGCTGATGCCGGGTGCCGAGGTGACGCTGACCGTCAGCATGAGCGAGTACGATCTTATAATGCCGGACTTAACCCATAAGCCGATGGACGAGGCGGTGAAGATCATCGGCGAGAATCAGATGGTCTCCGGGCCGACGGAGACGGTCATCTCGGAGGCGCGCGTCGGGCAGGTTATCGAGCAGGTGCCGGCAGCGGGCACGCGGGTTCGCTATGGCACGAATGTACTGCTAAAGGTCAGCGGCGGGCTGATGATCGTGCCTGACATGATCGGTTTAGCTGAAAAGGACGCACGCGCCGCGCTGGGCGACGGACGGCTGGTGCTCACGGAGGTTATATACCATACGATCAATGATTCCGCGCAGGATGGGGTAGTGATGGATCAATCACCTTTGGCATATACCAAGGTGATACTGGAAACGCCCGTTACCATCACTGTCGGACGGCTGGAACAGCGGGTGTATCTGGGCGAAGCGGCCGTCGAATTGAAGCTGGATGCGGACACCCAGATAAAGGTGAAGCTGGTAAAATCCGACGGCACCGAGGAGTTACAATATAGCGCGCTGCATCCAAGGGGCGAAAGCACGCTGCGATTCCTCGTGCGCGGCGACATACCCGGCGCGCACGACTGCCGCATATATAAGGAAGATGAACTATTCCAGACGATTTCAGTTACATTGAAGTGATATTCAGGTAATAGTTATGGAGGTAAACATCAACAACAAAACGCATTCCGATTCTGACAAATCCAATGAATCTCAAAAGCCTCACGAAACCCTTCTGCAAGGCACGCTGCTGCAGGGCATCGGTGGATTCTACACCGCGCTGGCCGACGACGGCGTCGAATACACGCTGCGTGCGCGCAAGAAAATCCGCCGCGATACCGCGCCGTTTGCGGGCGATCGGATCGAACTCACCCCCGGCGAGGGCGAACGCCACGGCTGGCTGGAGAGCATACTGCCGCGCCGCAGCGTCCTCACCCGCCCGCCCACCGCCAATCTGGAGCTGCTCATACTGGTCATCGCGCCGAAGCCCGAGCCGGATTTGCTGCTGATCGACCGCCTGGCCGTCATTGCCAGGCGCGCGGGCATCGACTGCGTGTTATGCATTAACAAGTCCGACATCGATCCGGCGTTAGGCATACAAACGGCGGAGGAATATGCGCTGTCGGGGATGCCCGTGCTGCCTGTCTGCGCGCTGGATCCGTCGACACTCGTCGAACTATGCGCACTCATGTCCAACAAACTATGCTGCATGGCCGGACAGAGCGGCGTGGGCAAATCGACCATCCTTAACACATTGATGAGCCGCACGCTCAAGACAGGCTCCATCAGCGAGCGGACGAAGCACGGCCGCCACACGACCCGTCAGGTGGATCTGCTGATCGACGGCGACTTGAGGATACTGGATACACCGGGGTTTTCGTTATTAGCGTTGGAGGATGTGCCGTCCGCCGAGGTTTGCGACGATTATCCGGAATTCGACGGCGTTAGCGCGCGGTGCCGCTTCCAACCCTGCATGCACGACAAGGAGCCTGACTGCGCGGTAACGGCTGCGCTGGAGAATTCGCCAGCGTTCGCGCGGCTGGCAAGGTACCGATTGTTGTTGGCCGAGGCGCGCGAGTCGGAGCGTAACAAGTACCGCTAATCGCTAATACCTGACCATATTACAGCGCCCATGCAAGCATCCCCTGTCCGGCCTCATACACTGGAGGAGACGGTCAGACAGGGAGGGCTACTATGTTCGGACTGCTATTCATTGTCAAGGATCTCTTATTCCTGCTTTCGTATGTATCCGGGCATACGTCATTCCCCAAACCGCTTACGACTGCCGAGGAACGCAAATACCTGGAGCAGATGCAGTCCGGCGACGATAACGCCCGGAAGCAGTTGATTGAGCACAACATGCGCCTGGTCGCACACATCGCGCGCAAGTATACCGTCCCAGGCCAGGAGTACGACGATCTGATCTCCGTCGGCTCCATCGGCTTGATCAAGGCCGTGTCGACGTTCAAGGTCGACAGCGGTACCCAGCTGGCCACCTACGCCGCCCGCTGTATCGAGAATGAGATACTGATGGTCCTGCGGGCCGCCCAGAAGCGCCGCAACGATGTGTCTCTCAACGAGGCGATCGGCCGCGACTCCGAGGGCAACGAGATCATGCTGATCGACGTGCTCGGTTCGGACGTGGATACCGTCGTCGATGAAGTGGACCGCCGTATTTCATTGCAACGCATCCAAGGCCTAATCAAATCCAACCTGCCCAAGCGTGAGCGCTATGTGCTCGAGCTGCGGTACGGGCTGCTGGATGGTAAGGTCAGGCCTCAATATGAGATCGCGGAGATACTGGGCATCAGCCGCTCATACGTCTCCCGGATCGAGAAGCGCGCGGTGAGGCTGCTGGAGAATGGGCTGTCCGGGTTGGAACAGCCGATAGAATGACGGCGGCTTTCTATTCAATTTGACATAAACACTATGCAACATAAACACTATATCTCGTTAACATCCACCCACGCGCGCCGCTGGCTGGATAACTCCACAGCGTCCATGATCTGCGCGACCGCCACGCCGTCCGCGAAGTTCGGCGCGCACGGTCTGCCCTGCACCGCGCACTGGACGAATTCATACAGCTCGTGCACGAACGTCTCCGGGAACCCGATCACGTGTCCCGTCGGCCACCACTTATCCCAGTAGGGATGGATACCTTCCGATACCTGGATCATCCGCCAGCCTAGCTCGCCCGGCTCGTCCTCGGCGTTGAAGTACCACAGCTCATTCATCCTTTCGAATTCGAACCGGATCGAACCCCGCTCACCGTTGACCTCCAACCGCATGTCGTTCTTATGCCCTTGAGCGAACCGCGTCGCCTCGAATAGGCCCATCGCGCCGTTCTCGAATTGCGCTATGAACGCCGACGCATCGTCCACGTCCACCTTGGCGCGCGGCGCGTCGGCCCCAGCCTTGCCGGATAAACCCGTCATGCGCTCCACAACCGGGCGTTCTTTGACAAATGTCGTCAGCGCGCCGGAGACGGACACCACGTCGCCCACCAGATATCGCGCCGCGTCGATCACGTGCGCGCCAAGATCGCCCAGCGCGCCGCTGCCGCACACCGACTTATCCAGCCGCCATACTTTGGGGAACTCCGGGTCGATGATCCAGTCCTGCAGGAAGCTGCCCCGGAAGTGGAATATCTTGCCAATCTTGCCGTCGTCGATCAGCTTCTTAGCCAGCACCAGCGCGGGTGCGAATCGGTAGTTGAATCCGATCTGGTTCGCGACATCGGCTTTGTCCGCCGCCTCCTGCATGGCGCGGGCGTCGGCAGTCGTCAGGGCCAGCGGCTTCTCACAAAAGACATGCTTGCCCGCTTGGGCGGCGGCGATGGCTATATCCTTATGCGCGTTCGAAGGCGCGGTGATGTCGATCGCATCGATGTCCGCGCGTGCGACCAGTTTTTGCCAGTCTGTTTCAATCTCATTATAACCCAGCGTATCAGCCGCCTGTCTTACCCATTCCGCGTCGCGACCGCACAATACGGCGCGCTCCACAGGCACGTCCGTCTCAAAGAACATTGGCAGCCGCGCTAACGCGTTCGAGTGCGCCTTGCCCATAAATTTGTA
This sequence comes from Clostridia bacterium, assembly GCA_025997215.1. The sequence goes on from BNUH01000004.1 coordinate 9,764, forward strand.
ACCGATCATCCCGAACCGCATAATGGTTCCTCCTGTTTCGTCATTATCCATACTTTTTCCTGGATATTATTGTAACACTCTTCGGCGGGAATGAAAAGCCCCGGCGTCGAATGATTAAGGATCAGCATACATCGCGGCGGGGCGTCACTGCGAAAAAGCGAATCCATCAAGCGCAACCGTGTTATGAACGAAGTATATCACAACTTCATGCTGTTGTCAAGCACAGAAAACAACGAAATTTTGTGGAAAGTATTCCCAAAATTTATGTAGGAGGATTTATATTTATGCCGAACACATTAATACACCTGGAGAATGATTACAGCGAATGCGCGCATCCCGCGATACTGGAGCGCATCGTAGCCCAGAATACGTCCGCGCGCACGGGTTACGGCATGGATGACGCGTGCGAATCGGCGGCGGACAAGATTCGCGCGTTCTTTCATTGCGATAACTCGGACGTGCACTTCCTGATTGGCGGCACGTCCGCGAACATGATCGCGCTCGCCGCGTTCCTGCGGCCGCATGAGGCCATCATCTGCGCTGAACAGGCGCACATCAACGTCCACGAAACCGGCGCGGTCGAAGCCTCCGGGCACAAGCTCCTCGCCGCGCCCACCCACGATGCCAAGTTAACGCCTAGCATGGTAGAACAGTTATATTCTAAGCATACTGATGAACATATGGTTAAACCACGGCTGGTCTACATCTCCAACGCCAGTGAGTTAGGCTCTATCTATACCGCTGATGAACTGTGGAACCTGCGCCGCTGCTGCGACCAGCTGGGATTACTGCTCTACATGGACGGCGCTCGCCTGGGTTCGGCGCTGGCTGCGTCCGGGTTGGATCCGGTGGTACTGCCTAAGGTCTGCGACGCGTTCTACATTGGCGGCACCAAGAATGGCGCTTTATTCGGCGAGGCCATGGTTATCGTCAACGACGCGCTGAAGCCCGACTTCCGTTACCTAATCAAGCAGCGCGGCGGTATGCTGGCCAAGGGGTTTCTGCTCGGACACCAATTCGACGTGCTCTTCAGCGACGGTACATTCTTAACCCTAGCTAAGCATGCCAACCGTATAGCCGACGGGTTGCGCACCATACTCGCCGCGAAAGGCGTCCGCTTCCTCGTCGACACACAAACAAACCTGCTATTCCCCATATTGCCAGATGCGACTATTACCAAGCTCCGTGAACGCTTCGCGTTCCACGACTCCGACCGTGTCTCCGACACCGAGACGGCAGTACGTTTTGTAACCAGCTGGGCTACGCCCGAGTCTGTGCTAGATGAATTTCGAAGCGCGTTAGATCTTTTATAATTTCGGGGGTTTCACCCCCGGACCCCCACCAGGGGGCTTTCCGCCCCCTGGACCCCTGACCAGGGGTTCCCCCTGGACCTACTTTTTACCGTGAATTGGATTTATCGTGTCCTCCTGCCTTATACCAGTGACACTTGTTGCCCCGTCCGCGCCGACTCAAACGCCGCAAATATCGCCGCCATAGTTTTCCTCACCTGCCACGGCTTTACAATCAACTCCGCCTTACCCTCAACCGTTTCCGCAATATTCTTGTAATACTCCGTCCATTTCCCCTGTGGATCAGGCAGTTCATGCTCCACTTTCACCTCGACCGGCCTCGGCGCAAACGTCCTCGTCGGCCCAGCCGCCGTCTGCACGATCACCGGCTCATCCTCGATCGTACTATTCAGCGTCACAACCGCGCCGCTCCTCGAGAAATCCTTAATATACGCAATCCCCTCGTCCCCCAGCAGCATCCACCTTGGCAGTTCCTTCAGCACAAACGTCCCTATCTCTATCTGATAATACCCGCCGCTTTTCCTATCGAATATAAGGTTGAAGTAGTCCTCAACCTCTTCCGTCTTAACCTTCGCCGTATGACACGTCACCGACACCAAATCGTCATACCCGCAAATCTGCAACGCCTGATCGATGAAGTGCACGCCCCAGTCCAGCAGCATCCCGCCGCCATGCTTCAGTTCCCCGCGCCACCCATGCATCGCGCCGCCAGACCCATGCAGCCTACTCTGAATCGCATAAACATTCCCCAATTGCCCCGACTGGATTATCTCCTTAGCGATCTGGAAATCCGTATCCCATCGCCGATTCTGATGCACCGAGAACAGCCTGCCGTTCCTTTCAGCCGTTTCAATCATCTTATCCAGCTCATCCAGGCTCAACGCAACAGGCTTCTCGCAGATCACATGCTTGCCAGCCTCCAGCGCGGCACACACCAATTCGCAGTGAACATCGTTTGGCGTGGCTACCAGCACCACATTTATCGACTTATCCGCCAGAAATTCCTCCAACGTACCATACCCGGTAAGCCCCTTCTCCCGTGCCAGCGCGACGCGCTCCGGATCGATGTCGTAAGCAGCGGTCACTTTGATCCCCGGCACCTCCTGGGCGTGCTCGTGGTGCCACCCAGCCATCCCGCCATAACCGATGATGCCCAAATTAACGGACATGCGTTTCGTCCTCCTACTTAACATTGTTAACATTAATGCCATAAACCGCACTCATTATACACGATCCGATAAGAACTGTACAGTCCATCGCGTTAAGTTGTTATAATTTAGCGGTAACAACTTTCCATTTATTGGTTGCATTCGCCCTTAATCTATGTTATACTAATCGCGTAACCGGAAAGGAGTGAAAACGCATGAAATCCGTTAACATCAAGCTCAGCTTGGCGGAGAACGTCAAGAACTTCGTCAACATCGTCAGCCGGTATGGGTATGACATGGATTTACGCGCCGGACGTCATGTCGTGGACGCGAAATCGATCCTGGGGATCTTCAGCCTGGATCTGTCGCACCCCATCACGCTGGAGGTCTACTCAGACGACTGCGACGATCTGCTCGATCAGATCAAGCCGTTCTACGCGTAACCGACCGACGGCCGTTCGCTGCGCAGCGAACGGTTTTCTTTATCCAAATATGCTCTTACTATCATAATGATAGGTTTAATGATATGTGATGATGACTCTGCGAAAAGGTTCCGCCACCGAGGATAGACTGCTGCTCTTGTACGCGATGCACGGTTTAGGGCCGACCACCGCCGAACAATTGCTGCGGTTTTTTGTCGATCTTGACCAGATGAACTACATCGACCTGCAGCTCGCCTTAGCCGAGCTGCGCGAAAACGGGCTGTTGCGCAAGCAGTTACACCCGTTAGGCGTGCTGTACCAACCATCCGTCGCAGGCATCGAGACGCTGGCGCTATTCCAGAAGCGAATCCCGTACTCCCGGCGAATGAGCATCGACGACGCGCTGATCGGCTGGCGTGCGCGGTTCAGCCACGAGCGGCACGTCGTCCATCAAATCGACACCGAACCGGATGGCGCTAAACTGGTTCGTTTAACCATAATAGAAGAGGATGAGGAACTGCTCTCTCTGACCGTCCGCGCTCCGGACGATCAGCGCGCGGAACGATTCTGCAAATCCTGGTCCAAGAACGCCAGCGCGTTGTACGGCCAGATCCTCAGGACGCTGAACGCGGGGGAGTGAAGGCATTTTGCGAAGAGTTAATCGCACTCCGCCGGATGGTCAGTCGGGAAAGAATGCGCATCAGCAGTAACGCGATGCATTCCAGCGACGCTAAGTAAGCAGCCTTCCCGTTCGCGGCAAGGGCTGTCAGTGGTGTCCCGGCTGGCGCGGCGGACAGGAACATATAGTTAGAATCCAACAGCTGGTTGACGACCAGCGCTCCTACCAGCATAACATTCCCGATAATCAGCGTCGACCACACCCCGTCCCGTTCAGGCCGCGAGCCGCTGACATACATGAGGATTGGTGCCCACGTGATCGTCGCGTGAATGGTCAGGAACAGCCACCGGGCCATCCCAGGCCACGGCGAATAGCCCACAGCCGGGAATATCAGCGCGGTCATCGCAGCGGGCATCCCCAGAAACCAGCAGAATTGGAACAGCCTCGCGTTCCTCGTCCACAGCATCGGCACCGTGAGCATCACGGTGAAGCTGCACAGGTGAAACGGCAGCGCGTTGCGCAGTATGCTGGCCCCGCCCAGCGGTACTAGGATTATCTGGAACGTGGCTAGCGCCGCCAGCCATACGGACAAACCGCGCAGTACGAGCCGAGCGTTCCACGCCCGTCGGCGTATCCCATAGGCAATGAACGCGTACGCGGCGCACAGGATCAGTTGCTGCACTATAACGGCCTCCCAATGACTTTCTAACAGGTTTTATAATCCTTATTATGGATAAATGTAAGGCGGTTGATACGGTTATGAGCAGGACAAAAAAGGTCAACTTGAATACTAATGAAAAGGCCATCCCGCCGGAAGCCACTGCGGACAGCCACATCATATACCCCATGGAGGGTACCTGCTCCAAGCGCCTCGACCTGGATATTGAGGATGGCGTGATCAAGTCGTGCGCATTCGACAAAGGCTGCACGGGCAACCTCACTGGCATCAGCAACCTTGTGGTTGGACAACCCGTGGACCGCGTCATCGGGCTGCTCAAAGGTATCCAATGCCGCAACGGTACTTCTTGCCCCGACCAGCTCGCGCGCGCATTGGAGCGGTACATGGCGGAACACGCGAGTTAGCATAATTATTAGGGAGTGATATGTATTAACGAATTACTTCCATTCGACATTAAGCGCGAACAGGCAGCCAAGGATGCGTTTGGAAAAGCGCGCTGGATCGGTTTGCCGGATGGTCTGGGCGACCGCGTTACAAACCTTCAATGCTCAATGTACCGTCTGCGTTTTGATGCTCCTGCAGGCGCGTCGATGCGGCTGTATGTCAGCGCGCACACGCGCTATAGGTTATACTTAAACGGGCTTCCGATCATGTCCGGCCCATGCAAGGGCGACCGCTGGCGTCACTTTTACGAAGAGTTGGATATAAGCGACAACCTCATCAGCGGCGAGAACGTGCTAGCCGTCAACGTAGTCTCTCATCCGCCATATGAGGCGCAGCATGGCGATCAGCGCGCGCCATCCTGGACGGTTGCGCGTGCGGTCGGGCCGTTGCTGATCGTATCAGGTGTATTACTTGACCCATCAGGCGCAGAATTTACTAATATATCCACGGGCATCGCCGACTGGACCGCACGGCTTAATGACGCGCGCGGATGGAAATTATACCCCATCTCCCACTGGATGGGATCCATGGAATCCGTGGACGGTTCAAAGTATCCGCACAACTGGCTAATGGGTGAAGACCAAGCGCAATGGCTACCCGCTCAAACCCTGAACCGCCCGTTTGATCCCATGAACACAACGTTCGGTATTATACCGCCGTTCCCACTGACCGCGCGGCCTATCCCGCCTATGTATGAAATTGCGCGCCAATTTACCCGCGAGATGTCGTTGAACCATGATGATGTGCCGCTAATACAGTTCAAGGATGACAAGGCTATTATACCCGCGCGTTCCCGCCAGGCGATTGAATTGGATGTCGGCGAACTGACCACCGCCTATTTCATCCTGCGCGTTAATGAAGGCGCAGGCAGTACCATATCAATCAGGTATTCAGAAGCATACACCTCTAACAAGCCAGGTGTCCCGCGCAAGGACATCCGTGACGATACGCATGAGCGCACCCTTGTCGGGCATGAGGATTCATATCAGCCAGGCGGCGGAGACGAGACATACTCGCCGTTCTGGTTCCGTACGTTCAGGTTCGTGCGGATTGAGGTCGAGACTGCGGATTCCCCGCTGACCATCCACATGCCATCCATGACCGAAACTGGCTACCCGCTGGATGTCAAAACCCACATTTCCGGTTCCGAACCATGGCTTGCGGATTTATGGGATATCAGCGCGCGCACGCTCCGCCGCTGCATGCACGACACATATGAAGACTGCCCATATTACGAGCAGCTGCAGTATATACAGGATGCGCGGCTGGAAATGCTGTTCACTTACGCGGTGTCGGGCGACACGAGGATGGCGCGCCGGACGATCGAGGATTTCCATTCGTCAAAGCATCCGTCGGGGATGCTCATGGCGCGGTTCCCGACGCAGGAGCCGCACATCATCCCGCCATTCTCGCTGCACTGGATATGGATGCTGGAGGAGTATCTCCAGCAAACCAACGATTGTGACTACATCAAACACTACCGTTCGACAGCAGACGCCATACTCGAATGGTACGCCGAGAAAATCGGCGGGCAAGGCTTGGCGGAAAATCTCGGATACTGGGATCAGATCGATTGGGTGGATCAATGGGATTCAATTGCCGGGCGTACTCCGGCGGCAGCCGTCGGCCCATCGACGACCCACAATCTGATGTATGCTTACGCGCTGGAAGCGGCGGCGCGTGTTAATGACGCGACAGGCCGGCCAGCGTTAGCGCGTGAGTATCGCGAGCGCAAAGCCCAAATTTGCGAACAGGTTGATAAGTTATGCTGGAGCGAATCGGAAGGGTTATACAAAGAAGGCCCGTCATATGAGGAATACTCCCAGCACGCGCAGGTTTACGCCGTATTATGCGGAATTAAACGCGGAGCCGACGCGCGAAAATTGCTGGAACGCGCGTTAACTAAGCCAGGCATCGCCGTAGGTTCGCTGACATGGCAATATTTCCTGTTCCGCGCGTTGGAATCCTGCGACGCGTACGACCTAACCTTGCACCAGTGGCCCATGTGGACGCAGCTGCTGGACAAACACCTGACGACTGTGCCTGAAACGCCGGAAAGCATGTCGTCCCCGCGCAGCGATTGTCACGCGTGGTCGGCGCTGGCGCTGTATGAATTCCCGCGCAGCTTGCTGGGCGTGAAGCCTGACGGGTATGGTTGGCAGGGCATTATAATAAAGCCATATACATTATCATTTGATCATATGGATGGTACAGTAATAACGCCGCATGGCATGGTTTCAGTCAATTGGCGCATTGAGAATGGATTATTCATACTGATAGCCGAAACACCGCGAGGCATTCCGGCGAGGGTAATTCTACCTGACAGCAGCGCGATGAACTTCGATAACGGCGGCGTAATTCATACTTCAACCAGAATGCGGCCGCAATAACCAGCAATTCCGAATTTAGCAGGGGCGGATATTATCCACCTCACGTTTTCAACCCGCGTCTGTCAAGGGTAGGGTGGAGATTTTTCCGAAAACGCGGTGTCCGGCCCGCGTTTTCGGAAAAATACTACCCGACCTTGACAGACCTAATGCCAACACCAAAATGGATAGAGGGTTTGTTGTAACCTCAGTTACAACAAACCCTTGATTGAACCGTGCTCCTAGTACCGTTAATTTATTACTCATAACTATTAACCTTTGACGCTCCCCAGCACCAACCCTTTGGTAAAATGCTTCTGCAAGAATGGATATACTGCTATAATGGGCGCGGCGTTTATGAATACCAGGGCGGCCTTCAGCGTCTTGGTATTCAGTAGCGCCATGATCTCGCGCTCCGCTTTGGGCATGTATCGCGCGACGTCCACCGACAGCAGCGACTGCAGGTATGTCGCCAATGGGTATCTCGATGAGGTGCTCATGTACAGCATGCCGCCGAACCAGTCGTTCCAGTGGCCCACCAAACAGAACAGAGTGATGGTGGCAATGGACGCTTTGGAGACCGGCACAATAATCTGGGTTAATATGCGCATATGCCCCGCGCCGTCGATGATCGCGGCCTCCTCAATCTCCTTGGGCAGCTGGCGGAAGAAGTTGAGCATCAGGACGACGTTCCAGCCGCTGACCGCGCCGGGTATAATGAGCGACCAGATGGTGTTGTACAACCCCGTATAGTATACCACCAAAAACCCAGGCACCAGCCCGCCGCCGAACACCATCGTGATGAATACAAACATCATATACCTATCCCGCGACGGGAAATACTTCGTATCCTTCGAGAGCGGATAGGCGGCCAGCGTGGTCAGCACCACATTGATAGCAGTGCCGCCGATGGTGCGGATGAGCGATATTCGCAGTGAATTCCAAAACTTTGCATCGCTAAGCGCTATCTTGTATGAAGCGGTGGTGAATCCTACAGGCCAGAACCCCACGCGCCCAGCCGCCGCGTAATGCGCCGCGCTGAATGATACCGCCAGCACGTTTACCATGGGCAGTATGCATACTACAGCCAGCAACAGCAGAAACGCGTTGTTCAGGTAGTAAAACACCCAGTAATACTTGCCGTAAAACTTAATTTGCTGTTTCATAATCAAAACACCTCATAACCAGCGTACTTTTTCGCGAGTTTCTGGGTGGTGATAATCAATATAAACCCAACCACGCTGTTGAATAGCCCGATGGCCGTACCCACGTCGTACTGCCCGCCGGTGATGCTCTTGCGGTAGACGATGGTATCGATGACGTCGCCCGTCGCGTAAACGGGTACGCTGATCAGGTTGTAGATCTGGTCAAACCCGGCCGAAAGGATGCCCCTTAACGACAGCACCGCGGTCAGCACGATGATAGGCCGCATGCCGGGCAATGTGATGTGCCATGTTTGCTGCAGTCGGTTTGCGCCGTCGGCCATGGCCGCCTCGTACAGCTCCGGATCGACCGCAGTGATGGCGGCCAGATAAACGATGGTGCTGTACCCGAATTCCTTCCAAACGTTGGTAATAACCAGCATTGGCTGGAACAGATTCTTGTCACCCAGGAAGTAGCGCGGCGCGCTGGTGAAGAAAATATTGTTGATCAATCCGTCCGTGCCCAGAATATCCTTTACAATGCCCGCCAGTATGACCCAGGACAGAAAATGCGGCAGATAGATCAGCGTTTGGATGCCCTTCTTGAGCGGTGAGATTAATACTTCATTGAGCAATAGTGAAATGAATATGGGTACGATAAACATGGTAACCATTTTAGCGCCCGCAATGCTTAGCGTGTTGCGCAATGCCCTTGTGAAATCCTGATCCAGGAATATAGTCCTGAAGTTGCCGAAGCCGACCCACTTGGATTTCCAGAACGCCGAGATACCCATGGTGATATTGAACTTCTGAAACGCGATGATAAGCCCGCCCATGGGCAGGTAGTTATATATAAGTAATAATATGACGGCAGGCAGCAGCATCAGATGAAGAGGCACCGTACTCAACCCGTATGTCGTATGCCTGCGCTTGCGGGGAGTTTGTTTTATCGATGTTGATTGAACCGCTGTCACGCTGCTCGCCTCTTTTCATTAACCAAATGGCCATGTTTTGGGAAGAGGCCGCAGATTCGGCGGCCCCTTCCTTCTATTATATAGTGAGCTTATTTGGTCGAATCGTACCAGGCGTTTACCTGCTCATAGATGGCCGTGCCGCCGTTGGCCCAGAAGTAATCTACCCACGCGTCGAACTGATGATCCACGTCGTCGTTCATGATGCCCAGCGTCGCGAACTCGAAGTACTTGGCGTACAGGTTCTGGTTATTCTCGGCCTGGGCCTCCGTCTCCATGCCCCAGTTGGGCGATGCTTGTATGAACCCATTCTGGCGCATATCGCGGCTGTGGTCGTGAGTGCCCGCGCCGAGGATCATGCTCCACAGCGACCAGTTGAGGTCCCAGTTTTCAGCCGCGGTGCCTTCGGTGATCCAGCTGTTGACGCGCTGGTATGTATCCACGGAATCAAAGGCGTGCGCGGCTAGCAGTTCGCTGTCGTCCTTGCCTTCGGCGATCAGTTTGCCGACGATATAGCTGGCTTGATGCTCCTCGATCGTGTCGGTGGCATAGCCGCCGCCCGTGCACAGCCTGTTCCAGAAGCCCATGTTGCCGCCGGGGGTGTTGTTGTAATCGGCGTTGGTGATGAAATCCGGCTTGCCGTAATCGTTTGAGATGGCGGTGCTCAGGTTATACAGACGCATGACGGCGTCCGGATTCTCGCACTTGGCGGAGATCATCAGCGCGTTGCCGTATCCGGCCGACTTGGTGATATACAGCGGCGCGCCGTCGGCGGCCATCAGCGGAATTGCCACCAGGCTGTCGTCCTCATTCAGCTTAATCCAGTTGCGGCCCGTGTCGCCGTTGGGGAAGTTGCCGCTGCTGTTCTGGATCCCGACTTTACCATTCAGATAATCGGCTTGCATGTCGTCAGTATTCTTGCTGGCGAAGTCGCGGGCGATCAAGCCCTGCTTATACCATTCAGCCGCCTTTGTCCAGGCTTGCTTGATGGGATCTTGAATCTTGCCCCATTCCAACTGGCCGTCCGCTTCGCCCCATTCGTATGTGCCGTGATATGCCTGAACTAACATATCCACGAACTCCATGGTCGTGCCTTCGGCGCCGAAAGCCGCCGATCCAGTCTTTTCCTTAACCTTGACGGCGAATTCCTCGATCTCGGCGAATGTGCTGGGTACAACGCCGCCATTCAGCTCGTCAATCCAGCTTTGAGGAACCCATAGGTAGGTCCAGGACTCAAGGCTCTTGGGGTTAGACAAGCCATAAAGTTTTCCGTCGACCTTCCACACCTCGAGCGCAAGCGGATCGGTGGCCATGATGTCCTTGACCGCCTGCGAAGCGCAGTATTCGTAAACATCCGTGAGATCCATCACCTTGCCGCCCTGAATAGCCCGCGCCGCCAGCGTCGTATACAGCGGGATGACGTCCGGCAGGCTGTCCGTGGCGAACGCGACGTTGATCTTCATGTCGAAGTCCGGCCCCCAGTTGGGCGCGGTGAATAGGTTGGTCAGCTCGATATTGAGCTGCTCCTTATAGGTACGCGTCCACCAGTTGTTGTCCTCGTCCTCGCCTTCGTCAAACCCCATCCATGTGGTAAGGATGCGCGTTTGGGTAACGCTGACGGTTTCGTCATACTTGCCCAGCGGATCGAATGTGCCGTCGTCCCAATACGGCTCGGACGCAAGGGCGGGTGCGCACAGCGTGAGCGCGATCATGCACGCCAGCGCGCAAGCCAGCCAGCGGGTCTTTCCCTGATGGTGATAGAACATTAGTTATACCTCCTCAAAAATCATGTGCACTATCTACAGTGTAGCTGAAAAACGCCCAATGTAAAGGCATCCGTTTATCAATCTGCTTATCCTATCTTGCCTTTTTCGCTAATTTAACTTTCAGCGGCGGGAAGCCGCGCCACGTTTATCCTTTGTTGCCCTGCTTATCCTTTGTTGTCATATGAGCGTCGCGGTATTCCTGGGGACTTAGGTTGGCGTACTTCTTAAAGAATCGGGTGAAGTAGCTGGGCGTATCAAAACCCAACGAGCGCGCAACATCGGCTATCTTCATGCTGCTCTGGGATAACAGCGTGCAAGCCTTCTTATACTTACGCCGTCCGATGTATTCCGTCAGGCTTTCGCCCGTCATTTGGCGGAACAGCCTGGACAGGTACGATGGGCTTAAGTGGATCGTCTCCGCCAAACGGTTCAGCGACAGGTCGCCGTCCAAGTGTTCATTGATATACACGCCCAAATGCCCCAGCATCTCATTAGTATTATGGAAGAGAACCTGGCTTTGCCGTCCAAAATACACGTCGGCCAGCGCGGTCAGCAGCGTGTCGTCGGCTGGCCAGCCTTCTCCAAGGCCAGGTAAGATATCGGCGAAGGCCTCGTCGCGAGGTTCCGCCCAGCCACGGCTGCTGGCCAGGAAAGCCAGACATAGCTGCATGGCGATCTCCGCTTTATCCGCGCGCTCCAGATTCGGATTAATAAGCGCCGCCTGTTTCAACTCATTATAGTGTTGAAAGTAACGGTCGTGCTGCCCACTATCCACGCAGGCTTTGCAATTCTCCAGCAAACGCTGGATCTGCCGCTCTTCCGGACGCGCTGCGCTAAGTGACGTGGACACGGTGTCGGCGATGAGCAGCATGCTCCGGCTAAGTCCAGCCAAGCTGCGCAGCGATTGCCGCAGCGCGCACCATGTCGCCGCTATTGTAAGGAACGGCACGGCTTCTTCGGCGATAGCTATCGAGACCGAGGTTCTGGCCGTCTGTTCGCATATACGCTGCAGGGCGTCCAGGTTAGACCGAACGAGCGTCGGCAGGCTTTGAGAACGTTCAAACCCTTGCAACTGGATAAAGAATACAATATCCTCATGTTTCACGACGGAGAATACGCGATATTTCTGCGCCAGGAACGCGCCGGCCTCGCGACGCAGCTGAAATATCTCCATGCCATTGAGCGCGTCAGGATCGTCTGGCCGCATGACCAACAATAGTACGGGCTGGGTTACATCCAGCGGCACCTCCACCTCGGCGAGTTCCTGGTCGCTGGGGATTTCACCGTCCAACAGGCCGAAGATCAGCCGATCCCGAAAAAGCGGCAGCGCCTCCGCCAGCCGCAGCGACTGCTCGTACGACTGCCGCAGCGTATCACGCTGCAAGCGCAGCATATCGTTATATTGCCTATAGATATATGTGAATTCCTCGTTCGCCTGATATGGGATGTCGTTGTTGAGATCGCCCTCGATTCCGCGCTTGATGGCCGACGTCAGGCGATTCATGGGCACGGCCAGGATCCGGTTCATCCAGATGGTGTAGACCACGAGTATCAACACCATAGCGCATGTGAATAGAATAATCCAGCTGCGGTAGGCGTTTAACGAGCTAAGGAAGTGCTGCTGTTCGCAAAATAGGATGAACGTGGTCTTAAGCATGTCCGAACGCCGCCATGCCACGTGTGATATCGGTTGCGTCGCGGCCAGCCTCGGTGTGTCAGCAACCCCAAACGTGGCACCCGCCGTCAAACCCATGGGAATATTTGCCACGGCATCCTCCGGTATGCCGTTGAGTACTGTCAACCCATTCTCAAAACCCACCAGGCACGGCCGACCATACGAGGCCGCGAAGTAATCATCCATCTCCTTCGCAATCAGTCCGCTGTTTATTTTGACGACGATTATGTATGATACCTTGTCAGGATCTGGCGTTTTCATATAAAATTGCGATGTAAAATTGATATATATGCCTGAATTGTCCTGGATCAACGGATAACCCGTATAGAATGCGGGATCGGCGGCATGCGCGCGGTCGGCGTCGGTCATCGTCTGTCGGCTGGTAGAGGTAAGCTTCAATCCGGATCGTGGAAAGAGTACATACGCGCTCTCAATGTAACGCTGGGCGTCGCGGAGCGTAGCCAACTCCACACGCACACGCTCCATTTGTCGGTATAATTCATAATTGTCCGGGATTTCATTAAGGCTTGCCAGGGCGTGGACATCGCCGTTATTGATCAGCGCGACCTCCGTATTGATGATGGCGCTGACCTCCAACTCCAGATTATTCATATAGAAATTCATTTGTCGGGTCATGGAGGCGTAAATCTCCGACCGAGCGATTGCGCGCCCCCGATCATTCATCAGCAGCCCCAACGCGTAGAACGGCGTTATAACCAGCGCAAATAGCAGGAACACCGTCGTAAAGATGGAGAGCCGCGGCCAATGCCACTTATTCATGGGAACATTCCGTGTTTCTTCACTATATTATAACGCCGATGCGTCATGTTCGCAGCCGCCTCGCTTCCAGATAGTAACGCTTCTCGCGCGCATGCCCCATCGAGAATGTTTTACGCGGCAGCGCGCCATCCTTGGCGATGGCCGGGAATAGTTCGGATTTGTCCAGCGCGGGCAGTAATATGCCGACACGATCCGGCGCGGATGCCAAGTCGCGCAGAACATCGTCGCCATGGATGTAGTCAATCGAGACTTCAGTCTGTTTCTGCATTACAGACCACTGGTCTAAAAACGCCTGAACAGTACCGACTGCGGTCTGTAATGGCGGGCTGGTGATGGAGATTGTAACAGAAGATTCGCTATCGATAAACGAGACAGACTGCCCGACTGTTTCACGTGACGGACCGCTGGTCCGTAATTCGTTAGGCTTAATTAGAGTGAAACCGCCTCTATCGGCAACCCATAGCACAAAAGCGGCCAGCAGCTCCGCTAGCTTCGCTCCATACACAATACGATGGATAGGTTCAAACGTTATGCCATCATCATAAACATTGCACATCTCGGCCAAAGCGTAGTGGAGTGGATGTGTTGCGCGTTGATCCTCCGGGATACCGTCGCGTGCTTCGAGCCACACGGCGCGCGCGGCGGCTAACGAATGATTCCCATCACCAACGGCGATCCGCACGCCATTAACCGTAGGCAGAGTACGTAACGCTTCACCAATAATAGTTATATCGTCTGCTGAATCGACCGCCCAACCCTTGATCGATCCGCCGCCCAGCATCAGCGGCGCATCGTAAAGTTTGCGCAATGACGCACGTTTGGCGTAAACGGGTTCAATCACGGAGCGTTCCTTATCTTGCAACAACAATAAGATGTGCGGCAATTCCAGCGCAGCCTCGCGTCGAATCGCCACGCGCGGCGGCAAGCGTTCTACGATGGTGCCCTCCGTGGCGCGGATGGGGCTTGTGGATTCCGCAGAAAAATCGTACAACTCCAGATCTACAGCGGTGACCAAGCCGATCCTGGGCGGACGTGATTCGCCCGCCGCCTTATCCGTTTCAAAAGATCGCTCAACCAGCACGAATCCCACGAACGGCTGGGCGAATACACCCTTCGTTTGCGCCAACCTCATGTTGTCAAGGATGCTGCGCTTTCGTTCATCGGCGTCCGGTGCGTTCAGATAAACCTCTGGCAAGATGAATTGTAACGTGGACGGCATGCCGCCCACAAAGCGTCCCGCCTGCTGCCAATACTCCGGCTGCGATGTAAATTGGTCGCATGCAACAACCGCCCAGCGTGTTACATCCACATCCGCCGCTGGTGTCAGTATCTCTGCCGGGACGATCCCGAGGCCGTTATATAATGAAGCCGTCCGCTCAATCTGGAGACTCATCGGCGCATTTCCTCCAATATGGTGTTAAACCGCTCTAACTCCTCCGGGTTGTCATAGCGCAATACGATCCGACCGTGCTTCAGGTTGCCGGAGATGGCCACCCGCATGCCGAATGCCTCACGAGCTGTCGATGTGAGCCTGTCGAATTCCGGCGGTGGCTTCTTAACCACCGCTGGTTTTGGCGGAATGGGTTCCTTTTTAGCGGCCTCCTGTTCCAGCACGCGGACGGACCAGCATTCGTCGATGGCCTGCTGCGCAAGCACCGTCTGCCGCGACTCATCCTCGATGCCCGCGAGCGTCCGCGCATGCCCGGCCGACAACGCGCCTTGCGCCACCCATTCCTGGATTTGTGATGGCAATGTAAGTATCCGCAGCAGATTTGCGATGCTTGGTCGACTGCGCCCCAAGCGCTGCGCCACGTTTTCCTGGGTCAGGCCGCACTCATCCATCAGCGCGCGGATAGCCGCCGCTTCCTCGATGGGATTCAAATCCTCGCGCTGCAAGTTTTCAATCAGCGCCAGCTCCATCCGTCCAACCGTGTCCGCCTCGCGGATGATCGCTGGGATAGTAGTAAGCCCCGCCAACCGCGCCGCCCGCCAACGGCGTTCTCCGGCGACGATTCGATACCGTCCCTGAACAGGCGACACAATTATCGGTTGTAACACGCCCGACTGTTCGATCGAGTCGGCCAACTGCCGCAGCGTGACCGGGTCGAATGACTTGCGCGGTTGGTCGCGGTTCGGATCGATATCGGTCAACGCTATCTCATGCAATTGATTAATACTCGCGGTTGTATCATCCGACATCAGAGCGTCCAGACCGCGCCCCAGGCCTTTGGGTTTCATTTGCCGGAACCTCCCTTTGTATTTTCAGCGCGCTCTATGAATTCTTTAGCAAGATCCTGATAAGCGCTTGCGCCAACGCTGCGCGGATCATACAGATGCACGGGCAGCCCATGGCTTGGCGCTTCACCCAGCCGGATATTCCGCGGGATAACCGTTGCGTAAACCTTGTCTTTGAAGTGTTTTTTAACTTCTTGCACGACCTGCAATCCAAGGTTAGTCCGGCCGTCGAGCATGGTCAGCGCAACGCCTTCCACTTCTAATGAAGGGTTCGGTCCGCGTTTCACCATCTGGATCGTGCGCATCAATTGGCCGACGCCTTCGAGCGCGTAATATTCACATTGGATGGGTATGAGCACGCTGTGTGCGGCAGTCAATGCGTTGATGGTCAGCTGTCCCAGCGACGGCGGGCAATCGATGAACGCATAATCAAACAGACCGACCGTCGGTCCATTTAGCTTACCCAGTGCTTCCTTCAAAACAGACTCGCGTCGGTTTATCGACAGCAGCTCGACTTCAGCGGCAGCAAGCCGTATGTCTGACGGTGCCAACTTTAACGTATCGACAGGTGTAGATAGCAGTATATCATTTATAGGCACACCCGCAACCAGCGCGTCATACATGCTGCGGCCTTGCTCGGCGGAATGCCCCAGACCGCTGGTCGTGTTTGCCTGCGGATCCATATCGACAGCCAGTACGCGCTTGCCCAGCGCTGCGGTACACGCGGCTAGGTTCACAACGGTCGTCGTCTTGCCGACCCCGCCCTTTTGGTTCATCACAGCAACAATTTTCATCATGCGGCTTTTTTGCGGACTCCTTTCGGGGATGAGGGTTTATAGATCTATGATAACACAGTATGCGATGAATTGGAAGTATATCGAAAAATCCTCCCAAGAAGGGAGGATCAACAACAAACAGTTGGATTGAACCGACAGTGAACGATTAAAGCGCGCCGTCCACCTTCGCCATGTAGCTGATCAGATCGACGACCTTATTGGAATAGCCCCACTCATTATCGTACCAGGCGACCAGCTTGACAAATGTCGGCGTCAGCTGGATGCCCGCTTTCGCGTCGAATATGGATGTGCGCGGATCGTGGATGAAGTCGCTGGAGACGACCTCGTCCTCCGTGTAGCCGATGATGCCCTTCCACTGATCGGATTCAGACGCCGCCTTCATTGTGGCCTTGATCTCATCCATCGTGGCGGGTGTCTTAAGGTTGCACGTGAGATCCACGACGGATACATCCAGCGTGGGCACGCGCATCGACATGCCTGTCAGCTTACCCTTCAGCTCTGGGATGACCACGCCGACAGCCTTGGCAGCGCCTGTCGATGAGGGGATGATGTTGCCAGCCGCTGCGCGTCCGCCGCGCCAATCCTTCTTGGATGGGCCGTCGACGGTCTTTTGGGTGGCGGTGGTGGAGTGGATGGTCGTCATCAGACCGTCCGCGAGGCCAAACTTATCGTTGATCACCTTCGCGAGCGGGGCAAGACAGTTGGTTGTGCAGCTGGCGTTCGAAACGATGTTCATGCTGGAATTATAATCTTTGTTGTTAACGCCCATGACGAACATCGGCGTTTCCTTGTCCTTTGCGGGAGCTGTGATGACGACCTTTTTCGCGCCGCCTACGAAGTGCTTGCTGGCGCCCTGCTCATCGGTGAAGATGCCCGTCGCCTCGGCGATATACTCGGCGCCGCTTTCTTTCCACGGGATCTCTTCAGGTTTCATGGACGCATAGACGGATACGGGCTTGCCTTGGACAACGAACTTGCCGTCCTTCACTTCAATCGAGCCGTCGAAACGGCCATGCACGGTGTCATACCGCAGCATGTACGCCATATAATTAAGGTCAATAAATGGATCGTTGATGGCGACGACCTCTACCTCGGGGCATTCGAGCGCGGCCTGGAAAACCAACCGCCCGATGCGGCCAAAACCATTGATGCCGATCTTAACTGACATGGAATCCCTCCTAATCGTTCCTAACGTTCGTAACGTTCTTACGTTCCGTCTGTTTCACACCAACGATCATTGTATACGATTCTGCGCGGCGGCGCAAGCCGTGCCGCAATCATTTTTTATAAAATTTATGTGAACATATACCGACCTACGGTCTGTTTTAACGATAATAAAAAGACCGTCGGTCTGTATCGACAAACTAACGGTCTGTTTATGTGCGTTTAGCGAATAGTATCAACCCTGATTGGCATTCAACACGCGCGTGATGGTCGTCAAGGCGTCGGATAGATCCTGGAAATCCTGCTCCGATACATTCTCGCTCCACTCGTGTACCTGCTCGACGATGGTGTTGTGAATCGCTTTCAGTTTCTCCTCACCCTCGGGCATGATGACTACGTTGACGACGCGGCGATCCACGGTATCGCGCTGACGATCGACCAGGCCCACCTCAATCAGGCGATCCACTAGCGGCGTGATGTTGGGTTTGGCGATACCCAGCCTGCGGGAAATCTCCGACACGGACATCGATCCGGTCTCGCTGAGCATGCTCAGCACCTGCACATGGGACAGCGGAATTCCGTGCTCGGCCTGGATCGTATCCATATGCAGCAGCCGTTTACGCAAGAGCGGGAGCGCTCTGAAGATGTTCCGCGCGATGCGATCCACCAATGCCGGATCGGTATTCTGATTAGGATTGTCCAAACGAAATCATCCTTTCGCCAAATAGATTACGAACCGCCAACTATCATTACAAGCGATTCATTGTGTAGCATCGTTACTATGTCGTGCTATCAATCCTATTATATATTCATGTCGAGATAAAATCAATACTCTTTATGAAACTTTTCTGTAGAATTTATCAGATCGGATCGAACATGCTCGCAATTTGTCGAGAGTATTGAGGATGAAACGCGCCTTCGATTCCGTTTAGATGTGGTAGGGAATTATTTATAATTCTCAAGGCTTAATCCTGTCATGGATGGTGAGAGAATGAACCTAACCTTAACGTGGCTGCTGCAACATCTGCCGGACGTGCTCGTTTACGGCGCGATGCTGGTAATAATGGTCTGCGCCATAATAAAATGCCTCATCCCTGTTATGCGCAGCACAACCGCCCTGCGTCACGCGGGCCAACTGCTGGTGGATTGCAGCCGCATGAAGCTGACCCGGCCGGTATGGGGCGACACGACATTCCTTGGCAAATCTCTCCAACGCGATTGGCGGGATTATTTGCAGAATGCTGAAAGCCTCGACGCGCATGGACAACCGTGCAGTGTGGAGGATTACATCAACGAGGATTCGACCATCAATATCCCCGGGAACGCGCCGCTATCTGATCTAGTGCCGGGGCTGTTTACATCGCTGGGAATCCTTGGCACGTTCATCGGCCTAACCCAAGGATTGGGAAATATTGACATGAACGAGATGGAGCGCACGATATCCCAAATGATCGCTGGGCTGGCGCTGGCGTTTCAAACGTCGATCGTGGGTCTCGTGTGTTCATTATCATTCAATATTCTCTTAAAAATACTGGTTGGCCGTGCGAAGCAGGCGCTCGACGCGTTCACGGATCGCTTCTATAGATATGGAGCGCCGAGGCCCATAGACACGGCGAACCAGCTCGTAGCGCTGCAGCAGGAGCAGGTCGCTGGCTTGCGAGCGTTTAGCGAAGAGTTGGGTTCGAGCCTATCCGCCGAGATCGAGAAGGCGGTGTTCCGCGCGTTACAGCCCGTCGCGCAGTCGATGGATCGATTCCTCGAGGGCACGACGCGCCAGCAGATCGAAGGCGTGCGGCACGTGGTAAACCAATTCGTGATGGCGATGGACCAGGCGCTAGAGGGACGTGTCAGCGGGCTGCGCGAGGCGCTGGAGCAGACGGTCAAGCAGCAGCAGATGCTGCGTGACGATCTGCGTACAACCGCGCAGATTATCGGCGCGCAGACGAACGATTCTGAATCGATGCAGCGTGTGGCACGTCAGGTGTTGTCGCACTTCGATGAATACGTCAATTCGTTGTCGGAACGCTCAACTTTCTTGGATGAGCAGAATACCGGGGCCTCCGAGCTGCTAAGCCGTCTGCACAACGCCTCTGCGGAGCAGGCGGACTACCTCGTGCAATTGCGCGAACATCAGGAAGCGCTGGAGAAATACTTACTAGATTATAACCTATGGATGCGCGGTTTCGCGGAGACGCTGGGCACGCACTCCCAGGCGCAGCGCGAGGCGCTGTCGGCCATCTCGCAGGATTTGAAGGAAGGCGCCGACCTGCTGCAGGGATCGTACGGTTCCTTTGTAGAAAATATACAAGAAGGCCTGGCTGGTGCGCTCGGTTTGTTTGACGAATCTATACAAAAACAGACCGGACGGATCACGTTAGCGCTCGACGCGATGATGCGCGGCACACCGTTCTCCCGCAGCCCGTTGAGCCAGCTGGACGACGCGGCGACGGTGCGCGAGGATATGCGCACGCTCACCCAAGCCATCCAGTCGTTAAACGAACAGTTGTCGAAACTCCAGTCCATACGCAATGCGGAATAACCCACGGGGAGGCGTTAACAATTGCAGGTAAATCGCCGTAAATCAAGCGTCAGGCGTGAGAATGCCAGCTACTGGATGAGCTATTCAGACGTAATGGCGGCGTTATTGTTAATGCTTTCATTATTGTTATTCTTTTATGTGAACCAATACATGACGGCGCAGCAGAATCGCGAGAAAGAGGTCGCCGCGAAGGAGGCGCAGCTGCGCACCCAGGAGGAACTGTTGGAGCGAACCGAATCGCTGCTGGCGCAGAAGGCCGAGGAGCTAGCGCTGGCCAATTCGACGCTGACAAACCAGCGGGTCGAGTTGGACGATAGAAACCTGAAGCTGGAAGATTCGCTGGCGCGGCTCGCCCAGCAGCAGTTGGATCTCGACGAGCAAAAAGCGCTGCTGGCGCTGGCGCTTCAGGAAGCGGATCGAACGCGCGAGCAGCTGGATACCAAGCAAAGCGAATTGGATCAAACCGCCCTGCGGTTGTCACAACAGGACAAAGAGTTGCTGTTACAACAACTAGACGTTGAAAACCTCAAGCAGCTTTTGGCAAACAAGACCCAGCAGATCGGCCAGCAGCAGGTGTTGATCGACCAGATGGTCGGCGTTCGGGCCGCCATCATCGAGCAGTTGCGCGACTCATTGGCCTCGGCGAACATCAACGTGAATGTGGATCAAAACACAGGCGCGATCACGTTGAGCAGCGCGGTTTTCTTCGACTACGGTTCTTCGACCATCAAGCCAAGCGGCAAGACGCTGCTCAACACGTTCATCCCGGTTTACGTCCGAACGTTGTTGGCTGGCGACGACAGCCAGTACGTATCCGAATTGATTGTCGAAGGCCACACTGACACCACTGGATCGTACGAATACAACCTAAACTTGTCGCAGCAGCGTGCGTACAACGTGGTAAACTACATCCTTTCCGACCAGATGACGGCGCTGACACCTCAAGAAAAGCTGACCCTGCGCGACAAGGTTACGGCGAACGGCCGCTCATTCAGCGAATCGATCCTAAGCCCGGACGGCACCGAGAATGCCGAGGCGTCTCGGCGCGTGGAGTTCAAGTTCCGGCTTAAAGATGATGAGATGATAAATAGTATGAGCGCCATCCTCAACGGCATGAGCGAGAATGCGCAGGATTTGGAATAACCCTGCGCCATACATATTATATCACCATTCAGTAAATGCCCCATCATCATTATACCAGCGAGGCGAATCCCAATCGCCCTCATACGCCATCGAGCGCACGTAATCCTCATCCACCTCGATGCCCAGGCCCGGCGCGGTCGGCAGCGACAGGTGGCTATTCTCAATTTTGAATGGATTCTTGAGGTACCCTTCACCCAGCGACGCCTGTTCCTGGCATAGGAAGTTCGGGATCGAGCCGGCGACCTGCAGCCCCGCAGCCAGCGAGATGGGGCCCAACGGGTTGTGCGGTGCCACCTGCGCGTAGTATAGCTCGGCCATCGCAGCGATCTTCACAACCTCGGTTATACCGCCCGCGTGACACAGATCCGGCTGCACGACGGCGGCGGCCTGCTTTTCCAGCACCTCGCGGAATCCCCAGCGGGTAAAGAGCCGCTCGCCCGTAGCGATGGGGATGCACGTCGAGCGCGCGACCGTCACCAGCGCGTCCACATTCTCACATTGCACAGGCTCCTCGACGAACATCAGACGGAACGGCTCCAGCTCCCGCAGCAACCGGATCGACATCGCCGGCGTGAATCGACCGTGGAAGTCCACCGCCAGGTCGACATGCTTGGGCAGTGCGTCACGCATCCGCCCAATCTTCTCGACCACTGAATCGATGTACGCTGATGTGTCGAGCGGGCGAACCGGCCCGTCCGACGGCCCCGTTTTGAACAATGTGAACCCTTTTTCGACGGCGTTCTTAGCATTTTCGACTAACTCGTCCAGCGTCTTGCCACCCACGTGCGCGTATGTCCGCACGCGCGAGCGGGTCGGCCCGCCAAGCAGTGTGTACACGGGCACGCCGAAGTACTTGCCCTTGATGTCCCACAGCGCCTGATCGATGCCCGACAGCGCGCTGACCAGCACCGGGCCGCCGCGGTAGAACGTGCCCCGGTAAATCTCCGTCCACAACCGTTCGGTTTCCAGCGGATTCTGGCCGATCAGGACCGGCTCCAGTTCCTTGACAGCCATGGCGACCGTGCGCGAGCGGCCCTCGACTATGGGTTCGCCCCAGCCAATCAAGCCGTCGTCCGTCGTGATCTTTAGGAAATGCCAGCGCGGTTTCACCTGAAATGATTCCAGCTTGGCGATCTTCATTTGGTTCATCCTTTCGGATAGAGTTTGCACAATTATACCACAAGTCGGCCGTTTCATCATCCACCGAATGTGGTATAATAATGCCAGGGTGAGACGTCGGAGTTACCCGGAAAGAGAGTGTATACTTATAATGAGGAACGCAAGATTATCTAAAACAGTCGCACTATTGTTGGTTGTAATGATGCTCGGACTGTTAAGCAGCTGCGCCATTGCGGAAACGCCAATCATAAAGGCGAACATCGTAGCGCTCAAAGGCCCGACCGGGATCGGCATGGTGGAAATGATAGCGAATCCTGGCGAAGAGTGGTCGTTCACGCTGGCTGGATCCCCGGACGAGATCGTCGCGGCCATCGCCAGCGGTTCTGCGGATATAGCCGCCGCACCTACCAACTTAGCCGCTACGTTGTACAACCGTTTGAATGGCGGCGTCCAGATCATCGCTCTGAATACGCTAGGCGTGCTGCACATACTTGAGCGCGGCGATTCCATCCAATCCGTTGCGGATCTCGAAGGCCGGACGCTCTATTCAACAGGCCAAGGCGCAACGCCTGAATACGCCATTCAGTATATACTAAAACAATCTAGCGTGAATGCAACGCTGGAATTCAAGGGCGAACACTCGGAATTGGCGACGCTAGCCGCCGCTGACGAGGTTGATCTGGTCATGCTGCCCGAGCCGTTCGCCACCAGCCTGCAGGTTCAGAATCCTAACTGGCGGCGCGCGCTGGATGTAACAGAACTATACCAAGCGGCGGCAGAATCGGCGGGGCAGCCGGATGCCGCGCTCTCGATGGGCTGCGTGATCGTCAGGAGAGAATTCGCCGAACAACATCCAGAAGTCGTGAACGCATTCCTAGACGCACATCGAGCATCGGTGGCATTCGTCCAGACGAATCCTGATGAGGCCGCAAAATTAACCGAGCAAGCGGGGATAATGCCCAGCGCGGCGGTTGTGCTGAAGGCGCTGCCAGGCACCAACATCACCTTCGTCGATGGCGAAGCGATGCGCGCACGGATCGAACCGTTCTTCCAAATACTGTTCGACGCTAACCCCAACTCGATTGGCGGCGCAATGCCCGGCGATGACTTCTACTATATAGCTCAATAGCCCGCACAAATATTAGCACTAACGCCGATGTTTGCGACACGAATTGACAATGATCGTAAAGCCCAGACCGGATGGATACATTCGGTCTGGGCTATAGTCGCGCCGCTGGCATTCTGGGGTGCGCTATGGTTCGTCGCGTACCGTTCGATCGGGAAGGATCTGCTGTTCGCTTCCCCCGTTCAAGTGCTGCGACAACTGTCGGATATTGTCAGAAGCCCAGCGGCATGGCGCGCAATCGCGGTCTCACTGACGCGAATGTTGTCAGCATTCCTACTGGGGGTTGTGAGCGGCTGCCTGATATCGGCGCTGACCAGCGCGTCACGTTTAGCGGACATACTCCTGCGGCCCGCGCTGACAGCGATCCGCGCGACGCCTGTCGCCTCGTTCATCATACTCGCGCTGGTGTGGCTGCGCGGCGCATACGTGCCCGTGTTCGCGGCGACACTGATGGTTCTGCCCATAATTTGGGCAAATCTGACAGAAGGAATAGCCGCCGTTGATAAAGATTTACTGGAAATGGCGCAAGTGTTCCACCTCGGACGCTTGCGCACCATCCGCCATATCATCCTGCCCAGTCTGCGCGGCACATTCCTAGCGGCGTGCAACGCGTCGATCGGGCTATGCTGGAAGGCGATGATCGCCGCCGAAGTGCTCAGCGTGCCGCGCGATGCCATGGGTACACAGCTATACAACGCTAAGGTTTATCTGCGGACGGATACGCTCTTCGCATGGACACTACTGATTATATTATTGAGCACAGCGATAGAGCGTTTATTCTTACGGTTAACTCGCTCGCGTTTGAATAATTATCCAAATTCACCTGTCGAAAATGGCAACAAAGAAGGCTCCAACCATGCAGAATGAACGCGAATCCATCCAGTTCATCAACGTAACGATACGCTTCGGCGAAAAAATAATTTTGGATAACTTCAATTGGACGCTACCCATCGGAGCGCGCGTGTGCGTCGGCGGGCCGTCGGGCATCGGTAAGACAACCCTGCTTAGGCTAATGGCGCGTTTGTCACAACCGGACGCTGGCACGATTCTCGGACTGCCGACGCGCGTTTCCTACCAATTCCAGGAAAACCGGCTGCTTCCATGGTACACCGCCCAGCGCAACCTATCCCTTGTCTCCGACGAACCCGCCACTTGGCTCGAACGCGTCGGACTATCCGCCGACGCGCTCCGTTTTCCACATGAACTCTCTGGCGGAATGCGCCGCCGACTCGCCTTGGCCCGTGCATTGGCCGCGCCTGCGCCGCTGCTCCTGCTGGACGAACCCTTCTTGGAACTGGACAGCGACAGCAAATCCCGCATCATCGCGTTAGTGCGCGAGCAGATTGAACGTAACTGGATAATCCTGGTAACGCACAACGCCCAAGACGCCGATGCATTGGGCTGGGATTACGCCTTACCGTTGTCAACGCATTAAGGTTTTAAGTCCAAAATATTGCTCGGCGCGACGTTTGCGTAGGTGTTGGGCACCTGCCCGATGAGTATGGATTCCGCAAGCAGGACCTGCGTGGATGCGTCCGACACGGACGAGGCTGTGGGGATGACCATCCTCACAGTCGCTTGAATTTTCAAGTAAATCCTATGCCGCGTCTGGTTGATGCCTGCCGACGAGAAGTCATCGATGAACTCGATCGTTGCCGAGCCCATCGGGATGATGTTGACGTGGATGCCCGGCCCGCGCCCGGCCAGCATCCGGACGCCCGTCACCGCGCCGATCGGGATGCGCAGTTCGGCCGTCGACAGCTCGTTCAGGTTGCGTTGGGCCAGCAGCGCGGCGCGCGCGCCTAGTTCGGTCATGCGCATCGTGTCCGTTTGCAGCATCGCCACGCGCCCATCGTTATCCGTCACAACCGTTACCAAATCTTGGTAGGAAACCTTCTCGCGCATGAGTTCGTATACGGCGGTGTTAAGCGCGTTCACGGCCATCGCGCGCGCCTGCGCCTGCGCCATCGACATAATTATCGGCTTCAAATTGAAATCAATTACCAAAAATGCAGCTATCGATATAATGGTGATGAATAACCACAACCGCTTCAGCCGCACAGCCTTACCGCCCAAAAACCGCATCCCATACCACCCCCGGTACAGTGTATGCGGGCCGACGGTAGGGACTATCCTATAGTTTTAAAACCCGCCGCCCTCAGCAGCCGATTCATCAATGCCAACCCAACCCCATCGGTCGGAAACGACTCCGCAAAAGCCGCCGTCGCGCCATGTTCATCCAACGAACGCAGCGCGCTGAACAGGCTTCCGGCCAGTTGCGCGGGATCGTTATATGAACCTATTGTTATGCAGCGTCTTGGCGCTAGCAACGCGGCTGTCTCTTCTGACAACAGAAGGATTGGTACGCTGCCTTTCGACAACGTTTCATCGTATAATCTTGCCAATGTCGAAACTTGACACTCACCTATGACAACCGTAAGCGGTATATTTGGCGCATAATGCCTATACTTCATCCCCGGCGACGATGGAACGGTGTCAATCTCCATCGGTGATAACGATGCCGGGTCTATAACTATGTTTGGCAAATATTCACGAAGCTCTTCAATTGTGACGCCGCCAGGCCGAAGCAGCACGGGCGGATTCCTTGATAAATCAAGCACCGTGGATTCCACGCCAACGCTACACGCGCCGCCGTCCAGTATCAGAGGAATACAACCATCTAGATCGGCCAGCACATCCCTTGCGGTTGTGGGGCTGGGGCGGCCGCTGTGGTTTGCGCTAGGCGCGGCCAACGGTCTGCCCGTCTGACGGATCAATGCCAATGCCAATGGATGCGCAGGCATGCGAACACCGACGGTTGTCAATCCTGCGGTAACTATGTCCGGCACAGCGTTCGTTCGTGGCAGTACGATCGTCAGTGGTCCAGGCCAGAATCGTTTGGCGAGCGTTAACGCCTGTTCGTTAATATCGGAAGCCAACAACGCCCATTCGTCCAACTGCGCGATGTGAACTATTAGCGGATTATCCGACGGCCTACCTTTGGCCTGGAATATTCGGGCGACAGCGGTGGGGTTTGTCGCGTCCGCGCCTAGGCCATACACCGTCTCCGTCGGGAATGCGGCTACGCCGCCGTTCATCAATATTTGCGCGGCCTCGGTCAGTCCATCAGCGCCGAGGAGGATGCGCGTCGTCATCCCGCCGCCTCAAGGTTCGCGATGCGCTCCGCCTCCTCCGCCTGGATCAGCGCGTCCAAAACGTCGTCGCAATCGCCATCCAAAAACGCCTCTACGTTGTATCGGGTAAAACCAATGCGATGGTCGGTGATTCTGCTTTGAGGAAAGTTATATGTCCGTATGCGTTCGCTGCGGTCGCCCGTGCCCACCTGGTCGCGTCGCTGCGCGGACATCGCGGCGTCCTGCGCACCCTGGGCGCGGTCATACAGCCTCGCACGCAGTACGCGCATGGCCTTCTCACGATTGCGCAGCTGGCTGCGCTCATCCTGGCAAATTACGACAATCCCCGTCGGAATATGGGTGATCCGCACGGATGAATCGGTCGTGTTAACGTGCTGGCCGCCATGCCCGCCCGTTCGGTACACATCGATGCGCAGATCCTGCTGGCTGACCGTCACGTCCACATCCTCCGCCTCTGGCAGAACGGCCACCGTAGCCGTTGAGGTGTGAATGCGTCCACCCGATTCGGTTGTGGGCACACGCTGAACCCGGTGCACGCCGCTCTCGAATTTGAGCCGCCCGTTCGCTCCCGTGCCTTGGATCATCACAACCGCTTCTTTTACACCGCCTAGGTCGGTCTCGTTGACGTCGATGGCCTCGACGCGCCAGCGATGCCGCTCAGCGTAGCGCGTGTACATCCTCAACAGCAGCGCCGCGAACAGGCACGCTTCATCGCCGCCAGCCCCCGCACGAATCTCGAGCACCACATTTCGCGCGTCGTTCGGATCGGCTGGGATGAGTAAACGCGAAACGACGCGCCAGCTGTCAGCCCGTTGAGGCAGCAGTTCATCCAATTCCGCCCTGGCTAATTCATGCAAATCAGCCATATCGGGATCTGCTAGCATTGCCTCGGCGTCAGTTATGCGCGAATCCAGCGTCTCATGCGCACGCCAAGCCTCAACTATCGGTTGTAACTGCGACTGCTCTCGCAGCCATGACGCGGTCTGATCCGGATTCGCATAGGTGTCCGGTTGTGCGAGCGTCGCGTCCAGTTCGCTCAAGCGGTTGTCGATTTCAACTAAACGTTGTTTCAGGTTCATATGAGTGTGTAATTATTCACCTCGCGGATTAATTGTCCATAAATCCCCATACCATTCGCGGAATATCGTCAAAATCCTCGTCGATCTTGAGGCGCTCGAACCGTGGTTCCAGCAACGCGCCCACGGCATCCGATTGCCCCATACCAACTTCAAGAACCAACACGCCGCCAACCGTAAGATGTTGCGGCGCTTCAGCGGCAATACGTCTGTAGAAATCCAGCCCATCCGAACCGCCATCCAAAGCCAGCGCAGGTTCACGCCGTACCTCAAGCTGCAACTCGGGCATTTCGCCGCTCTTGACATACGGCGGGTTGGATACTATCATGTCGAAAGGCGCGGCACCCTGCCACGGCTCAAAGAGGTCGCCCAGCTCGAACGCAATGCTGACGCCGTTTAGTTCAGCGTTCGAACGCGCCAAAGACAGCGCGGCCACGCTGATGTCGCTGGCGAAAACGTCAGCGTTGGGCAGAGCATGCTTCAGCGCGATAGCTATCGCACCGGAACCCGTACACAAATCCAATATTCGGGGCGTATCATTCCGGCCTCGCAGGTACTGCTCACAGTTGAAACATATCAATTCGGTTTCGCAGCGCGGGATCAGCGCGCGTTCATCCACACGAATCGTGACGCCGTTGAACTGAACGTCGCCCAGTATATACTGCAACGGAATCCGCGCCGCCCGCTTATCCAGCAGTCTATCGTACTTGTCGGATTGCCCGCCGGTAAGTTGTTTATTGTCGAGCATACCAGTAAGCCGTGACACTCCCGTCGCGTAGTATAACAGCAAACCCGCGTCATAGTCCGGGTCAGGTACCCCCGTCAATGCCAATCGCCGAGCGCCATCGGCCAGCGCGCCACGGTAATCGATAAGCATCAGGCGGGCTCAAGCTCCGGCCCATGTCCGACGCCAGGTTCAGGCGTTACCTCCTCGACAGGCGCGACGATGGTTTGGTTAATAACAATTGGTGCTACGTCGGCCTCTTGCAGCACCTGGTTGCCATTCATGGCTCGCTCCATCGCGTCGATCGCTATCTCCAGCATCGATAGATCCGGCTCGCGCGTGGTCAGATGCTGCATCATCAGGCCTGGCCAGCGCAGCGCGCGTGCCAGCGGCGAGTTCGAATGTGCCAGGCCTTGCAATGCTTCATATGACACGCCTGCAACCAACGGCAGTGTGATGAAACTGCGCAGCAACCGCAGCGGGAACGACAACCGTGTGATGTCAAATATCAGATGGATCAGCTGGTCAGCGATCGCACCTAGCAATACTGATATAACCATAACCAACAACAGGAAGCTGGTGCCGCATCTTGGGTGTAATGTCGAAAACCGTTTGGCGTTTTCGGGCGTGAGTTCCAGCCCGGCCTCGTGGCAGTGCACCGTCTTGTGTTCCGCGCCGTGGTACATGTAAACGCGTTTCATGTCGGGGATCAGGCCCGTGAGCCAGATGTAGCCGATGAGTATGGCCACGCGCACGATACCCGCGCCGAGGTTCACAATCAGAAGGTTTGTCGTCAGGCGGTTCAGCCCGGTGGCGATGGCGTTTGGAATTACCATAAACAATAACAATGATAATCCTAGCGCTAATATTACCGCCACACCCATCACGAGCTTCTCGATACCCATCCCAAGCTTTTGGCTGAGCCACTTCTCAAATTTGCTGGGTTCCTCCGTCTCAAGCCCTAGCAATTTAGTAGAAGTATCCAATGTCGTGACGCCTAGCATCAGCATTAATACCATATTTACTATGCCGCGAATCACTGGCCAGCCCAGCCACTTACGCTTCTTGGATGGCGCCTCATACCGCTGGTATGCGCGCGCGATGCGGCCATCCGGCGTGCGCACCGAGATGGCAATGGCTTCGGGCGACTTCATCATCACACCCTCGATGACGGCCTGTCCGCCGATGTCGGGCTTACGCTCATCTTTATTATTCTTAATTGCTGCCACCTCCAATCCTCATTTTAGTACTTTTTACTAAACGCCAAAAGACGAACCGGACTGGTTCGTCTAAAAAGCGACGGGCATCTTACAGCCCGTAGCGCTTCTTGAAGCGGTCAACGCGTCCGCCAGTGTCGATCAGCTTCTGCTTGCCAGTGAAAAACGGATGGCATTTGCTGCAGATTTCCACCCGCAGCTCCTTCTTGGTCGAACCCGTCTCGAACGACTCGCCGCACACGCACCTTACGGTTGCGGTGGTATATTTAGGATGGATGCCCTCTTTCATGCGAATCAACCTTTCCGAATCAACCTTATGAACGTTATCAGCTTTGCCCAACTAGGCGACAATACAGTATATCACAGTGTCGCACGAAATACAAGTCTATTTTTATAATGAATATTTATTTGCGTAATGTATACTTATACCTCACAGCGATACCCTTAACCCTTCACCGCGCCAGCCGTCAGACCGCGTATGAATTGTTTGGACATGGTCAGGTACAGCAGTATCACCGGCAGCGCCGACAGCGTCAGCACCGCCAGCACCTTTGGCCAGTCCGTCGCGTACTGGCCTTGGAGCTTGGTGACGGCCAGGAGCACCGTCTTTTGGCTTTCTTTGTTGATGAATATGAGCGGATACCATAGGTCGTTCCAAATCGGCACCAGGTTGTAGATGGCCACCGTCGCCAGCGCGGGACGGATCAGCGGCAAGACCACATTCCAATAGATGCGAAACCGCGTCGCGCCGTCTGTGTACGCGGCCTCGTACAACTCGTTTGGCAGCGCGCGGATGAACTCGGTCAAAATGAATATTGATGTAGGAATCCCCATCGCGATGTACACGGGGAACAGGCTCCACAGCGTGTTGAGCAGGTTCAGCGCCTTCATCATCTCCAGAAGGCGGATGGTGGCGATCTTGATCGGCAGCATCATCCCGATGATTATGAAGAAGTAAACAACCCCCGACATACTCGTGCGCCAGTGCGCCAGCGCGTACGCGCACAGCGAACCCAGCGCCAGTATCATGACTAGCGACACGACTACCACCGTGAAACTGTTGCGGAAATAGTTGAAGAAGTTGCCGTCACGGATGACGGACACAAAGTTCTCGGCCGTCCAGGTTTCGGGTATCCAGAATGGATTGGCGTAGATATTCCGCCGCGTCTTGAATGCGTTGATGATCAGAATCCACACGGGGAACAGCGCGACTAGCGACCATATTGACAGCAGCACGTGGGAGACGATGTGCAGATTCATCACGCGCATCGATCGGGTGCGCTTACCACCTTTGGTTTTCACGGTGCGGAGGGTATGCTGTGCCATCGCCGATCACTCCTTCCCCTGGGTCAGCTTCAGTGTCGGCACCACGCCGCACAGCAGCATGGCGAATACGGTCGTCGAGATCGCCGCACCCACGCCCGGCTCCGGTATCCCGATGGGATGCTCGCCCGCGACGCCATACCGATAGAACAGCGTGCCGATCAGGTCCGTCGTGAAGTCCGGCGAACCGTTGGGCGTGGCCATCGAGTAGATGACGTCGAACGCGTTAAAATTCGACACGAATGTCAGAATCGCGATCATGCCTACGACCGGGAGGACCAGCGGCAGCTTGATCCGCCAGAATTGGTGCCAGTTGTTGGCACCTTCGATCGAGGCAGCCTCGAGCAGGTCGTCGTCGATCCCTTGGAAACCCGCCACGAACATCATGGTCGGGATGCCCAGCCATTGCCAGCAGGATACTAGCGATATAATGGGTAACGCGGTCGCGCGGTCGCCCAGCCACGGCTTCACCAGCGCGCCCAGGCCTATGGCCTTCAGCGTCGGCCCGGCCCAGATGGGGTTGAGCATCAGCTTGAATAGATAACCCGTTACGAGTACAGCAATGGTGCATGGTATAAATATTATAGATTGGTAAATGCCGCTGCCGCGCATTGTGCGATTTGTTAGCAAGTGAGCGAAGAATATTCCCAGCACATTCTGCACGAGCATATGGAATGCGAAGAAAATCCACGTGTTCCCGAACGCGTTCCAGAATCGTTTGGATACTATCGCATCCGTGAACAGCCGGACATAATTCGACAAACCGACGAAGGTCCGCGCTCCAGTCGTACCCGAGTATAGGCTCAGCCGGACGGAATCCACCAGCGGATACGCCATGAACACGCCGTATACCAACAGCGCGGGCAGTACATACCGCAGCCAGTACGCGCCGCTGGGTCGGATGCTGTCGCCGCCGTGCAACCGGTGTGGGGTGGGTCGGTGCCGTGCCGCTGCTGTCATGATGGCCTCCTCTGCTGGAGTCGTCGGTGCGTTACATTATATAACATACTTAATAAAAATTCTTAATAGAACATATTTATGAGCCGACCGCCGTGTACATACGGCGGTCGGCAAAGTTAAGTTTGATCGATTACTGGAGCACCGCGATGGCGTCGGCGGCTTCCTGGGGCGTGGTTTCGCCGCGGGCCAGCTTGTTCAGCTGCTCGACCATCGGGTCATATAGGTTCATCAGGTTCGGCCAGATGAAGCGCGCGTCGGTGATGCGGCCTTCGTTCAGCGAGAGCATGTCGGTAACGCGCTCGTTCTTGAACGTGATCGGCGCGTTGATCATCGGGAAGAATCCCGTCGGCAGATAGTCGGCGGTGATCTGAGCGCCTTCGGGCGTCGCCAGCCATGCCAGGAACGCCTTCACTTCCTCGGGATGCTCCGTCTTGGTGTTGCCCGCGATGCCCATGTCAGGATGGAAGCACAGCGCGGCCTCGTGTCCTGCCGGCACCGGGAACGCGAACGAGCTCCAGTTGAGGCCGTACTCATCCTGGGTAACGCTGGACCAGGAACCGTCGATGACCATGGCGCACTGCCCGAGCGCGAGCATCATGACGCCGTCGTCATTGCCAAGGGCCTCGAAGCCGTCCGGGAAATATTTCGACAACTGCTGGAAGTCGGTGTAAGCCTGGACGAACGCCTCGTCGTTGAGCTTCTTCTCACCGGATTCATAGAGCGCGCGGCTGTCAGCGCCGCCCACGTAGTTGGGCAGCATGCCCAGGAATACGCATTCCAGGATATCCCAGTTGCTGGCCAGGCCGTTGCCTAACGGCGTGATGCCCGCAGCCTGGAGCGCATCGCACACTGCTATGAATTCATCCCACGTCTGCGGGATTTCCAGGCCGTTCTCGGCGAAGATATCGATGTTGTAGTAGACGACCTGGGAGACGGCGGCGAACGGTACGGCGAAGTAGGTGCCGTCCGTATTCTGCCACGGCTCCAGGCTGGAAGCCACGAAGTTTTCCTTCAAGCCGGGGATGTCGGACACGTCCATCAGGAAGCCGTTCTCATACAGATCGCGGCCCGTGAAGTACGACCGCGCGTACAGCAGGTCTGGGCCGATGCCGGCGTCCAGCTGGGTGCGCAACACAGAGTTATATTGAGCGGATGGGTTCGGCTGGAATACGATTTCAACGCCCGTCGTCTCCTTGTACTGGGCGAGCAGCGCCTCGACCATGACCGAGTCGTCGACGCGCCAGGAACCCATGGTCAGGGATACGCCCTCGGCCAGCGCGAGCACCGGTGTGAGCGCTAGAGCCAGGATGATAAGCAGCGATAGGATTTTCCTCATTGGATCAGCCTCCTCAATACTATTGGTCGATGTTCCCCAATGTATATAAGTACTATAGCATATTTTGTTGATTGATGCAAGTAAGTGATGGACAATCCACGCAGACAACTTATGGTTCTTTTTTAATTCGTTGAGGGTCTTGTAAAATCACCAAAGATATAGTATAATAATGGCGGTAAATGTCGAATCGCGCTTTACCATTCTTTGAATCATGGAAGGAGCTGAACCATGCGTCAACGGATCGCCGCCGCGTTGCTGATGATTCTGCTCCTTATGGGTTTATATCCTATAGGTGTTGTAGGTGAATCCGCGCCGACCGACGCGGGTTCACCTAGTCCCATATACCGCGCGCTGTTGATCGCTTGCGACGAATATGTTACATATCCCAACACCGCACCGACCTCCCACAACAACCTGCTGGCTATGGAGTCGCTGCTGGAAAATGACACGCGCTCATTCGCTATCCGCGTACAGGATGGCATCACCCAGAGCGCTGAGGCATTGGCGGCCGCAATCCGTTACGCTTTCAAGGACGCGGCCGAAAGCGACGTTTCCTATTTATATATCAGCGCGCACGGCAGCTTTAATTCGGACGTGGCGGACGCGGAAAGCCCCGAAGGCGAGCTGATTTTGTCGGATGGCATGGAGGAAGCGCGAGTCAGCGCCACTGCCCTTCAATCCATGCTCGATCCGATCCCGGGCATAAAACTATTGATTGTAGACGCATGCAATTCGGGCGCACTGATTGGCAAGGGAATCTCGCCCAACGATGAACCTGACCGTCTCCCAGAATTATTCTCATCTGATAACTATAAAGCGCTTGTATCTTCCGGCGGCAGCGAACCCTCCTGGTACTGGCTGTCGGACTCTGAAGGACCGCCGCTGGGCAGCTCATATTTCACGACGGCGCTGGCCGAGGGCGCGGGTTATCGGGGCGAGTATGCCGCCGACCGCAACCGCGACGGCAGCATCACCCTGGAGGAATTATACCAATATTTGCGCGTCAGTTATGCCGCCGCGACCGCGCAGGTTAAACCCTTGGAGGATGATTTCGTAGTATTCCAGTATGATTTGATGGAGGATGCGAAACCCGACGCACCGTTGAGCGGCTTCGTATTCGACCGGACGACGCTGGACGCCAGCTCGCCGAGGATCCACTTCTCATTCACGGTCAGCGAACCGACGCGTGTGGGATACCAGCTGGTTTTCATGCGGGACGGCGTGTGGAATTGGCAGGACGCGCAGGTCTGGCTGGATACCGACGATGATTCCGTCACAGAACATGGGCTGGTGTCGCCGGGACGCAAGCAGCGATCGTTATCATTGACGAATGTTTCTGAAAGCGATTGGGGTTACGCGCTGCTGAACATAATACGATATGAGAGCGGCCAGCCGATCGTCTGCGCCAGTCGGGTGATCTCCGTGCAGCCGCTCACGGGCGAGCCGCATTTGAGCGTGGCGCTCCCCACCCAGGCTACGGATGAGTACGACCCAACCGGCCCGCCGCTGACGGTGTGGGTTGGGCATTCGTTCCCGTGCACGCTGACCGTGACCGTCAAGCAATTATCGACCGATCGCACCGTGCGCTGGCTGTCCGTCAACCAACCCACGCGCCCGCAAGGATTGTCGCCCAACGGCAGCCTATTCTATTGGGATGGCATGGATCAGAACGGCGCACGCGTCGAGCCGGGCGATTACCTGATAACTGCCGCAGCGCGCGTCGGTCAGAAGGGTTACTCCGCGTCGTATAAAATTTCTATTGTTAATACGGACGAAAAACCTTGACAGTTTGCGGTTGAAATGATAATCTAGTATGGCTGTGCTCTTATATAATACTGCCGGAAAGGAGCTGGGTTAGCTCATGCGCGTCAATATTACCCTCGCTTGCGGTGAATGCAAGCAGCGCAACTACGCCACAATGAAGAATAAGAAGAACGACCCGGATCGCATCGCCCTGAAGAAGTACTGCCGATTCTGCAAGAAGCACACCGAACACCGCGAGACCCGCTGACGATTCGCAATCGGAGGAACGAGTATGTCTGAGAAGAACGGCACGAATGGTTCCAATAAGGAAAGCAAGGCCCCGGATAAGACCAAGGCTGTCGCAACCAAGGCGCACGCGAATGTGAAGCTGAACGGCTGGCAGCGCTTCACGAAGGGCCTGGCCGCAATACCGCAGCGGATCAAGAAATCCGTGATGAATACGGTCGCCGAACTGAAGAAGGTCACCTGGCCGACTCGACAGGATCTGATCAATTATTCGCTCGTGGTCATCGTATTCATGGTGTTCATGGCAATATTGGTCGGTGTGCTGGATCTTGGCGCGTCCGCGCTGGTCAAGCTGATTGTCCGGCTATAAATCTGGGATGCGGGTGAAATATGGCAGATCAAGAGAATACTAACATCCTGGAGTGGTACGTCGCGCACACCTATTCCGGATACGAAAACAAAGTTAAGGCCAACCTTGAAAAGGCTGTCGAAAACAACGGCATGCAGGATTTGATCCACGATGTCGTGGTGCCTGTGGAAGAGGTTGACGAGGTCAAGAACGGCAAGCGGCGCACGGTCGCGCACAAACTCTACCCGGGTTATGTGCTGGTGCACATGATCATGACGGATGAGAGCTGGTATATCGTGCGCAACACCCGCGGCGTAACGGGCTTTGTCGGCCCCGGATCCAAACCCATCCCCCTGACCGAGGAAGAGGTGGCGAACATGGTCGGCGGCGGGCATCTGGCCAGCATCATGGTCAATGTGTCGCTGGGCGAGAATGTGCGCATACTTTCCGGTCCGCTGGAGAATTTCACAGGCGTGGTCGAGGATATCGACAGCGTTCGCATGAAGGTGCGCGTAAAGGTATCCATGTTCGGCCGCGACACGCCCATCGAGCTGGAGTACGACCAGGTCGAAAGGGCTTAAACCAGGCGCACCCCCTGGGTTGGGGAGTGGGAGGAACCGCATCCGGTTCCGCTCGACCACATTATGTAGGAGGAATGTCCCATGGCCAAAAAAGTTACGGCCGTCGTGAAGCTGCAGCTCAACGCCGGCAAAGCCACGCCCGCGCCGCCAGTCGGCTCGGCATTAGGCCCAACGGGTATCAACATACCAGGATTCTGCAAGGAATTCAACGAGCGCACGGCGAAACAGGCGGGGATGATTATTCCTGCCGTCATAACGGTTTATTCGGACCGTTCATTCGCGTTCATACTTAAAACGCCGCCCGCGCCCGTCTTGATAAAGAAAGCGCTCAACATCGAACACGGCTCGGCCAAACCCAACAAGGATAAGGTCGGCAAGATCACCCAAGCCCAGCTGCGCGAGATCGCGGAGCTGAAGATGCAGGACTTGAACGCGGCCACAATCGAGACCGCGATTAGCATGATAGCCGGGACTGCCCGCTCGATGGGCATCACGGCGGAAGCGTAAGGAGGCGGTAACGATGACGCATGGCAAGAAATACCAGGACAGCCGCAAGCTGATCGACCGCCTGACCGCATATGATCCGACGGACGCCATTGCGCTGGCGAAGCAGACCTCCAAGGCGAAATTCGACGAAACTATCGAGATCAGCATTCGCCTGGGCGTTGATCCTCGCCACGCGGATCAGCAGGTTCGCGGCGCAGTCGTGTTGCCTCACGGCACGGGCAAAGTCGTGCGCGTGCTGGTTATAGCCAAGGGCGATAAGGCCAAGGAAGCCGAGGCCGCCGGCGCGGATTTCGTCGGCGCGGAGGACATGGTCGCCAAAATCCAGGGGAACTGGTTCGGGTTTGACGCGTGCGTTGCGACACCTGACATGATGGGCTTAGTCGGACGCTTGGGCCGTATCCTCGGCCCGAAGGGTTTGATGCCAAACCCCAAGTCGGGCACGGTCACGATGGATATCGCACGCGCGATCGCCGATATCAAGGCTGGTAAAGTCGAATACCGCGTGGATAAGACCTCGATCATTCACTGCCCGATAGGTAAGGCGTCATTCGACAGCGAAAAGTTGGGCGAAAACCTTAATGTTTTGATGGATGCTGTTGTGAAGGCGAAGCCGTCGGCAGCCAAGGGGACTTATCTCCGGTCGGTTGTATTGTCTGCGACAATGGGGCCTGGGATTAAGGTGAATCCTTTGAAATTCTAGTCTTTCGCCTTCGGGGGTTTGGTTCGTCCTCTGCGGAGGGGCTTGCCCCAACTGTGGTTGGGGCAGCCCGCCCGCAGGCGACGAGATTTGCGTTCCTGCCAACACGCCGGGGGTTTGTCACTTCAGCGCGTCCGCTGTGACGAACCCCCGGAATATTCCCGCGCTCGCCACGCCGTCGATGTATATCCACGTCGTGCCGTTGTTCACTAGCCTCGCCAGCGCCGTCACGTGCGCACCGGAGCTTAGGGTTAACAGGGTGGCTTGCTTGGCCATCGGATCGTCGGTTACGTTGACCTTGCGCGTCGTCACGGCAGGCACGTTCCCCCAGCGGGGTTCCAGGTCGGGCATTATGGGATCCTCGGCCAAGATTGCGTCGTTATCCACCCAGCCGATGCGGTTGCCGCCGGAGGTCAGCGTGTACGCGATCAGCGAATAATTCGTGCGGTCTGTGAGGTTCCAATCAGACTTACCATATATGTAAAATGTGGAATCCATCCCCACCGTGGCCTTGCCGTTCGCGCCCTGGATGGAATACCTGCTCGGCGCGCTGTATACGGGCATCGACAGCCCTGATATGCTCGGATGCCCCACCTTCCTATTGGAGGGAAAACTGGGCAGACTGGCCAGCGAACCCGAGTTGCCCGAGCCTGTGGAACCGCCTGTACCGGGCGATCCGTTGCTGCCGCTGCCCGTGCCGCTGGACAATATCTCCGCGTAGCTTACGTTAATATAACCAACGCTGTTCCCGGCCCTCACATGGTACCAGTTACCAGCATTGCCCAGCACCGAAATCACCAGGCCGGGGTTCAACCTCGTAACGACCTGCGAGCCGATGTCCGCCCTGGAGCGCAGGTTGACGGAAGCGCTGCCCGTCACGATCGCTTGCGGCGGCACGTAGGGCGTCGTGCCCTCGCCGCCGCGCAGTAGGAATTTGCTCTGCATATACCCGACGGTTTGGCCGATGCGCACCTGCCACCATTGAGTGCCGTAGGCGTTATCCTGCAGCACCTCCACCACCACACCGTTGTAATATTTTCCCAATGAAGCAGCGCTGGTACTGGGCGAGGCGCGGAGATTCAAGCGGTCGGCGTGGTTGGGATTGTTAACAACCGCCGTGCTTGAGAAGAGTGGGTATGTTGTTACCTCGAATGACGATGTCGCAATCGCGCCCGGCGTTAGGGCTAGGCTCAACAGGCAAATCACCGTAGCCATCACAGTCATACGCAATAATAATGAGCGTTTCATAATCGTATCCTCCTGTCGCAGGTGTTATACGTTACCAAATATTGTAACAAAGATTTGACGTATTCACCGTCAACTATCTTCCAATTTGTAAAAAATAATGTGATAAACTTCTCAAAAATAACACATCGAACAGACCTGCCGACCATATAATGCAACTGGGGTGATCATTTTGCAGTATGGCAGAACCAAACCCAAGGCCCGGCGCCATTCAAGCGCCGTATTTCCCTACCATCCGCGCGACGCGCGGAAGGCCGCGCGCGTTTGCCCTGTGCGCAAGACATACCCCAACAGCCGCACGGGTACATACCTGACCATACTGGGCTTGATCGTTCTATTCCTTTTCGCCCCGGTGTGGGTATGGGTCATCTCGATCGGCGTAGCGCTGATCTTGACGGGTTTCCATTTTATGGGTAAGGACTAACAAACGAGCTTACAACCAACTCACTACCAAATCAAAGGAGGGTTTCGGCATGAAGATACGGATGGTTTGCTTCCATGCGCCCAGGATTCTAAGGGGAATTCTACGCGTTTTCGCGAAAAAGAACGCCTAACGCTACTATTTGACCTTGACTATGACGGACACGGCATGCCGTGTCCGTCTAACAGACCCGTTAATTATTGAAAACTTGACGTCTTTGAGTTAATGTATCCCGTCACCGTCGTCGAGCCGCTCACCCGGACATGCCACCAGCCGTCCGCGCGTTCGCCCAACACCTGAATCGTCACGCTGGTGCCGAACGTCAGCGCCGCACCGCGCGCGCCTTTAACCTTTTCAGCGTTGGCGGTGGGCTGCATGTTGAGCGTCCACGACGCCGACCTGTTGCGTTTGGTGGGTACGCGTGACGTCACCTTGCCGCCCGCGCTGCCGAATGCGAGGTACTTGCTCATCATGTAGCCTTCGGCCACACCGCTGCCGCTAAGCCCCACGCGCACCTTCACCCACTCGCCGTTGGCGATGCCGAGCACCCTCACCTGCACGCCGTTGTAATATCTTGCCAATATTGTGCCAGATGAACTGGGCGTTGAGCGCAGATTCAGGCGGTCGGACTGGACGGGATTATTAACGACGGCAGTGCCGCCGATGGCGATTGTACCGTTATTGGATGAAGATGATCCGCCGGAGCCGCTTGAACCGGTTCCGCTTGCCGACGTCGACAGTATGCTCGACTTGACGAACCCGCCGCGTCCGCTGCCATCCAGCAGACCGATGTGCGACCAGTCGCCCGCGACGCCCTTTACCTCAACCTTGGTGCCCTTCTTGATGGCCGAGCCGGAGGTGCCGCTGGTTGAGTTGGGGCGGTAGCGCAGCTTCTCATTGGCTGCGACCACGTACATGGTGGATTTAGCCGAGCGCACGTTGGCGATGAATGGGCCTGTCGCCAGATAATCCGTGGACATGTAGCCCTGGATATTGTCGATACTTACATAAGCCCAGCCCGCCGGACCATACGAAATCACCTTAACCTCTGTGCCATTGTAATATCTGCACAGATATGGCGCGGTCGTCTTGGGTTGGGTGCGCAGGTTCAGACGGTCTGCTGTGTTCGTGTTACTCACGACTGCGGTATCGACGTAAGCCAGCGCGTAACTCGCGGGCATCAATCCGGCGAGCATCAAAGCGCACAGCGCGAATGCCAGCAGCTTCTTGAACATTAGCCCTCACCCTTTCGTCAGGAATCGGTTTCGTTTACACGCACGGTGGGATGGTTCTTACGCAGCATCATTATGCCAATGCATAACAGTATCGGGAATACTATGGCCGTCAGCAAGCCGATCTTCAGGCCGGCCGACGGCGCTCCGCCCATCCAGTTCGCGATGCCGGACAGTGAGCCGCGCTCTACAGCACCCGTCACGCGGCTGACCAGCAGCGGTCCCAGCGTGCAGCCAGTATCCCCGCCCAGTGCCAACGCCGCGAACAGCGCGGTGCCGCCTTCCGGCATACGTTCGGATGAGAGGCTTAGGACGCCCGGCCACATCAGCGCGACGGTGAAGCCTGCGCACGCACACCCCAGCAGTGATAGGAATGGATTCCGCGCGAGTGTCGCAAGCAGGTAACACGCCACGCACGATACGCCGCTGATCGTCAGCGCTTTGACCAGGTGTACATTCGACCCGCGAACGCCATACCACATCCGCACGATGCCCATGGCTATCGCGAACGCGCACGGCCCGAGCAAGTCTCCCACCGCCTTGTTGACGCCTAATCCCGTTTCAGCAAAGTACGACGCCCACTGCGCCATGGATATCTCGGACGCGCCGGAGGCCATCATTAGCACGAACAGCAGCGGGAATAATCGATTCCCCACCAGTTTGCGGATGGAGATGGGCTTAGCGTCGCCAGGGAGTTGATAGAACGGTGCGCGCAGGAACATTACAAACGCCATCGCGGGAACCAGAGCGCCGATCACGGCCAGCACCGGCCAAGCCCCGCGCGGGAACGCCAGGAAGAACAGCGCGCTCATGAGCGCCACGCCCGCCTGTCCCCAACAATAGAACGAATGCAGGAAGCTCATCGATCCCGCCTTGTCGTCGCTGGGCAGCGATTCCAGCACGGGAGAGATGAGTACCTCGATTAAGCCGCCGCCGATTGCGCTGAGGATCGTCGCCAGGATCAGCCCGCCGAACGGGTTCGGCAGGATTCGCGGGAATATAGCCAGGCCTAGCAAGCCTACCGTCGCGCAGATTTCGCACGCGAGCACCAATCTGCGGATGCCGATCCGCGCTGCATACTTGATGGCCAGCCCATCTACAAGCATCTGCGTTGCGAAATTCAGCGCGATAAGGAACCCGATCTGTTCGACCGCGACGCCGAATTCGCGCTGAAACGTGAGGAACAGCATGGGCGATAGGTTATTCACTATCGCCTGGACTATGAAGCTGACGTAACACGCCAGTCGCGTACGGTTAGGTGAACCGGGCGTTAAAGCGGCGGCATGCGCCGCGGGTTTTTTGGAATCCTGGATCATATATCAAGATTCCGGCTCGAGCATGCCGATG
The DNA here is from genome assembly GCA_025997215.1 of Clostridia bacterium. Next base: position 51,368 of record BNUH01000004.1, read on the forward strand.
CTGGAGTCCTTGCGCTTGTAGAGTACGCATGTCGAATTCCCATCGGAATTCACGAATACAAAGAATTCATGCCCCAGCATCTCCATCTGCTCGATGGCGTCCTCGACAGCCATGGGCTTGATGGTGTAGTGCTTTGCGCGCGCGACGTAGCGGGTCTCGGGCTCCTCGCTGGGATATTCCTCCAGGAATTCCGCTTCCTCCGGTTGGAACGCGTCCACGCGCAGCCGCTTCTCCAGGCGGGTGCGGTGGCGGTGGATCTGGCGCTCGATCTTGGCCAGCACATTATCCACCGACTGGTACATGTCGCCCGTGGATTCCTCGGCGCGCAATACGCCGCCGTCAAACGGGATCGTGATCTCGCACAGCCGGCGGTCGCCCTTATCGGCGGACAGCCGCACCTGGCACTCGACGGACGGCGGGAAGTACCGGGATAATTTGTCGATCTTGCGCTCAATGCGGGCGGTAAGCCGCTGGGATGTGGCGAAGTTCTTGGCGCTGAGTATCATGCGCATGGTGAATCCTCCATTCGTATATGAGTATGATAATTAATACATTCGTCATACTAAAGAGGATTCCTGCTTGGTATGTGTAGATTCAAATAGATTCACTTGGTTTCTACGATTGCCTTGCGAATAGGCTCGGTGCGGCGCGCTTCAAACCCTGCGCTGTCAGCGCGGCAAGCACTGCCTTTACGATATCCAGCGGCAGGAACGACAGGAAGTAAGCGCTAAGCAGTCTGCCTGCCGCTACCGGGGTGCCGAGTATGGACTGCTGGATGGCGATGTAGGGTAATGCGACGAGGTATAATGCGGCAATGCCCGCTAAGGCTGCCAGCCACGGCTTAACTTTTCCTAATCCTCCCGCCACGGCCGCCATTCCAATGAACCCCACCAGATACCCGCCTTCCGGCGTGGCCAGTGTGCCGAAGCCTCCGCCACGCGTGAACACCGGAACGCCCGCCAACCCGATCAGCAGGTACACAGTCAGCGCTAGCGCGCCATCCTTTGCGCCAAGCAATAGCCCAACGGTGAGTACCATATATACCTGCGCCGTGAACATCACTGGCACAAACCCGAGCGGGAATCGCACAAACGTAGCCACAACAACTAAAGCCGCACACAACGCGATCCGAGATATTCTGAAAATCGACATGAATAACCACCTCAACAGAAATTTGTCGAGGTGATTATATCAAAGAAGGAGGATTGCGTCAACCTAATTCATAACGATGGTTTACCCAAATCAATCGCAACGTTTTAGCGCTTCGATCATTTCCAGCCAGTCGTGGATGTGCAGATGAGCCATGGTCGGCTGGGGTTTTCCCGGGTCGTGCCACGTGTTCTCCAGCGTCAAATCCTCATACCATACGGGGAATATGCCGACACTCGCTGCGCCTTCCACGTCCGCGCGCACTGAATCGCCGCACATCCACACATCCTTGGCGGGCAGATCCGCTTTACGCAGCGCCAACTCGAATATCAGTGGTTCGGGCTTGCGGACGACATACTCGCTGGACGCGATTATGAAATCAAAACTATATTTCGGCAGGAATTCTTTGATCCGATTCTTCAACGCCTCGCCGGAGTATGCTATGTTGCTGATTACCCCGGTGCGTATGTTGTTATCACGAAGATAATCCAGCATGGTTTCTACATGCGGCATCTGCGCGGCAGGTGCGGCGGCATCCCAGAATACCTTCTCGATCCGCGCATTGTCTATCGAGAATTCCAGCCGCTGATATTCGTACGCCAGGTGTTGGAAGCTGAATTCGTGCGTCTCGATGCCCACGTCACGCGCCTTTGCGCATGTTTCAAAGAACAGCCGCTCCGTATGCTCGTTAACCTGTTCGGCCGTGAGATGCAGTGGATTGGCGGTGGCGTACTCCATCAGTGCGCAGGTACCCTTCAGGCTGTCGAATCCTAATTCCGCCAGCAGCGTGTGGCCAAAGTCAAAGATGATCATGCGAGGTTTCTTCATTATAGATTACTCCTATCTGATTAATACGATGCTCGTGGGCCTCCTGTGTACGGCGGACGGGTTACAGCCGCAACGCATCGAGCTTTGCCGATGCAATCGATATCTAAGCGGATCGGCACAGCCACGCGTTTTAGGTGCATGCCGATCAATGTCGAACCTATATCCATACCCGCGTCGGCTTCGACACTTTCAACCAGCACGGGGGCTTTCATGAGTTTAAAAACAGCCGATGCGAACGAGCCGCCAGCCTCCGGCGTAGGCACGGCTATCACGCGTTGCAATTGGAATGCATCTAAGGTTGAACGCTCAACCACGAGCGCACGGTTCAGGTGCTCGCAGCACTGGGCAGCGAGTGCTATACCGTTAGCATTGCATAATGATAATACAACCTCCGCCAACGCTTTGCCTAAACCTGGGTACGCTTTCGAGCCGATTGAATTGCCCGCTACCTCGCTGGTTGAGCAGCCAATTACCAGTAATTTTATTGGATCATACAAGGCTTTGGTTAACAGCTCATTAAGGTTATTCCTTAGCGCGGTTACACATTCATCAATGAATGCGCTCGTCACATCGTCAGGAGATCCCAGCTTACTCATAATAATTATAGTCCTCCTTGTATGAACGCGTACACCCCGACCGATACCGCGACGGCCAGATTCAACGAATCAATCGCATTAGATTGCGGGATGCGCACGGGTTGGCCCAGTTGTGCGAATTCCGGCGGCAAGCCTGCGCCTTCATTACCGAAAATTAGCGAGAATAATGCAGGATGCTCCGACGCGGCGACTGGCAGCGGCACCGATCCATCCAGCATGAACGGGAACAGCGCATGGCCAGGGAACAGCACGCGGTATTCGTCGAATGACGCGAACTGGCCTAGCCTCATCGAGAACAGCGCGCCCATCGACGCGCGGACTACGTGCGGGTCGAGGATGTCTGCCGCGCGGCCGATTACCGCCAAGTCAGGCAGCCCAAAGCCTACTAGGCTGCGCAATATCGAGCCTAGATTCCCTTGATCGGATGGCTGAACCAACGCCACATGCGGCCGATCCGGCATGATTGGATCGCACGCGTCGGCCTTGCAGAATTCCATCGCGGCGAAGCAGTTATCCTTGCTGGATATTCGCTGCAGCGCGCGTGATGCGTACTCGATCCGTATGCCGAGTGTACTGCAGCGTTCGACCAGCTTCGCGGTGCCTTCGCTGTTTGCACCGCGCTCGTCCAGCAGCAAACGGCGCGCACAGCCAGGCTGGTGTTCCAACAGCGCAAGCGCTGGGTAAACACCCAGCGCGAAGGAGTTCGGCGACGATCGTTCATACGGTTGAATCGCGGGCATCTTATGTTTTAATCACTTTGATGATTTTGGTATGTACTGCCCGTATATGAATTCGTGCAGCGCGGTCTTGTTGCGCGTCAGATTGGCGTCGAGCACGGATTCGCCGGCCTCGGCCTGGACGAATGAGTAGCTGCCTTCCAGCGGCAGCGACAGGTACTCTATCGGCTGCAACCCGGTGACTAGCGTCTTGACGGCGATGGTGACCAGCTCGGACAGCGAAATGTTGGTGGTGGTGTACGGCATCAGCACATTCGCGAATATCATGAGCTGCTGCGGATTCGCGTCGCCCATAACCATCTCGAGCAGCTTCTCCAGCACGACGCGCTGGCGGTTCGTCCGGGCAAAGTCGCTGTCGATGTGGCGAATCCGCGCGTAAGCCATCGTCTGCAACGGGTCGAGCTTGGTCGGACCGACCTGCCCCTTCTTCAGGATAATGCGGTCAGGGTTTTTCTCGAACCCCTCGTAATCTTCAGCAGTGGCCACGATATCGTTGATCTGTTCGGCCTCGCCGGGTATCAGGTCGATCACCGCGCCGCCGAATACGCTGATGATATCCACCAACCCATGCAGATTCACGCGGACATATCGAGTGACATTCATATCGAATAATGTATTGACCGTTTTCATGGCCAGATTCGGTCCGCCAAAGGCGTGGGCGACGTTGATGCGCTGCTTGCCGCCCAGATTCGGTATCTCCACATAAAGATCGCGTGCCAGCGACGAAAGCTTGACCTGCCCCGTAGATTGGTTGATGGAGGCGATGATCATCGTGTCGGTGCGGCCAGAATTGGACTTGGGATCGCGGTCGTCCGTGCCCAGCAGCAGTATATTCGTCCAGTCGTCGGGCAGGGCGGCATTGGGATCGAGGGCGTTCTTCTTAATGGTGATGCGGTTGGATTCGGTAATCGGCGGCAGCGTCAGATCCACGATGGAATTGATGACGCCCTCGACATCCCATGGATCCTCGATGGTGGCGTACGCGTCGAAGTTGTCGTCCTGGTTATTCTTTTTCAATTCTTCTAGCTGTTCCTCGGTGACGGCGGTTATCTTGCCGGAAGAGCTGGCGATTTGGTAGACAATGCCGCTGCCTTGCAACACGGCGGAGGCGTTGGCCGCCGGGTTCATCGTGGGTTGGGGCGGCAGCGCTAACTCGTCCGACGGCTGCTCGATGAGCGGATTCTCCAGCAATGCCGGGGAGAATACCCCCGTCAGCACCAGCGCGACAGCACCGCCAGCCATTAATGATAGTATAAGTATCACAGCCATGAAGCCCATCACAACATCCCGGCGTTCCGTGTGGTGCGTCCGCGGATGGATGGGGCGGTATTTGGGCATCTTCCTACGCATGGTTATCCTCCAGATATAATTATATCGTTACAGTTGAAACCCTTATTGTCAAAGGTTTCTATTGGATACGACGAACGGAGGATATAAAACTATGCATGTGAATGCCGATAATATAGGTTCGACTTCATTTACAAAGGCTGGGCATGCGTTCCTGACTTTGACATTCACCTAAAAAACGAATTCGTAATCGCTAGAATTAGTTAGGAATTTGAAGCAACAGCGAGCATTCTCGAGCAAACCGAGGCTCCTGACCTTCAACTGCCTTTCCTTGACTTTGACTACCACTGACTATTGAGGTATACTCACTACGTCAAGGAAAACCAAGGGCGGCGGGCATGGCAGATCCTGCATAAACTGGATGCCGCAGGGGAATGATAACGCCGTGGCGCGGTGCGCGCAGCCCAATAGTTACACAATAATAAACGCAGGAGGATTCGACAATGTTTAACATGATCCCGTACCGCAGGGGCAATCGGACGCCCAACCTGTTTGACGACCGCTTCTTTCGCTCGTTTTTCGACATGACCGACGGCATGCGCAGCGGATTCCAGGTTGACGTGCGCGACGAGGGCGAAAATTATGTGATGGAGGCTGAACTGCCGGGCCTCAAGCAGGAGGACATCGAGCTGACCATCGACAGCGATGTGCTGACCATCTCTGCCCAGCGCAAGAACGAGCGCCGCGAAGAGAAGGAAAACTATCTGTATTGTGAGCGCCGCAGCGGACGATTCCAGCGCAGCTTCACGCTGGACGGCATCAACCAGGATCAGATCAGCGCCAACTACCAGGACGGCGTGCTGACGCTGCGGATGCCCAAGACCGCCCCGGAACCCCAGAAGAGCCAGCGCAAGATTCCCATCCAGGCTGTCAACGGCGGCAGTGGGGATGTGCCGGTGCAATGAGTTGAACGCTAAACGTTAAGCGTTAACAGTCCGCCGCCAATTTGTGCTGACGGCGGGCTGTAGTTATTTTATCTCCAGCCGCTCCACCCGCCGAACCCCCAGCGCGTCCAGGAACATGCTGGCTTGCAGCACCAGCTCGGGATCCCGCAGCGCTTTGGGGTCGTGGGCGTCTACACCGATAATGGCCGCTGCGCCTTCCTCGGCGGCGATTCGCCAGAATTCTAGATTCGGATAGCCCAGCGAATGAACCGAGATGTGCGGTTCGGGACGCACCAGCTTGCGTACGCCATAAAGGTTATACTCGATGGGGATATTGAACGAGCGCGCCGCGCGGCATAATTCGCGGCAGATCCACGCCAGTTCCGGCGTGAATTCGCTGTACGGCAGCAGGAACATGTCGGGATGCGCCAGACATGCGAAGTGGCCCGTCGCCATCCCGTCAACGCAGAGTTCCAAATACTTGAGCGGCGGCGGCGTTTTGATCCTATCGCCGAAGTAGACCTCGTTCGGCGCGGTGGTGTCGTAATGCTGGCCGAGGATAAGGTAATCCACCTGCGAGCGCAGTTCCTTCAGCGCGTCGGTATGGTTTGGGAAGAATTCACATTCCAATCCGCACAAAATTTCGATCTTATCTTTGTTGAGTTCGCCTAACTCGCGCACCGACGCGATATACTCCGGCAATTCATTCCACAGCATCCTAACGGGCATATGAAACCAATCCGTAAACGGCCATGGGCAGTGATCCGAAAAACCCAGCGTTGTGTAACCGTTCTCGACGGCGGCAGCGACATAATCGGCGTTGGTGCCAACCGCATGATGGCATCGGGATGTATGGGTATGGTAATTGGTATAATTATTCAGCATTCATTATAACCCCAGCTTATATTTAATCCATGATAACGACTCGCGGATGTGATTCTTCCACCACATCTCGGGCGCGGATGCACTGCCCGCGCCGATGGCATCGATGCCCTGCTCGCGGCATATGGCCAGCGCGCGCGGCACGTGGTAATCGGATGTGACGACCAGCGCGCGCTTCAGGCCGTGCGCATCCATGATTGCCTTAGCGTTGGCGATATTCTCGCGGGTGTTGCGGGATGTATTCTCGGATGCCAGGCTTTCGGTGGGAATGCCCTGCTTCCTCATCCACACGTACATGAAGTCGCCTTCGGCCATCGGTTCATCCAAACCCTGGCCTCCAGTGACAATAATCAATGCGGACTTTTGGTTATAATGTTCGAGTGCGAGGTTCATGCGGCGCAGCAGAGCCTCAGATGGTACGCCGTTAGGTTTTACCTGCGCACCCAGAACGATGATACAATCATACGATGATCGGTTGTACACTAACCATCCTCCCGTGCTCGCTATGGCGCTGGGGCTGGCGATCGACTCGGTATCCTCCATATGAGCGACCGCCGCGACGAGCCAGCCGAACCCTGCCGCGCATATGATCCCCAGCACGATCAACAGCGTCACGATCCTAAGCGGCCATGACGGGCGGCGAGCTGCATTAATCATCTGTATGTCTCGCTGGGGTCAACCCATGCGTTCGATGTTGGCGGGAGCAGCTTCAGGAATTCATCCATATCGCCAGTGCGCATGGGATCGGGCAGAATGGGGTTGAAGCCTGGGACGGATCCTGCATCATTATTCATTCTATCTACAGAAACATTATATCCCACGAGAGCGTCAATGCCCTGACCGATTATCGTCTGATCGGATCCGGCGTGTTCAAACAGTGCGAGTCCGGCACTATTCATGTGCGGCATTATAACGTCAAATGGCACCAGAATATATACGTTTCCGACCGCCGAGGGCGCTATCGTGGACTGGTCAAAGCAGATTACCAATCCCTGCCAGGTAAAGTAAGAATGGGTGAGCAGGTCATAGCCGCTAAGCAGTTCATCCAGCGTAACGAATATATCCTCATAAGCTGGATTGGACGACAAGTCGAGCTGAATGGCAACGCTGGCCTTGATATCATTCCACAACGCTTGATAATCATCGGTATAACTATACAGCGACAGCTGCGTTCCGGCATCCATATCCCAATTCAGCGTGGTCAGCGAGGTGTACCCATGCGGCGCGGTCGCGGCGAAAAACTCCAGCTCAAAGCACAGACTAAGCAGCTTTGATCCGACAAAACCTATGGTTGGTTTGACGACGGCTTCACCCCACGGATGCACGGTTGAAAATGCTGGCTGGTTCAAAGGCATATACTCATAGATGTTTATCAGCAGGTCTGTCAGCGATATTCGATCCGCCGCCATGGAAGCCGACAGCGCGTTGAACCGCCTCGCCGAGGTTGCGTATGTCTCATCATACGGCACGATCTCCGGCCACGACGCCATCGACCAGGCGAACGGTTGGCTAGCACCCGCATCGCCGTCGTCTCGGTGTTCAATCTGTGCGGTCTGGCGGAACACTACGCGGTACGGTACTGCCGCGGCAGCCGCACTCAACGTAAAACATAACGATGATATTATTAACAAGATTACAACTGCCAATCGTCCGCGCATATCATGATTCCTCCCGCGTTAATCATGGTTGCCCGACATACAACGATTCGCGCTGGCGGTTTCATGCCTGGTATTTCCAAGTTACTCCAGGTGCATAGAGATCAGATTTGCCCTTGACGCTTGTTGTGCATGTTGATATAATGCCTCTGAGAGGATGAGCCGATGAATTGGATGGAGGATATACCTGAAACGATCTCATCGAAGTATGAGATCCATAACTATAATCACGCTGCGGAAATACTTTCTCAGGCGTTTGCACAGGAGTATTCGGAAGTACTATTAGCGTTAGACAAATTCTCTATAACGACTGCCGATATGATCAGCGGCGGTGGAAGTGAATCGCAGATCCCAAGAAACATGTCAGGTATTCTAAGACCAATGAATTGGCAGGAAGTACGCATTGCAGGCGACCTGCTTGTCAAGGCGCATTATCGCCAAACTAATGCCATTGTTGAATCAACTGTGGTTGAGTTTATACAAGGTCATAATATCGATTATGTAAAGAACAGAATAGCTCTGGATCTGGAGTGGAACAGTAAAGACCAGACTTTCGACCGAGATCTGTTTGCGTTCAGAACTTTTTACGAATGCGGAATTATCTCTTGCGGCATCATCATAACAAGAAGCGAGAATCTCAACCCCATATTCAGAAAACTGGGTATTATGAAAAAGTATGGCGCCAGCACGACATGGATGGGAAAACTCCTTCCGCGCCTTCAATCAAGACGGCACGGCGGTTGTCCGTTGCTGGTATTCGGAATTACTTCAGCTGTTATATCTGATTTGGAGGTAGAATAATGTCCGCGCACGATCCTAATTACCATAATGAAAATGATCTTGTTACGTTCTGCGGCGGTCGGCGCTTCAGGACGATATTGGCAGACCCTCCATGGCAATTTCAAAACCGCACAGGCAAAATGGCTCCAGAGCACAGGCGGTTAAACAGATATGCCACCTTGAAACTTGACGACATAAAAGCTCTCCCCGTATCTAGCGTGGCGGATGATCCATGCCATCTATACCTATGGGTACCCAACGCGCTCCTGCCGGAAGGATTAGAGGTTATGAAAGCCTGGGGGTTCCAGTATAAGTCAAACTTGGTATGGGAAAAGGTGCGTAAAGATGGTGAACCCGATGGACGCGGCGTCGGTTTCTACTTTCGCAACGTTACTGAACTGCTTTTGTTTGGAGTGCGCGGAAACAATGCGCGTACGCTCGCGCCAGGCCGCAGTCAGGTGAATCTTGTTCGTTCACAAAAGCGAGAACACTCCAGAAAACCCGACGAGATAGTTAACGTTATAGAACAATGCAGCAACGAACCTTATCTGGAATTGTTTGCCAGAGGGATACGCGATCGTTGGACACTATGGGGAAACGAAGCGAATGTGAGCTATACGCCTGACTGGGCGACATACACAAACGCCAGCACTTCATGACGCGCAGGCGATAATCTACTTAGGAGGCATCCGGCATGGCGGTTGACTATAAGGCGCTGAAAAATGGCGGGTTCATGAGGCAGATTCAGGAGAATCGATTCTCGTTGAGGCTGAAAGTCGTCGGCGGGAACCTGACTTGCGATCAGGTCGAGACGATCACGGCGGTCGCGCGCGAGTTCGGCGACGGTCACATCCACCTGACGAGCCGCCAGGGTGTTGAGATTCCATTCATTAAGCTGAATGATACTGAAAAGGTTAAGGCTGCCCTAAAAGAGGGCGGCGTTGATACGGGGACCTGCGGCGCGCGCGTGCGGACGGTCACGGCGTGCCAAGGCAGCACGGTATGCCCCAGCGGTTGCATCGATACGTACCCGCTGGCGGTGGCGATTGCCGAGCGGTATTATGGGAAAGTGTTGCCGCATAAGTTCAAATTCGGCGTTACCGGATGCGTTAACAACTGCCTGAAGGCCGAGGAGAATGACCTGGGCGTCAAGGGCGGCTACAGCATCGAGTATAACAGGGATGCGTGTACGCTGTGCGGCCTATGTGTCAAGGCGTGCCGCGATGGTGCGCTGGCTATCAGTGATAATGAAGTCAAGCTGGATACGTCGAAATGTAACAACTGCGGCCGCTGCGCCAAGGCATGCCCGACCCGCGCGTTGACAGGCACACCCGTTTACGTGCTGTCATTCGGCGGAACGTTCGGCAACCACATCGCGCGCGGCGAATCCTTCCTGCCGCCCGTACGGGAGTGGGAGACGCTGTTTAAGGCTGCGGACGCTGCGCTAACGTTCTTTGAAAAACATGCTAATCCGGGCGAACGCTTCCGCCCCGCCATCGATCGCGGCGGGTGGGATATGTTTCGCGAGGAGATTATTTCAGCAATTCAATAAACTATTGGAAGGCAACCCCCACCGCCTGTAGGCGGTGGGGGTTTATGTATACCCATTTCCTACCGACTGATTTACCAGAATTCATCCTAAAAATTCTTTACAGCGAAATCATATTATTCAGTTGACATAGCCGGCTTCTTGGTATACAATAAACCAACTAATCCTATGAGATTAGTGGGTAATATTTGAGGAGAGAGGTTACAAAAATGAAACGCGTTTTGAATCGCGCATCCATCCTATCGCTTTCGCTGGCGGTGCTCATGCTGCTGGGGCTGTTCGCGGCCTCCGCTAGTGCGGCCACGATCGAGCTGACGAACATTTCCTACGACCCGACGCGTGAACTGTATGAGCAGTACAACAAGCTCTTCGCCGAGTACTGGCTTGAAAAGACGGGCGATACCGTCGAGGTCACGCAGTCCCACGGCGGCAGCGGCAAGCAGGCGCGCTCCGTGCTGGAAGGCAACGAAGCCGACGTCGTGACGCTCGCGCTTGAGGGCGACATCGATGAGCTGCGCAAGGGTGGACTGATCCCCGAGGGTTGGGTGGATCGCTTGCCGCAGAAGAGCTCGCCGTATACATCCACCATCGTATTCCTGGTGCGCGCGGGGAATCCCAAGGGGATCAAGGATTGGGACGACATAGTGAAGCCCGGCATCGAGATCATCACGCCCGACCCGAAAAGTTCCGGCGGAGCTAGGTGGAATTTCCTGGCGGCTTGGGCATATTCTGATAAGAATTACGGAGGCGACGAGGCTAAGAATAAGGAATTCTTGAAAGCGCTCTACGCCAACGTTACCGTGTTGGATTCCGGCGCGCGCGGCTCCACCACCACGTTCGTGGAGAACGGTCAAGGCGACGTGCTGCTGGCTTGGGAGAATGAGGCATACCTATCGCTGGATGAGCATCCGGGCGAATTTGAGATCGTGACGCCGAGCTTGAGCATACTCGCCCAGCCGTCGGTAGCTGTGGTCGATGAGTACGCCACGAAGCACGGCACGGTTGAAGTTGCCACTGCCTATCTGGAGTATCTGTACTCGGACGAAGCGCAGTACCTGGAAGGCCAGAAGTATTACCGCCCGTCGAATCCCGACATCCTGCAGACATTCGCGGATAAATTCGACCTGGGTATCCAGCTGGTTAACATCGATGACGACTTCGGCGGCTGGGCAGCGGCTACGGCTAAATTCTTCGCGGACAGCACAATATTCGACGAGATTTACGCTCGGTGAGTTTTAACTCCAATCCAAATAGGGGGAATCAGCGTGATAGGCTTGAGTGGTATGAAAACATCGGTTACGCCCGGTAAAATGAAGCCTCGGCGCAAGCGGAGCATACTGCCCGGCAGACGGCTATCATTGGGCGTGACGATCACCATGCTCAGCCTGATCGTGCTGATTCCCCTGTTTTCGGTATTGCTCACGCTTACGGGCACGAGCTTTACCGATTTTTGGAAGGTCGTGACGGATCGGCAGACTATTGCCACGTATAAGGTCAGCCTCATGTGCGCCTCGATCGCGGCGGTGGTGAACGTGGTCTTTGGCGTGATACTGGCCTGGACGCTTACGCGCTATCGCTTTCCTTTCAGACGGATACTGGATGGGCTGATCGAGCTGCCCTTCGCGCTGCCCACGGCGGTGGCGGGTATATCGCTGACTACATTATACTCGGATAAGGGTTGGCTGGGCGGCCTGTTCGCGCGGATCGGCGTGAAGATTTCTTACACACGCATAGGCATTATAATAGCTATGATATTCATCGGCATACCGTTTGTAGTCCGCTCGATCCAGCCTGTGCTGGAGAAGCTCGATCCGCAGTACGAGGAGGCCGCGCGCGTGCTAGGCGCAAGCCGGACGCGGACGTTTTTCCGCGTGGTGTTCCCGGAGATACTGCCAGCCGCGTTGACGGGATTCGGCCTGGCATTCGCACGGTCGCTGGGGGAGTACGGCAGCGTGGTATTCATCGCGGGGAACATACCATATAAGACGCAGATCACCCCGCTGATCATTATGAATAAATTAGAACAGTTCAACTATTCCGCCGCGACGTCGATCGCGCTGGTGATGGTCGTATTTGCGTTCATTCTGCTGTTCACGATCAACGCTATACAGGCGTGGATCAATAGAGTGGCGAGGGGGTGAGCGCGTGGAGTTAAGAGGCGGCCCATCCGCGAAACCCGGCGCGGCAAAGATCATGCTCATCATACTCGCCGTAGTATTCATGGTTGTGATGCTGATACTGCCGCTGTTGACCGTGATCGTGTACGCGCTGCGGCAGGGGTTTGACACGTTCCGCGCGGCTATCGTCGATCCATACGCGATCAAAGCCACGAGGCTGACGCTGTTGGCGACGCTCATAACCATTATAATTAATACCGTATTCGGCCTGTTCGCGGCGTGGGCGATCACGAAGTTCCGATTCCGCGGACGGCAGGTGTTGACCACCTTGATCGATATACCGTTCTCGATATCGCCCGTGATAGCTGGGCTGGTATTCATACTGGTGTTCGGGCGGATCGGCTGGATGTATCCGCTGCTGCAGCGATTCGACATAAAGATCGTGTTCGCGGTGCCGGGAATCGTGCTGGCGACGGTGTTCGTCACGTTCCCATTCGTGTCGCGCGAATTGATCCCGCTGATGGATTCGCAGGGCAGCGACGAGGAGGAAGCCGCCGCGCTGATGGGCGCGCGCGGGTTTACGATATTCCGAAAGGTTACGCTGCCTCACATCCGTTGGGGACTGCTGTATGGCGTGATACTGTGCACGGCGCGGGCGCTGGGGGAGTTCGGCGCGGTGTCGGTCGTATCCGGCCACCTGCGCGGGAAAACCAATACCCTGCCGCTGCACGTGGAGATATTATTTAACGAATTTAAACTGACCAGCGCGTTTGCCGTTTCGTCCATATTGGTCGTATTCGCCATAATACTGCTGATCGCGCGCAACCTGGTCGAATACCGTGTGAAGCGGGGTGAATAATCATACATGTATGTGGAATTAAGGAAAATCAACGTGACATTCAATAAAACCGTTCCGGCGGCAAGGGATGTCAGCTTTACGATCGAGAAGGGCCGCCTGATCGGGCTGCTCGGACCATCCGGCAGCGGCAAGACGACCCTGCTTAGGTGCATAGCGGGGCTGGAAACGCCGGACTCCGGCGACATATTCATAAACGGCGTTCGCGTGAACGATCTGCCAGCCAGTCAGCGCGGGATCGGGTTTGTGTTCCAGAATTACGCGCTGTTCCGATACATGACGGTGTTTGACAATATCGCCTTCGGTTTGACCGTTCAGAAGAAGGATAAAGCGTTTATCAAACATCGTGTTAATGAGTTGATAAAACTTATTGGGCTGGAAGGTTTGGAACGCCGCCACCCGCACCAGCTCTCCGGCGGCCAGAAGCAGCGTGTGGCCTTCGCCCGCGCGCTCGCGCCGAACCCCCAACTCCTGCTGCTGGATGAACCCTTCGCAGCCATCGATGCCAAGGTGCGCAAGGAGCTGCGCACCTGGCTGCGCGAAACCATCAGCAAGGTGGGGATCACCAGCGTATTCGTCACGCACGATCAGGATGAGGCGGTCGAGGTCGCCGACGAGATCATCATCACCAATGCCGGGCGTATTGAGCAGATCGGTTCGCCCATGGAGATCTACAAGAATCCGCAAACCCCGTTCGCCGCGAAGTTCATCGGCGAGTCGCTTGTGATTCACGATTATTATAGATTCCATGGATTCGACAGGGCGGAGGGGTTCAGCGAGGCCGTCGTCAGGCCGGAATTCATCCGCGTGACCAAGCCCGCGCTGGAGACATACCCGCTCGCGTCCGAGCGCGGTGTGGTCGAGGACGTTCACTTCCGAGGGAATCAGTATGAGCTGATCGTCCGGCTGCACGGCGCGCGGGTGGCTGCGTACGCTTCGTTGGAGGATGAGGCATATCGCATCGGCGAGGAGGTCAGCGTGCTGATATACAGGATGTATCTGTATAATGATGATAGAATTCAACTGATGGAGAACGCTTCGCTGAAGGGCGAATACTTCGCAATATAATTACAGAGGTATGTATGACGCTTGAGGTAAGACAGGTCGAGACGGATTTGCTGATAATCGGCGGCGGCACTGCGGGGTGTTATGCCGCGCTGACATTTTGCGAAGAGTGTGACAAACGCGCGCTCATCGTCGAGAAGGCACACATCAAACGCAGCGGCTGCCTGGCCGCAGGGATCAACGCGCTGAACGCATACATCGCGCCGGGCAAGACGCCCCAGGATTATGTCGACTACGCCGCGAACGACGCTGAGGGGATCGTCCGCTATGATCTGCTCACCACGATGGCCGAGGGGTTGAATGGTACCGTGGAACGGATTGAGGCGTTGGGTCTCACCATTCAGAAGGATGAGGACGGGAACTACGCCGGGCGGGGCGGCCGGAATATCAAGATCAATGGCGAGAATATCAAGCCGATTCTGGCGCATGCGGTCGAATCCCAGCCGCAGATTACGGTGTTGAATCATGTTAATGTGTTCGAGTTTATAGTCGAAGGCAATCGCATACGCGGTGCGTATGCTGTCGGGGTATTCGAGCCGGTGCTGTACGTCCTGACCGCGCGCGCGGTATTGTGCGCGACGGGCGGCGCGTCCGGGTTATACAAGCCGAATAACCCGGGATTCTCACGGCACAAGATGTGGTATCCTCCCTTCAATACTGGCACGGGGCTGGCGTGCGGCATCCGTGCCGGCGCGGAGATGACGTCGCTGGAGATGCGCTTCATCGCGCTGCGGTGCAAGGATACCATCGCGCCGACGGGTACGCTGGCGCTGGGTGTAGGCGCGAGGCAGGTCAACGCGCTGGGCGAGGAATACGACGATCGTTATGGCCGCAGGACTGCCGAACGCGTATACGGCACAGTTATGGAGAATCAGGCGAATCGCGGCCCGTGCGCACTGCGCACCGTCGGGATTAATCCTGATCAGGATGCTGATCTAATGAAGGCTTACCTTAATATGGCACCCAGCCAAACGCTGAAATGGCTGGAGAGTAACAAGCCGCCCAGCAAGAAGAATGTCGAGATAGAGGGAACCGAGCCGTACATTGTCGGCGGACACACCGCCAGCGGTTACTGGGTCGATACCCATCGCGAGACGACGATACGCGGGCTATTCGCGGCCGGGGATGTCGCGGGTGGGTGTCCGCAGAAGTATGTGACGGGGGCGTTTGTTGAGGGCGCGATTGCGGCTAAGGCGGCGGTTCGTTATATGGACGAGGGCATTGTGCAGCCGAGTGAGGCGGATGTGCGCAGCCACCGGGTGTTTTGCGAACAATTCCTGAACTGTACGTACTCGCCGCGAACCATTGACATGCTGGAGCAGTCGATGCAGTCGGCAATGGATATGCACGCCGGAGGCATCGGCTCGTCATACCGATTCCTAACGCGGTCGCTGTCGGAGGCGTCGCAGGAGATCGCGCGGCTGGATCGGCTGTGCGCGACGCTCAAGGCCGAGGATATGCAGGAATTGGTATACATTTTTGAACTGCGCGAACGCTTGACGCTGTGCCAATCCGTCATCGCGCACATGGCGGCGCGGAAGGAAACCCGCTGGCATAGCTTCTGCGAGAACGCCGATTATCCTGAAAAGGATAGCGCGTGGGAACGCTACGTGAACTCGCGCCTTATAAAAGGAAACATAAACATTATACTGCATCCGATAGTGCGTGAAGGTGTATATGAGCATAACCATTGATCGTGATAAATGCATTGACTGTGGCTGCTGTCGGGATGTGTGCCCGGGCAGTCTCATCCGTTTGGATGAAGGCCGCGCCGTCATCCCGCATCCCGAACGCTGCTGGGGCTGCGCATCCTGTGTGAAGGAGTGTCCGATACAGGCGGTTGCGCTGTACCTTGGCGAGGATATTGGCGGCTTGGGCGGGCGAATGACCGCGAGGTCAGACGGGTCGCTATTGCATTGGACATTGACAAAACCGGATGGTTATACAACTACTTTGACCGTTGACAGCCGAAATTCTAATCAGTATTAAAGCAGAACCATCAATCGAGGTGAATTGTATTGCCGTTGTCCCATTTGGATGAGTTGGAGGCCGAGGCCGTATACATATTCCGCGAGGTGGCCGCCGAATGTGAGCGGCCCGTCATGCTGTACTCCATCGGTAAGGATTCGTCGGTGATGCTGCACCTGGCCATGAAGGCTTTCTATCCCGAGAAGCCGCCGTTCCCGTTCCTGCACATCGACACGAGCTGGAAGTTCCGCGAGATGATCCAGTTCCGCGACCACCGCGCTAAGGAATTGGGTATCGAAATGCTCGTGTACCGCAATGAGGACGCCATCGCGCGGGGCATCAACCCGTTCGACCACGGCGCCGCTTATACGGATATAATGAAAACCCAGGCGTTGCGTGACGCGCTGACGAAGCATCGCTTCACGGCGGCGTTTGGCGGCGGCCGGCGCGACGAGGAAAAGTCGCGTGCGAAAGAGCGGATATTCTCATTCCGAAACGCTCAGCATGCATGGGATCCCAAGAATCAACGCCCGGAAATGTGGAAACTCTACAATACGCGCATCAACAAGGGCGAATCCATGCGCGTATTCCCCATATCCAACTGGACCGAGAAGGACATCTGGCAATACATCCAGCGTGAAGATATACCCATAGTACCGTTATACTTCGCGAAAGAACGGCCTGTCGTCGAGCGCGACGGGAATCTCATCATGGTTGACGACGAACGGATGCGGTTCCTGCCTGGCGAATCGCCGAAGCTGGCGAAGGTGCGCTTCCGCACGCTTGGGTGTTACCCACTCACGGGCGGCGTATACTCGCAGGCGGATACGCTGGACGCCGTCATCGCGGAGACGCTGGCGTCCGTCACGAGCGAGCGCACCAGCCGGGTTATAGATAATGAGGCCGCTGGCAGCATGGAACGCCGCAAGCGGGAAGGGTATTTTTAGGGTATGGATAGAGTGAATAATATGGATAATTCACAAAATGGACTGCTGAAATTCATCACATGCGGCAGTGTGGACGATGGCAAGTCCACGCTCATAGGTCATATCCTATACGACGCTAAACTGTTGTACACCGATCAGGTTCAAGCGTTGGTCGCGGATAGCCGATCGGGAAGCCGTGGCGGGGCGATCGACTACTCGCTGTTGTTGGATGGGCTGATGGCCGAGCGTGAGCAGGGCATCACGATCGACGTGGCATATCGATACTTCACGACGCAGGCGCGCAGCTTCATCGTGGCCGATACGCCGGGGCACGAGGAATACACGCGCAATATGGCCGTGGGCGCGTCGTTCGCGGACCTGGCCGTGATTCTGGTGGATGCTTCGCGCGGCGTGCTGACCCAGACACGGCGGCACGCGCGAATCTGCGCACTGATGGGCATACGACAGTTCGTTTTTGCCGTGAATAAGATGGACCTGATCGGTTTCGATGAGAATCGATTCGAGGGCATACAAGCCGACATCAAACAGCTGTGTAATTCGTTGGGTGTGGATGAGTTCTGCTGCATACCCGTATCCGCGACGGATGGTGACAATGTAACGTCGTCCTCCGACAACATGTCGTGGTATTCGGGTCAGCCATTGTTGAAATACCTCGAAACGGTTAATGTTTCGGCGGAACGGCTCGTCGCAGAATCTAGCATCGATGGCATCGACTTGGGATTTTACATGCCTGTGCAGCGCGTGTGCAGACCGGATCACAACTTTCGAGGGTTCCAGGGGCAAGTAGAATCGGGTTCGGTGTCGGTAGGCGATAGGGTTATCGCGCTGCCAAGCGGGGAAACGGCGACGGTCAAGGCGGTATTTGTTACGGATTCATCCGTTCAGACGGCCAGCGCTGGCCAGCCCGTGACGATCCAGCTGGATCGCGAGGTGGATATATCGCGCGGGTGTGTGATCCAGCGCGGCGCTGCGATCCAATCCGCACAAGCCTTCAACGCTACTTTGTTGTGGATGGATGAATCGGAACTGGTTCCCGGCGGCGACTATTGGGTGAAGATTGGCGCACGGCTGCTGCCCGCCTTAGTGACGCAAATCCAAAGCAAGGTGGACATCAACACGGGCGAACTGCTCACCGATGCCCACGTCCGATCATCCGTCAGGAAAAACGAGATCGCGTTATGCTCCATTTCGTTGTCAGAACCTGCGGTGATCGCTCCATTCCGCAGCCATAAAACCCTCGGCGAACTTATCCTGATCGACCGTGTGACCCATGCCACCGCCGCGTGCGGCGTCATCGAGTCCATCATCGAATCTTCCTTACACCAAGAAGGCGTAACGCTGAACGACGGCGGCAAGTCGCTGCGCATATACTTGTTTGACGCTTATTATTACCAAACCAATTCCCGCCAGATACTTCGGCGCGCTGCATTACCTGTCGGGTATTCGGTTGGGGATGTTGTGCCGCTGTCGGGCGATGGTTACCATTATCCGAGTGAATTCGACATAGTGGAAGGCGGCGTTGCGGCACGCATTCGCGGCGGGCGATTCGTCGGGTTCGCTGAACCGACGGACGCTGAGAGCGGTGTTGACATCGTCGATGTTAACGGCATGCCGTACACAAGCGACGCTGCCAACCGCTTCAGCGCGCATCATGATGTTATTTTAGAATCTTGATATCATAATGACTGCGTAATTCCTGTGGATTCCACCAGCTCGTGATCAGTTCGGGGTGACTGACCACATCGACGTAGTAATCATTCAGCTTGTCATGACCGCTTAGCTTGTATCCATTCGAGGTGAGGATGGGGCCCCATAACTGCCGCGCAGTCAAGCCATCCCGCCCTTTGTTGGCCTCGATGACGAATATCCATGGCCGCAAAACCTGGAAGTCAAAGCCTTGGAGAGTCTCCTTTTCAAAACCTTCGACGTCTATCTTACAGAAGTGGATGGGCTGCGTATTCAGGTCAATATACTCGCGTAACAGGTTTGTCACATTACGCACGGACACCTTGATTACTTTGTCCTTTTTACCACGTGTGGGTATGAAGCTGGAGAGCACACCGTCGACGTGCAGAGACATTTGACCATCGTGCACTCCGGTGGCGGCGCGGATACTGATGTCACGCGGGCGGGCAGCCTTAAGTTTGGCATGCATATCGGGAAGCGGCTCGATATTGATGCCGTGCCAGCCGTGATCGTAGAACATTTTCGTGACAGAGAGGCGCTGCGGATCGTTAGCCCCAATATCCAGATAAAACCCATTATTTATATCATGCAAATATGATAGTAGGCTAATGTCCTCTTGTATCTGCGCGTAGGATAAATAGGTTGGTTTCATTATAGATGCACCCCTATAATAAATATTACAGCACCGCTCATATTATAGTATGAGCGATGCTGTATACGGGTGCATATAATTTGTAGCTGTTTATAGATTTAACAAGCCCTTGACAGTTGTGACTACCCGATCCGCATTGAATCCGAATTTTGCGAATAGTTGTTTCGCTGGACCGGACGCGCCGAAGCCTTCCATATGGATCAGCGCGCCATCCAGGCCGATATATTTATACCAGGATTGGCCAATCGCGGCCTCCATCGCCACGCGCGTACGAATCGAGCGGGGGAGTACCAACTCCTTGTAAGCGGCGTCCTGCGCGTCGAACAGCTCCATGCATGGGATCGAAACGACGCGCGCGTCAATGCCCTCCGCGCGGAGTTTCACCTGCGCCTCCATCATCTGCTCAACCTCTGAACCGGAGGCTAACAATATCGCATCGGGCGTTGGTTGTTGTGAATCCGATAGGATGTAACCGCCGCGCATTGCTTCGCGTCCGCTGTTAGCATACAACGGTAAGTCTTGGCGCGTTAACACCAGACAGGTGGGCAATCCGCTGGTCAGCGCCGTCAGCCAGCCCGCGACGGTCTCGCGGCTGTCAGCGGGGCGGAACACCTGCAGGTTGGGCACGGCGCGCAGGCTATCCAACTGTTCGACGGGCTGGTGGGTCGGGCCGTCCTCGCCTACGCCTATCGAGTCGTGGGTGAGGATGTATGCCACGGGCAGCTTCATCAGCGCAGCCAGGCGCATGGAGCCGCGCATGTAGTCGCTGAATACAAAGAAGGTCGCGCAGTACGCTCGCAATCCGCCGTGCAGCGCGAGACCGTTCGCGACGGCGCTCATGGCGTGTTCGCGCACACCGAAGTGGATGTTCGAGCCGAGCCGATCGCTGGCGGAGAACCAGCCGCGATCCTTCATGTCGGATTTGTTGGACGGTGCAAGATCGGCTGAACCGCCGATCAGATTCGGCAGCAGTTTCGACAGGCGGTTTAATATGACGCCGCCGCTGTTGCGCGTGGCGGCCTTGCCGTCGAACGCCCACAACGCGTCGGTGTCGACGGTGTCGGGCAGCGTATCGGAATACCACGCGTCAAACTCTGCCGCCTTTTCGGGATAATTCGCGGTGTACGTGGCCAAACGCTGATTCCAGCCATCCTGCCATGCCGTGCCCTGGGCCTTTAGATCCATATACTCCCTAACGTCGTCCGGCACAATAAATGATTGTGATGGATCGAACCCGAACGTGCGCTTGGTCTCTGCCAGCCCGCCAACGCCTAACGGTTCGCCGTGGACGCTGGCCGTTCCCGCCTTAGGACTGCCGTATCCGATGACCGTCTTACAGACGATCAGCGTCGGGCGCTCATCGGATTTCGCGATATCTACGGCCAATTCGATAGCTTCTGAATCGTTGCCGTCGGCTAACTCGATCACCTGCCAGTTGTACGCGCGGAAGCGTTCGGGTACATTCTCCTGGAACGCCAGATCTGTGTCGCCCTCTATCGAAATCTCATTATCATCGTATAACACAATGAGCTTGCCCAGCTTCAGCGTGCCCGCAAGCGACGCGGCCTCGGAGGTGATGCCCTCCATCATGTCGCCATCGCCGCAGATTACGTAGGTGTAGTGGTCAACGATGTTTGTGGATGGTTCGGTTCCAGCCTGATTGAACGCGGCGGCTAGATGCGCTTCAGCCATCGCCATTCCGACGGCCGTCGAGAATCCCGCGCCAAGCGGCCCGGTGGTTGTTTCGACGCCGGGCGTGTGGCGATACTCTGGGTGGCCTGGTGTCAGACTGTCCAACTGGCGGAAGCGTTTCAGTTCATCCAGCGGGATATCGTAACCGCACAGATGCAGTATGGCATACAAAGCTGCCGATCCGTGGCCGCCGGACAGCACAAAGCGATCGCGGTCGCACCAGGTTGGGTCGGCGGGATTATGGCGCATCACCTTCCGGAATAGCGTATAGACCATCGCTGCCGCGCCCAGCGGCATGCCGGGATGACCGGAATTGGCTGCCTGAACCTCGTCAGCGGCGAGCAGACGCAATGTGTTGATGGATTTAAGTTCTAGGGGGCTCATCGACTTCCTCCTCATAATAGACTATTGGTCTGATTTTATAGACTATCGGTCTGTAATAGAATTGCAGACCGCAGGTCTGTTTTCATGAGGCTTACTCCGCCGACACTATTACTGGACGCATTCCACACGAGCATTGGCTCGTGCAGCGAAGAGCGCAATAGGAACCAGCCGTCGGCACGTTCAACCCGCACCCCTTCCGCTGTATCCGCAAGCGTATAACCCGCTTCCGGATGTGACACAACCCAATCGCGCAGCAAGCCCAGCGAAGCGGCTCGCTGTTCTGGATCTGGCATATGAATACGCCATTCGGATGTTTCCAGTGGCTCGGGAAGATCCGCTATGCGGTCGATCAACGCGAGGCCATCGCGCTTCATCTTAACAGCCTCAATGATCAGGCGTGTGGCCAGCATCATACCGTCGTCCAGGAATCGATTATCAGAGAATGCGGCGTGGCCTGATGTTTCGATAGCCAGCGGACAGGGAATGCCCGACGCGTTGAGGCGTTTTGCCTCGTTGATGACGTTCTTGTAGCCGCGTTTCCAACAGCGGTGGATGCCGCCGTGCCTTTCAATGAACGCTCGGAGGGCTGGCGATGTGACAGAATCGGTCACAACCGCCGCGCCAGGCTGATTGCGAATCACCATATCCGCGCAAAGCGCGATAAGCCGCTCGCGATACAACGGCGAACCGTCGGCCGCGACCAAGGCGGCGCGGTCACAGTCGGCATCCAGTATGACGCCCAGGTCGGCACGTGCCGTTACCGTCGCTTCAGACAGCAAATGAATGGCGGACTCATCCTCTGGATTAGGCGCATGGGCCGGGAATGAGCCGTCAGGATTCAGGTTAATGCTGCCGCTGATGTCTGCGCCAAGCGACTCCAGCCAAGCCGCGTAGAAGCCGCCGCTGCCATTGCTTGCGTCGATCACGATATGAAGGCCCTGCAGCGGCTGCTCATTCCCTAACTCACGAACAACCTGCGCTGATAGTTCATCAAGATAGTACGGTGTGAAATCCAGTTGGTTAATACTTTCAGTTGCCGATAGGTTGTCTAGACCGACAGTCTGTTTGTTACGGTCTATTAGACTATCGGTCTGATTTAGCAGATCGTCCAACTCTTTAGATTCCAGACCGCCGGTCTGTGTGATGAATTTCATGCCGTTGTATTTCGATGGCATATGGCTTGCCGTAACCATTACAGCAGCGTCACAATGGATGGTAGGATGCTGGGTTATCAAGAATAACGCCGGAGTTGTGCTTAATCCCACATCAATTACGTGTAATCCTTCTACGCGTAAACCTTCGACGATCGCATGAGCCAGTTCAGGGCCCATTACCCGAGAATCGCGGCCAACCGTGACAGTCAACGGTTGTGATGGACTGCCGCTGCTGTCATAATTGGAGTGCATTTTCAGCCAACGAGCAAACCCAATGGCCGCGCGGTTCGCGCGCTCCGGCGTCAGCTGAATGGAATCGGCCGTGCCTGAAGCGATGCCGCGTAAGTCAGTACCGCTCTTTAAGCCGCACAAATCGTATTCATCCATAACCATCATCCTTGCACCTGCATCAGCCGCTCCGACTCAACGCCTCTGCCCGCGTCCTGGCATTCGCGCAGCATGTGGTAAAACGGCGCGAGTATCCTGAAGTCGCGGTCGAGCACTTCGGCCAGTTCCGGCCCGTACAGCAAATCCATCCGTTCGATCCCATGCGCGACATATAGATCCTTGTGAATCCATAAACTGCGCAGCGGTTCTTGCACACCTTCGGGAACGGCCATCCGCTTGTACTTTTCGCCTTCTATTAGGAAGCGTTCCTTGAATGCGGGCGAATCGATGGTGTCCAGCACACGATGAGGCGTTTCCAGGCACATGCGCCGCAGCACGTCCATCACGGCGCGCTCCACAAAGTAAAACCCGCAGCCCCAGCGCGCCGTCAGCGCCGATATCTCAAAGTAGAAGCTGATACCGTCCGCCGTGCCCTCGCCCGTATGTTTTACTGAAAACCAAATGTGGTCACGGTACGGCTCTTTATTGTTTGAAAACCGCGTGTCGCGGTGGATTCGCGCTAACGAGCGCGCCGGTCGGCAGTCGAACTGCTGGTCGATCTCAAGCAAAGTTGGTGTCAGCGCCTCGATCAGCGCGAACATGGGCCGCTTAATGTCCGATTCGAATTGAGTCCGGTGCTCGTTAAACCATGATGCACAATTATTCAGCCTTATACCGATAAAGAATTCCGCAAAACCCTTCGGGAATCCCATGAATCCGCTAGATGCATGCGGATTGTCCAACGCGCTACCGCCTCCCGTTTCAACTGTTACAGCGATCTAGAACGATCTCCTTCATTATAATACATATTCTGGCGTTGGGCAAGAGGCTGGCGGCAGTGCTGGTGTGATTTGTCACAAACTCGTGTTCAGCTATCGACAAATCCGCGCCGCCGTGTTAGTATTAACCAATGCGTTAAACTCCTGGAAATGGGAATGGAGAATGAATAGTTGTTACTCTATATTGTCAAGCGGCTCGGCCGCGCAGCTGTCAGTCTTTGCCTGATAATCATCGTGGTATTTGTGCTGCTTAGACAAATGCCGATCGAAGGCTACTTTTCTGCGTACGATAAGATGACGCCGATCCAGGTCGAAAACGGTCTGCGGAAGCTGGGACTGCTGGATCCAATGCCTGTGCAGTTGGTGAACTTTTTCAACCAATTGCTGCATGGCAGCCTCGGAATATCGACGCGTTATCGCCAGAATTACCCAATTATGAAGATAATCGCGCAGAAAGCGCCGTTTTCGTTGAAATTCGGATTGATCGCGGTAGGCATCAGCATTCCGCTGGGGCTGGCGCTGGGCGTGCTGATGGCGCGGCGCAAGGGCGGCGCGTGGGATAGGATTGGTACGGTGTATATAGTACTTATGCAAGCGGTACCTTCGGCGATATACTATCTATTCCTACAGTTGTATGGTACACAGGCTATGCACATTAGTCTATTGTACAACCCCGACAAATGGGAGACGATGATACTCCCCGTGATATCGCTGTCCATGCCATCGGTGGCATATTTTGCCATGTGGATGCGCCGGTACACGGTGGATGAAGCCAATAAGGAGTATATAAAACTGGCGAGAGTGAAAGGCGTGCCATCGATGGCGATTTGGTTTCGGCATGTATTCAGGAACGCAGTCATTCCCATCGTTCAGCTGATCCCCAACTCGCTTTTGTTGACGCTCGCGGGATCCATTTACGTCGAATCGTTGTATTCGATCCCGGGCATGGGCGGTCTGATGGTGGATGTGATCAAGCGCCAGGACAACACGATGGTGCAAGCGCTGGTAATCATATTCGCTGTATTAACAATCGTTGGTTTGTTGTTGGGCGACTTAGCCATGGCGCTGGTCGATCCAAGGATTAGCTTGAATAAGTCGGCGGAGGCACGCTGATGTCGCGGTTTTCGTTTAGCGGGCAGAAGGTGGAGCGGGCTGCGGACGCGGCGACCGAGCGTTTTAAGCGTACGATTCAAGAAGCTGCGCATAATTATACAACGGATGCAGAATCATTCACTATCAACAACGACACGCCGGATGATTTAAGTCCGGAACAGATTGACGCGCTGCCCACTGAAGCGTTCCAGCTTGCGCCGAAGGATCTGGCGGCAGCAGAGAAAACGGGCTATTCACACTATTCCTATTGGGGTAGCACGTTTAGGATGTTTCTGGCGAACCGCGGCGCGGTCGTAGCGTTGACGATCGTATTGATCATAGTTTTATTCACATTTATCCAGCCGATTCTCCCAAACCAGGACGATCCCAACCTTATCCACAACGACCCGGCAACAGGCATGCAGATCATCAACCGCGCGCCAGGCGAGGAATTCTGGTTCGGCACGAACTCTATTGGGCAGGATCTGTGGGCGCGGATATGGTCCGGCACGCGCACGAGCCTGTTCATCGGGCTGACCGTCGCGGTCATCCAGGCCGTGATCGGCATCGTCATGGGCGTGCTGTGGGGTTACGTCAGGCGGCTGGACTTCCTGTTCACCGAGGTGTATAATATTCTTAATAACATACCCACCACGATCGTATTGATTCTGGCGTCATATATATTAAGGCCCAGCGTCAGAACGATTATACTGGCTATGTCGTTCACCAGCTGGATCGTGCTGGCGCGGTTCATCCGCAACCTGACGCTGATCATCCGCGACCAGGATTTCAACGTCGCTTCGCGATGTCTCGGGACCAGGCTAGAACGCATAATTATGCGAAATCTGCTGCCACAGATGGTGTCTGTGATCATGCTGCGCATCGCGCTGTCGATCCCATACGCGATTGACATGGAGGTGTTCCTCACATACATTGGGCTGGGCGTGCCGATTGAAACGCCATCGTTGGGCAACCTAATCAACGCGGGGCGGATATTGATGATGTCGCCATCATTAAGATATCAACTGATATTCCCAGCGGTTGTGCTGTCACTACTGACGATCTGCTTCTACCTGACAGGCAACGCTTTTGCGGACGCCGCAGATCCAAAGAACCATCGGTAGGCGAGGGATTGTTATGGACATATTAACAACCAAAGCTATGTCCTCTGATGAGGGTATAACAGAAACGATCCCATCGGAATCGATCCTATCGATCCGCAGTCTGCATGTTAAGTTCAGATTGCGCGGCCAGGTTCTGCATGCTATCCGTGGTATATCGATAGATGTTGTACGTCAGGAAACGCTAGCGATAGTAGGTGAATCCGGTGCCGGTAAATCCGTGCTGATGAAAAACCTATGCGGCTTGCTCGACCCAAACGGTTGGATCGATGAGGGTAGCATACTGTATGAGGGTATGGATTTGGCGTCGTTCCACAACGATAAGGATTGGTCGAAGGTGCGCGGCAAGCATGTCGCGATGGTAATGCAGGACCCAATGACCAGCTTGAACCCGCTCAAAACAATCGGTTGGCAGATTGAAGAGGCGCTCAAATACAACCAACGGCTGCACGGAGCGGCGGCACGTAAGCGGATGCTGGAACTACTGACGGATGTGGGTATCCCTGATCCACTGGAGCGTTCAAGCCAATATCCTCATGAATTTTCAGGCGGTATGCGCCAAAGGGTTGTGATCGCCATTGCACTGGCTTGTAGCCCGAAGATACTTATATGTGACGAACCAACAACCGCGCTGGATGTCACGATCCAGGCGCAAATACTCAAGCTGATCCACGATCTCAAGGAAAAGTATGGGTTGACGCTGATATACATTACACACGATTTAGGTGTGGTAGCGAACGTCGCGGACCGGATAGCGGTCATGTATGCGGGCGACATCGTAGAGTTGGGGACATGCGAGGAGGTTTTCTTTGATCCGAGGCATCCATACACCTGGGCGTTGTTGTCCTCGCTGCCTCAATTAGGGACGCGGAAGCGCGAACTGTACGCTATTCAAGGCACGCCGCCGAATTTGTTTCAACCCATTCGCGGTGATGCGTTCGCGCCGCGCAATCCGCAGGCGCTTGCCATAGATTTCCAACATCGGCCGCCATATGGGTCGGTTAGTCCAACCCACAAGGCGCGGACTTGGCTGCTAGATCCACGCGCTCCGGTTGTTGATCCGCCGATGGCGGTTAGATCCATCCGCACGTTGTTTGAGCGCGACACATTACAACCCACGAGGGGGTAAAGCATGGCGAACTCACTGAACGCTGTAACAACCGTTCGTCCCAAAACCCGGCGGGAGAATCGCGAAATTTTGTTGTCTGTCAACGATATGCGCGTGACATTCGGGTCCGGACGGCATAAGTTTGAAGCCGTTCGCGGCGTGTCATTTGATATTTACAAAGGCGAAACGTTTGGGTTGGCAGGGGAGTCTGGCTCGGGCAAAACAACCATCGGGCGTGCGATCATCCGTGTGAACCCAATCACGGCGGGCGAGGTGCGGTTCAAAGGTGAGCGGATCAGCGGTCGGGTTAGGAAGCGGACCGACCTAAACGTTGTACACAACATTCAGATGATATTCCAAGACCCGATGGCGTCGCTGAATGAGCGCGCCAAGGTGGACTACATCGTCGCGGAAGGTCTGACCAACATCAATCGACACCTAACGAGTGTTGAACGACGCGACGCGGTGCATAAGGCGCTACTGGATGTCGGCCTTCTGCCAGAATTTGCCAGCAGGTTTCCGCACGAATTCAGCGGCGGCCAACGGCAGCGCATCGGCATAGCGCGCGCGTTGATTATGAATCCATCATTCATCATCGCGGACGAGCCGATCTCGGCGCTGGACGTATCCATCCGCGCGCAGGTGCTGAACCTGATGAGCCGTTTGCAAAAAGAGCGTGGATTGACATATTTATTCATAGCGCATGACCTTTCTGTAATGCGTTTCATTACGGATCGGATAGCGGTCATCCGTCAAGGAAACATTGTGGAGTTAGCTAACACCGAAAGATTGTTTGAAAACCCACTGCATCCCTACACACGCGCGCTGATATCCGCGGTGCCGGTACCCAATCCAGTTGTCGAGAAACGCAAGGTGTTGGAAGTTTACAACCCGAATATGCATGATTATTCACGATTCCAGCCGGAGATGGTGGAGGTAGAGCCGTCGCATTGGGTATTGGGAAATGCGCCTGAAATAGAGTCGTACCGCAAACATATCGAGAGATTACAGTTATAAGGAGTAATCATCATGACTAAAACTATTACGCCAATTCGCAGTAAGTGGCATGGAACAATGACGGATCGCGAGCGTTTTCGCGCACAGATGCATTATGAGCCGTTCGATCGGTGCTTCAATATGGAATTTGGCTACTGGGATGAAAATTATAAGGAATGGAAATTATTTACCGATAACAATGTGACGAACGAATGGGAAGCCAATCAGTTGTTTGCATTCGATCGATTTGAATCGGTAGGTGGAAACATATGGCTCAGTCCGCCGTTTGAACCCATTGAGGTGGCACGTTCTGCACGCACAAAGACGGTGCTTAACAGCGATGGGTTGTGGACAGAGGTTGCGCTAGATGGTCACAGCACGATTCCGCATTGCACGAAGTCGTCGGTCGAGACGCCGGAGGACTGGAAGCGTGTCAAGGATGAGCGTATGCGGCGCGGCACTCCTGAACGTTGTGTCGATGTCGAAGCGATCAAGGCTCGATATCCAAAGGACCGCGACTTCCCCGTGGGTATACACGCGGGTTCAATGATCGGCAAGATCCGCGATATGCTTACGTTTGAAGGGTTATGCTATGCCCAGTACGATTATCCGGATATGTTGGAGGATATGGTCGAAACCTGCTGTCTGCTGGTCGAGGATATGCTGGATCAACTACTGCTGGTAGTTGACTTTGACTTCGCGTCGGGATGGGAGGACATTTGCTTTAAAAATGGGCCTATCGTAACGCCAGACTTTTTCAAGGAAGTTGTAATGCCACGCTACAAACGGATACACAAAAAGTTGTTGGCGCATGGTGTAGACCTGTGGTATTGCGATTGCGACGGGGATATTCGGCCGATACTGGATTCATTCCTCGAAGGCGGGATTAACTGCATGTTCCCATATGAGGTGAACGGCTGCGCACATCCCAAAGAATTGTTAGATCAATACGGAAAACAACTGCGCATTATGGGCGGAATTGACAAAATGCAGTTGAAGGCAGGCAAGGATGCCATCAAATCGTACCTGAAGAGCGTCGAACCGCTGGTAGAACGCGGCGGGTATATACCATTCTGCGATCACCGCTGTCCGCCTGATGTGAATGAAAACGACTATTTGTTTTATCTCGACCTGAAAGAACAGATGTTTGGTCAGCCGCGATAGGGGAGAGGTACTTATGATTCCACAAAAGGTTGGCTTTGTTGGGCTTGGGAACATGGCGCAAGCCATGCTGAAGCGTTGGCTGTCGTCGGGAGCGCTGTCGAAAGACGCGGTGTTTGGATATGATCCAAACGCATCTTTATGCGATTCATTGCATACTTCCTTGGGGATTACAATAGTTGATGACAACGCTGAGTTGGTGACACGATGCGACATATTGGTACTCGCAGTCAAGCCGCAGTACGCCGATAATGCGTTAACACAAATATCCGCTGTTAATCTGTCGGATAAGCCCGTGCTGTCGATCGTCACTGGCTTGACAACCGATGCGCTTAAGAGGCGCTTGCCTGGCGCATTAATCATGAGGTGCATGCCCAACACGCCAGCCATGGTGGGCGAAGGCGTATTCGCGATCAGCAGTTTTCATACATTTAGCGAAGAGTTGTATGCGTGGACAGTCCAGCTGCTCGAGAACTGCGGCCGCGTATTCCTGGTGAGGGAAGGCGACCTTGAGGCGGTGACGGGACTTAGCGGCAGCGGGCCGGCGTACGGATTCATATTCATCGAGGCAATGGCGGACGCAGGCGTGCGACTGGGGCTGCCGCGGGCAATGGCATACGAAATGGCCGCGCAAACGCTGCTCGGTGCTGGGAAGATGGCGGTCGAATCAGGACAGATTCCCGCCGCGCTGAAGGATGCGGTGTGTTCGCCCGGCGGCACAACGATCGAGGCGGTATACGCGCTGGAAAAAGCTGGATTCCGATCGGCGGTTATGGACGCGGTATGCGCGTCGGCGGGGAAGGCGGCGGTGCTTCGTGGATGATATTGCGCCACAGCCAAACAATCCAGCGAAAGTCACCGCCTACACCGACGGCGCGTGCTCGGGCAACCCAGGTCCCGGCGGCTGGGGTGTTGTGTTGTTATATAATGATAAGCGCAAAGAATTGAATGGCTATGAGCCTGCCACAACTAACAATCGTATGGAGATTCAGGCAGTCATTGCCGCGCTGACCGCGTTGCAGCGGCCTTGCGCGGTCGATGTTTACTCCGATTCGGCGTATGTCGTTCACGCGTTTACGCAGCATTGGCTGGATGCTTGGCAGCGGAACGATTGGAAAAATTCGTCGAAACAGCCGGTCCTCAATCAGGATTTGTGGCAAGATTTGCTGAAACTCTGTAAAACCCACAGCGTTTCGTTCAAGAAGGTTCGCGGGCACTCCACAAATAAGGAGAACAACCGTTGTGACGAGCTGGCGCGTCAGGCGATTCAGCAGCACCGATGACGGAGAACACTCATCAGTGAGGGGATAGAGATAACCATCTATTATTCGCGAAAGAATACTTTTACGAATAGTAGAGGTAGGTGAGGGGGAGGGTTGCAAATGACGACAAACGCACCGCACAGTTCACACGCGGAAACAATTGTCGCGCAGCAAGCAAGTCAGCTCGAGCAGCTACAGACTGAATTGCCCGGCGTGTGCCGCGAATTCCTGAACGGCATCGCCGATACCGTTACGATTAAAACGCGTTTGGCGTATGCGTACGATCTGCGGGTGTTTTTCCGGTATTTGGTTGAAAATGCTTTCGATTTTCAAGGACAGGACGCGCGAGACGTTCAACCCGAGCAGCTGGATAAACTTACCCAGCGGGAACTGGAGCGTTATCAACAATACTTGACCCGATACAAGGCGCCAATCGCGGCGGATACGAAGGCCGACGATCCTGCCACAATTATACATAGTTCGTACCGAGACAACGCCGCACCGGGAAAGATGCGGAAGATGTCGTCGCTACGATCGTTTTTTCAATATTTATTCACCCATCAGTATATTAATGCGAATCGCGTCAGTCTCATATCGCTGCCAAAACTTCGCGAAAAACCTATAATCCATTTGGAACCGGATGAAGCCGCGCGTCTTCTGGATCTGACCGAAACCGGCGAGGCGTTAACACCCCACCAAATGGCGTACCATGAATCGCTAGGCAAGCGTGACACGGCTATGCTGACACTCATGCTGGGCACGGGTATCCGCGTAAGTGAGTGTGTCGGGATAAATCTGGAGGATGTGAACTTCGAGGAAAACGCCTTCCGCGTGACGCGCAAGGGCGGCGACCAGGCCATTCTGTACTTTTCGGACGAGGTAGCAGCCGCCGTGCGTGCCTACATGGAAGAACGCAAACTGATTCCCCCACTGCCCGGTCACGAAAATGCGTTGTTTCTGTCGCTGCAGCGTCGAAGGATCACACCACGCGCTGTGGAAAATTTAACAAAAAAATACGCGCGAACTGCAGCACCTTTGAAGAAAATCACGCCGCATAAGCTGCGCAGCACTTACGGCACACAACTGTATAAGGAGAGCGGCGACATCTATTTGGTGGCAGATGTACTCGGTCATTCGGACGTCAACACGACGAGAAAGCATTACGCCGCGCAGAAAGATGATCGGCGGCGCAAGGCGTCAACGATGGTCAAGCTGCGCGACGATCATTAGTTGTGGCGTCCGAATCGTTGAAGCCGTTCGGCATCACTGCAGTCCCCTATTCCGGTCGTATTCGATCCACAGCGGCCTATACAACGCTACCGCGGCGCTGTGTTCCTCAAGCGTCTTGGAGAAGTACAGTTCATCGTTTCCCGGTTCTTTACTGCAGAAGTACAGATAATTTTCGGTAATGAACGTCGGATCAGGGTTCAGCGCGGCATCGATGGCTTCTTTGGAGGGGTTGCATATCGGTCCGATAGGAAGGCCGGTATTCAGGTAGGTATTGTATCCGGATATCTCGTTCAGCTCCGTGTCGAGCGCCATTTTTTCAGAACCCGTGCTGTACTTCACGGTGACGTCCGATTGCAGGCGCATATTTCTATCCAAACGGTTGTGGAATACGGCGGAAACCTTCGCGAAATCCTTCGTTTTGCCTTCTTTCTCGATCATGGACGCCAGATTCACCACCTGATCCACCGTCATCCCCAGCGTTTGAGCGCGTTCACGCATCGGGTCGGTGAAAATGACTGCCACCTGTCCGAGCAGTTTGCGAATTATGTCGTTCACGCTGGCCGTCAGGTACACCTCATAGGTGTTAGGCGACAGGTAACCTTCCAGCGCGTACTTGCGCTGGTTGACATTCGGCGTCTCCAACAGCTCATTTATATAGTAGAATTCGGCAAACTCGTCGCCCGTCTTGCATGCTGCGATGAACGCTTCAGCGCTCGGGATGATCCCCTGCTCGGCGAAATTTTTCGCAATCGTCTCAATAGTCCAGCCGGGTATAACCGTTATGTTGCGCGTTAGCGGCTTGCCGTCGCCCGTGGTCAGCTGTTCGATAATCTCACCCAGCGTCATAGATTTCGACAGCTGAAACACGCCGGCTTGTATCTTTTGGCCCAGTCCCTGGAAATCCATTAGATACTTGATCACGGATCGATTGCGGATCAGCCCCTCCGTCTCCAACTGCCGAGACACAGACGTGAGCGAGCTGCCGCTTTCGATGATGAATTGCACGCGGGTCGTGTCGGCCGGATCCACGGGCATGACGAATTTGCGGTACAGCGTATTGCCCGCGAATACGACTCCGCCGCCGATAACCAGCAGCGCGCATGTAAAGATTAACAAAGGACGCAGCAGCCGCCATATCCAATCATACCAAAAAAATCCGTATGAGCGCACTTCTTTAAGCGACTGCGGATCCCAATCCACGCCTTCACCGCTCCGTCTGAACCGCCGTTTGCGGGATGCCTTTACCTGATCATCATTATTATCCAAGTGCATCCCTCCGTTGAAATAATTATTGCCCTAACATATCCGTCAGCGATACGCCCATCGCGCCTGTTATCGCTTGGAACAATTCCGCCATCAGCTGTTGGAGCTTTAGCTGCGACAGAATGTAGGCTTGAGCATCCGGATTCACCATCAGGAGCGTGGTGATCTGCTGGAATCGCTGCATGTCATCGCCGGATGCGCCGCCGCCCGACAGCATTCCGCGTTGCAACTGCCCCTGCAGCCGCGTGTACTCATTGAGCAGCGCGGCATTTGTCGAATCCTCGAAAGCCGTCGCCTTCAGCCTCTTCACGGTCTGGATCGTCTCGCTGGTCTCCAGCGCCGCCACCAACGCGGCGAGCGGCGACTCAATACTCGCATCCATAATTGCCCCTCCTTATACTAACGAATGAGGCTGCGCAAATATTGCGGGTGGAAGGGGGACGTGAATCCCCCGCCACTCCCCTACCGTCAGCCGTAAACCGGCCCGAACGCAGCGCACGCCCGATAATCAGCGCCTTCCGGATCCGCCGTGCCAAACGCAGCCCAAGCCGTCGGTCTGTATATAGATTCATCGGGAACATTGTGCATATTGACGGGAATGCGCAGCATGGCCGCCAGCGTGATGAAGTCCGCGCCCACATGCCCGTAACTGAACGCGCCATGGTTCGCACCCCAGTTAGCCATGACTGCATAAACATCGGCGAACGCTCCCTGCCCCGTCACACGCGGCACGAAGAACGTCGTCGGCCACGTCGGGTCGGTGCGCTTGTTGATGATGTCGAACACATGGTCGGGCACATCCACGCTCCAACCCTCCGCGATCTGCAGCACCGGGCCGAGACCATCCACCAAGTTCAGGCGCGTCATGGTGATCGGCATACCGCCGCGGCTGCGCAGCTGCGACGAATAGCCGCCGCCTCTGAAGTAGCCCAGATCCGCGTAATCGTATTCGGTGGCGTTGAGGCAAGCGGCGGCTTCCTCGGGCTTGATGTCCCACCACGGTTTGATGGCTGGACGGCCGTCGATCTCGCAGCGGCCGGATGCCTCGAGCGTCACCGCGCCCGAATTGATCAGGTGGATCATCCCGCCAGCAGCCAAACCGTCCGGCGTCCAGCCCGTCACACGCTGGATAGCGTCGGGCGACCAGTACGTGCGAACGTCCGCAAAACCCTGGGATGTATTGGTCAACAGCTTGCCCATCAGCATCGACAAACCGTTCAGGTGGTCGTTCTCCGTCGCGACGACGAATGGCTCGCGGATTCCGTTCCAATCAAAGGACGAACACAGCAAACTCTCCAAGAAATCCCCGTTCGGATAGTGGTCGTTCCAATGCCGCTGGCCCTGGAAGCCCGACGCCAGAGCGTTGTGGCCCATGGCCTCCTCGTCAAATCCCAGCGCTTTGAGGCGAGGGTTGCCTATCATCAGATCGCGTGCGATCATCAGCATCTTGATATTTGTCAGCAACGCCGCGCGCTTTGTCGCCGCGTCGTGCTGTATTTCGGGCGGATTCTTGTCGAATCCTAGCGTGATATTGGCGTCCACCCACTTCACAGCTCGGTCGAACTCCTCCGGGTCGTAGATGCCCTCTTCCCAGCGGCGTACGAACTCGGACATATCGACCGACTCGCTGCGCATACCGAATGTCTTTTCCAACAACCCTGGGTTTACCATGCTGCCGGCGATGCCCATCGAAGTGCCGCCCATCGACAGGTAACTGCGCCCGCGCATCGTGGCGACGGCTATCGCGGCGCGGCTGAAGCGCAGCAGCTTTTCCTTCACATCCGCAGGTAGGTTGGTATCCCCCACGTCCTGCACGTCGCGGCCATATATGCCGAACGCCGGCAACCCCTTCTGGTTGTGTGCAGCCAGCACTGCGGCCAAGTACACCGCGCCGGGGCGTTCGGTGCCGTTGAATCCGAACACAGCCTTCGGATGTGTCGGATTCATGTCCATCGTTTCCGAACCGTAACACCAGCACGGCGTAACGCTGATCGTCGCGCCGACATTATTCGCCTCGAACTTCGAGGCGCACTGGGCAGCTTCGTACACGCCGCCGATGCAGGTGTCCGCGATCACGCACTCGACGGGCAGACCGCAGCTGTGTTTCAGATTACCGGATATGAATTGCGCGACGGCCTTCGCCAGGCTCATCGTCTGATCCTCAAGTGATTCGCGTACACCGCGGCGGCGGCCGTCGATCACAGGTCGGATGCCAATCTTTGGTAATCCCCCCGTCATTCGATCGAGCGGCGGGTTCATCTTAAACGCGGAAGCGTCAGCCATTTGGGTTCCTCCTTTTTTAGTGGAAGTCAATACCAATAGTATACCACGTTTCGCCCTGATTTACCAGCGAATGGCATTATACAAAACATATAGAACGCTTAAAAGAAGATTAAAAAGCGAAAGACAACTACCGATCGCCCGGCAATTGTCCTCCCCTATTCCAGTCGTCAATGCGCAAACAACGCACCAAACTATTCGTTAAATCACCGCTACATCTGCCGGCTGCGCCAGTTCAGCTTCTCAACCAATAACGCGGCTCCGGCTAACGCCACCACGACGAGGATCCACGGCGCTGCCATCATCATGAACACAGCCATATCCACAAAATAGCTGCCCACTGCGCGCGCCGAGCGATTGAATTGCGTGCGCATCCTATCCCACAGCCCCATGCCATTGATGCCTAGTGATTCGGCGCTTTCCTGCAGCCCGATGTCGATTTGGGAGAAAATCTCCCGTGAGTCCCAATTCTGCAGTATAGCCTGCGTTGCGCTGATCTGCGCTTCAATATCGGCTATACGGGCCTCGATGGTCAGTATTTCGTCGATATTCTGGGTCTCGCTTCGCAGCTGGGTGAATCGCGCCAGCTGATTCCGCAGCGCTGCCAACCTCGTGGTTTGCTCGGCGTACTGATCGGTGTAATCCTGCGCGATCAATTCGAAATCCACCACGTCGATCAGTGAGGAAAGCGAACGGATGAACCCGTTCAGCGTCGTTTCAGGCACGCGTATCTGCAACGTGCAGAATCTGCCGCCCTTCCCATCTTGGTTCAGCGGATCGCCGCTGACACCCTGGTGTTGTGCGTAACCCCCATACTGCAGCACCAAATCGAGTATGGCATCCTTATCCTCGTCGAAACGATTGGTCTTGACCGTGTATGAACCGCTGCGCAGTATCTTCTGTTCCCCACCGCCGGACTGGAGAATGCTGGAATCCCCAGGCATGAGCGCGCTGCCCGTCTGTGCTTCCGTTAGGATGTTGCCGATGCCGGGCGTGATGACGCTCTCATCGGTTCTGGGGTTACTCGCGCGGCCGGGAAGCAATCCCACATGCACCAGCGTTGTGCCGCCGAACAGCAGCACCAGCAGCGCGGCCATGGCGACCCATACCTTGACGGTTGTGGCTATCCTCGGTTTGGCGGGCTTTTCCATACGGATCATCTGCCGCCAGGCTATCGACAGTTCGTCGGGCGGCTCTATGTCCGCGTCCAGCGTATGAAGATTCTGCAGTAATTCGTACATTTCCTCGCGGTATGCCAAACAGACGGGGCACGTCGCCTCATGCTCGGCCATCTCGAACGCGATCCGGCGCGGCAGCTGCCCGTCCAATAGCTCATGTAAAAGGAGGCGGTATTTGTCACATGTCACTGGAATCCCTCCTTTCCAAGAATTGGACGTATTCCTCGTCAATTTGTTCCGTATTATCCGCATCTTCTGCGTCCTGATTTCGGAAAGAATTTCCAGGCTGGCTCGCGCCGACCACGTATACGGACAGCATGCGCCGCAGACGTTCCCGCGCGCGGCTGATGCGCGACTTCACCGTGCCGATGTTTATGTGCAGGATCGAGGCGACTTCCTCATATGTCAAGCCCTGCACATCCCGCAGTATGATGGCGGCGCGCATCTCCAGCGGCAGTCGCGCGATGCCTTCCTTCAGAGCCTGGTTGAGATCGCTGCGCTCCAATAGGTCATGCGGGTTGTGGCTGCGGTCCGCCAAAGGGAATCCCGTATCCATCAGCGCCTCTAGCGACACGAACGGCTTAACCCGGCGGCGGCGTATCATGTCCAAACATACATTGGTTGTGATGCGGTATATCCATGTCGCGAACGACGCCTGGGATCTGTACTCGCCGATCGACCGATAAGCGCGCAGCATTACCTCCTGCGCGCAGTCAAACGCATCCTCCCGATTATTGGTAATCCGGTAACATAGCGCATAAATCCGCTGCTCCAGGGGCAGAATCAACTGCTCATAAGCCTCGGTGTCGCCATTTTGGGCACGCTTAATCAGTCGGTCGGACTCCTGCAAAATGCAGTCACCCCCCATTAGTGTAGGGTGCTTTTGCGGAGGTGATTAGTCCTCCCTTTCGTGATTTTCGCGGCCTAGACCGTCAAGTGTGTCTTAGTGATACATGCGTGTTATGTTAAATCATGGATACGTTCAACGAACGCGAAGTGCGTTATGTGTAACTAACCCACGCCCTCGCCCGCTCAACCGCTCGATGCCATCCCTTGATGTTCTTCTCCCTCTCTGCTTGCGCCATCGTAGGCTTATATACCAAATCCGCACGCCAAAGTTTGGATAGTTCATCATACCCAGAATACACTCCCGCACCCAATCCGGCCATCCACGCAGCGCCTAGCGCGGTCGTCTCGACCACTTGCGGCCGCTCGACCGCCGCGTTCAGTATATCCGCTTGGAACTGGAGCAGGAATCCATTCGCGCTGGCGCCTCCGTCCACACGCACTGTAGTTGTGCCCGTTAAGTCTGAAACGCTTGCGCCGCCAGTCTCATCCGCCATAGCCTTGATAACATCCATGGATTGATAGGCGATGGATTCAAGCGCCGCCCGCGCGAACTGTGCCTTGCCCGTGCCGCGCGTCATGCCGACCATCGTGCCGCGCGCGTACATGTCCCAATACGGCGCACCCAAACCCGTGAACGCCGGAACGAGATACACCCCTTCGTTGTCCGGTAATGAGCGTGCCAGCGTCTCCGTCTCGGCGGCGTTTGAGATGATACCCAGCTCATCCCGCAGCCACTGTATGGCCGCGCCACCCACGAAAACGCTGCCCTCCATTGCGTAGACTGCTTCGCCTTTCCAGCGCCACGCGGGGCACGTCAGCAGCCGATTCTTGCTGCGGGTAGGCTTCGCGCCTAGGTTCTTCAGTAAGAAGCAGCCCGTGCCGTATGTATTTTTAACCATGCCAGGACTGAAACACGCCTGGCCGAAGAGGGCAGCTTGCTGATCCCCCGCAACGGCCGTGACGGGTATCCTGCGGCCCAGTATCGCCGGATCCAGTTCGCCGAAATAGCCGATAGTGTCCTTCACCTCGGGCAGCACGGCGCGCGGGATATTCAGCTCCCCTAATAATACGCCATCCCATTGCAGTTTGTCCAGCCCTAAAAGCATTGTTCTACCAGCATTCGACACGTCCGTCAGATGCGGTCGATTCTCCAGAAGATGCCACATCAGGAACGAATCCACCGTACCGAAGCACAGTTCGCCCTTTTCCGCACGCGCTTGCAATGAATAATTATCCAGCATCCAGCGCAGTTTGGTCGCTGAGAAGTAGGCGTCCGGCACCAACCCGGTGCGCTGCTGGATTTCGTCGGCCAGCCCCCTTGCGCGCAATTCTTCAACCAGCGGCGCGGTTCGGCGGCATTGCCAGACGATTGCGTTGCAGACGGGTTCGCCTGTCGCGCGATCCCACAGCAGCGTGGTCTCGCGCTGGTTGGCGATGCCGATCGCATCGATGTCGTCAGCTGCGTCGCCCGCCATATGCACCGCGCCTTGCAGCGCCTCCACCTGGCTGGACAGGATCACCCTCGGATCATGCTCGACCCAGCCGGGCTTAGGGTAAATCTGCGTGAACGGGACAGAGCAAAGGGCGACAACCCTGCCCGCGCGGTCGAACACAACCGCGCGCGAACTGGTCGTGCCCTGATCCATGGCAACCAGCAAACCGGACATTGCGGTATTCTGCCTCCAACTCAACTTGCGTTAACTTGTTATCTATACTTAACTTTACTTAATCTGTATACCGTATATCTTCTGATCCTTGGTGCCCACCACCAGCATGTCGCCATACACCGCAGGCGAGGCCTCAATATTGCCGCCGCCGGGCAGCTTTACGGAACCCTGTTCAACGCCAGTCAGACCATCAAAGATAGCCAGTTTCCCGTTTGAATTGCCCTGGATAATCCAACCGTCTCCCGCTTCATTATACACGGCAACCGGGGACGACCATGAGTAGGAACCTAGCGACACGCGCCACTTGAGTTCCCCGGTCTGCTTATCCAGAGCCAGCAGCGTGCCGCCGTCGCTGGTGCGCGCTACGGTAAAGAATACCAGGCCATCCAGCGCACCCTTGCCTACGACAGGCGAAGCCATCACTCCGCCGTAGATCGTGTCGCTGTAGTCGCAGCGGATGGCATACTCCCACTCCTGGTCGCCGGACAGCGCGTTCAGGCGGCGGAT
Source organism: Clostridia bacterium (assembly GCA_025997215.1). The sequence continues at coordinate 91,176 of BNUH01000004.1, forward strand.
CGTCACATCAGAATCCTTCTTACGGTTGATAACGGTGTTACCCGTATACAGCGCGGTGCGGCCGTCCGATTCAATCTCCAACGCCACCGTCGCGGCCACCTTATCCCCCGTATCGACGATCCACACGGGTTGCATGCTGGACATATCCACACAGTGGATGCGCCCGCCGTTGTCGCCGTAATACGCATACTGGCCGTACACGGCCACGCTGGACTCCGAGCCTTCCAGCTTGTCAGTGGTTTCGAATCGGTAGTTGACGGTGCCAAGCGCCGTGGACAGCGCGGGCGTGACGGTATCCAGCTTCAAGCCCAGATCCGTTGTATATAGCAGACCGTTGCCGCCGGCGGCTATCATCGTATTGGTTTTAGGATCGATGATGGGCGTGCCGTTGAACGTGCCGTTGGTCAGATACGCGCTCTTATCCTCGCCGTTGATGAGGAACAACTCGCTCTGGTCGATCAGGCTGAACCCGCGCATGCCTATTGGCCCCTTGCTGTTCCCCAATATGGAGATGCCCTGCCCCACCAGCAGGAACGGATACGCGCTGGGGTGCACGGTCACGGAACCCTTGAGCGGATAGCCGATCTTGATGGGCAAGCGCGTCTCAACACCGTCGTCCAGGTCGTAGAAGTAGATGTTGCCGTCGAGCGTGGCGTATATGACTTCCTTCAGCGCAGTTTTTGTCTTTTTCTCCTCGTTGAGGTTCATCATCTCGCGGATCTCGGCGGGCCAGGTGACGATCGCCGCTTGCCCGGTCCAGCCAGCGCCCGTGAAATTCCCCAGCGAACCTATGGTATGCTCCCAGATAACTTCCAATTTATTCTCGGTCACTTCGACCGTGCCGTAGGACGCGTTTTGTCGAAACGGGCCGCCGCGAAATGTCGAAACGCCGCGCAATATCGTGCGGCCATTAACCTTATTGTAATCCTCCGGCGCGCCCAGCACGAGCTGCTTGCTGCGGGAATACGTGGGCACGGCCTGGCCGTCGATCAGAACGTCCGACTTCGTGATGGATTTTTCTGGCGCAGCCACCTGCGACCCGACCGCCGGCTGCAGCCGGAATGGATTGGGCGTCGGCTCCGGTGTGGGTGTCGGCTCGGGGGTTGCTGTCGGCACCGGCGTAGGCGTCGGTTCGGGCGTAGCGGTCTGGGTTGGGATAGGAGTTGGCGTTTCCAGCGGTGGGCCTACCCGTATGTTGACGCTGCGGGAACCCGTGCTGCTCCACGATTCCGCATCGCCCGCCTGGGCGCGAATCGAGCCGTCGTACAATTCTGGGAACACAACGCTTAGATTCCACGTGCGGACGCCGTCCACCTCAATGAAGCTGTTGCCAGCGGCGGCGGCAATCTCCTCGCCGTCCTGATTCATCAGGTGAACGCGAGTGGCGGTGCTGTCGGTGCGCACGGTGAACTGCACAGGTTCGGCAAGATTCGTCAAATCCGCCGAGTCGATGAACAAGCCTGACACGGTCACGCCTTGAGGCGTAGGCACAGCCGTCGGCGTTGAATCGGGCGAAACCGTAGCGTCAGGGTTGATCCACTTATCCACATAACCCGTGACGAATTCGACGGCCGTATCCTTCCATTCAGGCTTGAAGAACCACACCGCGCCGACGCCGATCACGACGACAAGCAGCGCGATCAGAATCGTGGTCAGACAGCCGTGGTGTCTGCGTCCACGATCTTTACGTGTGTCGGGGCTTTCGTCGCGGATGGGATCCGTATCCAGCTCCTCGCGGAGCGTCTTGCCGGAATCCTTGCGATCGAAGTACGCGTTCGGGTCGCGTTCACGCAGCGGCGTTGGCGTGCGAGTATCCGTTCGGCCTGTGGCAACGGGCGTCTTAGAAAGCGCAGGGGCTTTGGCCGTTAGGTCTGCACGCTCCGTACGTTCATAAGCAACATCATCGTCGAATTCGTCGCCCTCATCGTACGGACCGCTCGGTCGGATTGGCTGGATCGGCTGGGCCGGAGGAGCATACGCAGGCTCGGCGCGATTCGACAATCGCGCGCTGGGGTAAGCCGTCCCGCTCGTGCTCCGCGCTTCCGCCGTCCTGCGCGGAGGAATGAATATCTCCGCTTTGTCGCGCTGCGCTGGCGCGGCAATCGCGGCGGCTGCCGCCTCGGCCTGTTCCTCGCGCAAGCGCAGAGCCTGGGTACGTCTGCGCCGCGGCGTATCCACGGGTGTATACACGCGCGTCTCTTCAGCCTCGGCGGATTCATACCGCAGAGGCTGGCTGGTTCTGCCGCCGGGCTTGTCATTCAAGCGCCTGCTGCGCGGATCGCTATTCAATCACGGACACCTCGTTTCGACCGTATTATACATAATCCCAACGATCCAGACAAGCATATTCCTCCCCTTTTTTAGTGAAGGATAAAAATACCGGGTACGCGGGTGAAATCCATGACGAAATAAGGAGATTCCCGCTGCGACTTGGTAAGCGTTGTCGGTTGTCCGGACAGGGATTCAACTTAACACCGCGAACTTTTGCCTTCGCTGGCGAATTATACCACATTTTCTCTGAAAAAGAAAGATAAAGAAAGCGGGCGGCATCGGGGATCATGCAATAGCTGTAACACAAGTCTACTAAAATAACGGATTGAAAAAACCCATAATTGTGGTACAATAGTACCGTAGGGAGTGGATAGAATATGCCCCAGATAATACCGATCCGCGAGCTTAAGAATGCCGCTAAAGTAACCGCGCTATGCAAGGAAAGCGCCGAGCCTGTATTTGTTACGCGTAACGGATATGGCGAGCTTGTTGTGATGAGCATGGAAGCGTATGATCGGCTGACCTTTGAAATCGAAGCTGCGGGTAAATTGGCCGAAGCATGCGCGCCTGATGTCCCGACATATAACGCCAAAGAAGCGTTTGGAGCTTTGAGGGCCAAGTATGCCAGACAATGACGAACGCATATACGAAGTCACAACGACAGCTTATGCGTTAGATGATCTTGATGAGATATGCCAGTATATTGCCGATACTCTGCAAGCGCCCAGAAGCGCGCTTGAATGGTATGACCGTATAGTGGAAACATGCGAAAGCCTTTGTAAATTTCCGCACAGGTTTCCACTCTCGCGCACGCCGCTGCTATCCAGATTTAACTGCCACTCTGTTACAGTGGGAAACTTCGTGGTTTTCTATACGATCGACGAACCTAATCAAACAGTAGCAATACGGCGCATTTTATACCGCAAACGAGATTTTCGATCAATTACGCTAGGCGAATAGACCTATCCTACATTTGCGCCGCAATGCGCTTTTTTAATAGTTTTTTCGCTTTCAATTTCATACACCCGTGCCTCGCCGCCGAACTCACTCGCCTCCATGCCGACGAAATTCCACCCATACCGCTCGTAATAGCCCACAAGATCCGTGCAGAGGTAGACTTTGGAAAATCCCAGCTTTGAAGCCTCTCGCCGTCCATGTTCCAGAAGTTTTCTGCCCAATCCTTGGCGGCGTTCGCTTTCCTCCACATATAACGCACACAGCCATGGCGTCAAATCCTTGCGCACCATGAAGTCGTTCTCAATCAACCCTAAGCTGCCAACGATTTCATCATCGCGCATCATTAAGAACCATCGCGGCGTGAGGTTCTGCTTAGTTAGGCTGTCGGTGATGGATTCCTCATAGATTTTGCGGTCAATGCCCCATTTTTTGGAAAAATAATCCACAGCTCGGGTGAGCAGTTCCGGATATTCGCGAACGGAGAGAATTTGAGGATGGGTCATGCCGTGGTCTCCTTCAAATCCAAATACCAAACAAATTGCACCTCACCCTTGGCATATGGTTTGTTATAATAAGCGTACTCGTCAATTGAGCCGAGAACAGCGCCTTGTTTGTGGTAAAACTTTATTGCGGGGATGTTATTGTTTTGGCATTCAATCTTCATTTGCACCATGCCCTGCGCTTTCGACCACTCGACCGCCGCTTGAAACAGCGCGTTTCCGACACCCTGATGCTTATATTCGTCGGCGACGCGAATGTCCCACAGCACAGCCAAATCGTCCCGCCCAGAGAGCATATTGATTTCGTCTGTTCTCGTCGCTACTGCCGCCGCGCCGACGGGCTTTTCGTCGTCGAACGCCATGAAAAATCCCCAGTGTGACAAGTCCCACCGCAACCATTTTGTTACACTCTCATCTTCACCAACGCAAAAGTCCTTGATAAACGGCTCAACAAGCGTTTCGACAAAAATAATGCTACCTAAGCCGTTATCCTGTTTAACAAGACGATATTCCCGCTCAACATAAACCCTCATGGAGATCGTGTCATATTGTGGAAAATATGTGGTGTCTACTTGCTTGATGGCTATCATCTCGTGCAGCCTCCGTATGTTGCACCTGGGTTTGTGACATCGCTTGAATTGATGTGGGGGCGATACCGCCTCCCATGACCCATGGTAATCGATGATAAATCATCGATTACCATGACTAAAAGCCTTACTTGATCTCGACCGTCGCTCCGACTTCGACAAACTTGGCCTTGATTTTTTCGGCCTCGTCCTTGGGCACGCCTTCCTTGATGGGCTTGGGCGCGGACTCGACTAAGTCCTTGGCTTCCTTAAGGCCCAGGCCGGAGACGATCTCGCGAACGACCTTGATGACCTTGATCTTCTCGGCACCGGCATCCTTGAGGATGACGTCGAATTCGGTCTTTTCCTCAACGGGTTCGGCAGCGGCGGCTACAGGCGCTGCGGCGGCGGCCACGGGCGCGGCGGCGGATACGCCAAACTTGGTTTCAAGAGCCTTGACCAGTTCGGCCAGCTCCAGCACGGTCATGGATTCAATAGCGGAGATGAGTTCATCGCGGGTCATGAGGTATTCCTCCTTAAATTATAGTAGTTATTTACTCTCCGGCTTTCTGTTTGCGCACGGCGTCCAGGGCGTACACAACCGAGCGCAGTACTGCGCTGAGGGTGCCGACGAAGTTGGTGATCGGCGCGTTCAGGCTGCCCATCATGCGTGCGATCAGGACTTCCTTCGGCGGCAGTTCGGACAGGGCCTTGACGCCTTCCGGTCCGAACGCGGTGCCATCGACATAACCGCCTTTGGCTTTGAGATGCTCATTCTTGGTCTTGGCTACGTAGTCCGTCAGCACTTTGGCTGGCGCAACGGGATCCTTCACGCCGAACGCGAACGCGGACGGCCCGGTCAGATAAGCGTCCAGGCCTTTGACGCCCAGTTCATCCAGCGCGCGCTGAACCAACGTGTTCTTGAGAACCACATAGTCCACGCCGGAATCGCGGTATAGCTTGCGCAGCTGGGTGATCTGCTCGACATTGATGCCGCGGTAATCGATGACCACGACGCTGTGCGCGTTCTGAAAGCGCTGCTTGATATCCGCGACCGTGTCCTGTTTGGCGAGGCGGTTCTTTGATATCTTGGGATCATGTGCGAGAGCGGTTTCGCTGCTCATGGATTTCCTCCTTTCCGATCGGAGTGGGAATGCGGGGTAATTTAACCAGATATTATTCTACATGAAAAAACCCTTGCGCCTATCGCGTAAGGGTAAACAATCACAGACACGGCAACGCCGACGCCAGATCGATTCCCTACGCCTCGGCGGGTGAACCGGCTCAAACCGGATCATTAAGCGTCGCGCCCGCTGTCTAAGGCATGGTTTTCTCCGAACGGCATTATAACATGTCTCGGGCGGCTGCGTCAAGCACGATTTTTGGTGGTATGCTGTTCACAAGTGATAATGTCACCCTGTAGAGTCACAAGTGATTCTGTCACCCCCCCCCCCCCCCTTCGTCAAAATGGGAGTGAAGAAGCAGGGAGAGATACGCTTGCAAGCACAACAACTCAAGCGGTACGAGATCATCAGCCGCACTGTAGACGGACTGCTCACCGTCAAAGAAGCGG
>BNUH01000005.1 GCA_025997215.1 Clostridia bacterium
ATCTCTGTATCAACCATCCGTGTGATGCAAGCGTCCATTAAGGATTTGGATAAGGCTGTCGCCGAACAAATTGTCACGATCCCCAATACTCTGACATCAGTTCCTGGTATCGGCCCGGTGTACTCAGTCGGTATCATCGCTGAGATCGGCGATATCAATCGTTTCGACGGCCAAGCCTCGCTTGCCTGTATCACTTGTTGCTGCATTGATTTTCGTATTCGGAAGCCAATCCGCTCATTTGATCCAAAACAGCATAGTGGTATGTAGCTTAGGAACTTTCCCGTGAGCTTATACCCGCCGATAGATGCTGTCAGCTTAAGGAAAACATCTTGCGTCAGGTCAGGAGCTATCTGGGCATTTCCTGTTCGGCGAACAATGTATTTATATATATTGTCGTAGTAGCGCTCTATCAAAAGACCGAGAGCAGCCTTGCCGCCTCTTTTGGCTTTTGCTATGAGAAAGATTTCGTCAATCGTTTTCACCTCCGCTTCTGATCCTTACACTATTATAGCCCCTTGACATATCGAAGTCCAAATGATAAACTAAAAGACAGGAGGGGTGATAGAGATGGCAAAACCGATAAACAACGAGAAACGAGCGGACATAATAAAGCATATGCAAGCAGGGGAATCTAAAGAGAATATATCCAAATGGTTGTTCGTGTGCAAACGGACGATAACGCGTGTATGGAATAAATACACCAATACAGGCAGCTATGAACCCATGCCGCAAAACAGCGGTAGAAAACCACGTGTTAGCGTGGAAATGATGGAGCAGGTAGTCAAGCAGATCCAGGCTACACCAGACATAACACTGCTTGAACTAATTGCGCAGTTTAGTCTGGCGCTGAGTGAGTCAGCGCTTTGCCGACGGCTAAAAAAGCTTGGCTTAACATATAAAAAAAGACGCTTCATCCAAAGGAACAGAATAGACCTGACGTAACGCGAGCGCGTGAACAGTGGCCAGAGAAGCAAAACACGATCAAAACAGGGAGCACATATTGGCTTGACGAGACAGGAGTAAACTGCGGGATGACTAGATTGTATGGCCGCGCTTTTTCAAATGAGCGAGTCAACGAGTATGTCCCAGACGTTCGCTTTGAGCGAACATCAGTCATAGGCGCATTAGGGGTTGCAGGAATAATCGCGCCGCTAACATACAAGGGAACCCTGGATGGCAAACTATTTGGAAAATATGTAAAGAAGTGTCTTGCGCCAGAAATGAAAGAAGGCGACACACTAATTCTTGATAATGCGTCAGCGCACAAAGTGGGCACAGTTATGGAACCGTTAATTGAGAAAGGAATAGCGGATGCGGCAGCGTCAAAGGATAACGTCAATCGATTCGTTGAAATCATCCGCAAGTACTCGGAACCACTCACAGTCCTTACGCGGGAAGTCGTACTCGACCTGATTGAAAAGATCGTTATCCATGAGCCGATGGGTGTATCTCATCAGCGGAACAAGAAATTCAAGCTGGAAATCCACTACAGGTTCATTGGTTCATTTCGCAAAAATGTATCCTTGTAAATAATACTCCGAACTGACCCAGCCCGTAAACGTCTGCCCGCTAGCGTTCGCCCAGTGCGTCTGATACCAGCCATCAACGGCGGCGGTAATGTCAATGATAGCCCCTGGGAGGATTGTGAGCATGTACTCGCCGTTTGTTTTGGGCGTTTTGCGCATACGCAACCCGCCGCCAGCCGTAACCTGCCCGCGCTTAGGGAACACAACGGCTTCCAGTGTCAGACGGACGCATTGCGCGAGTGTTCCATTGCCGTGGACTAACTCCAGTTCGCCCACCTCAATGTTGACTCCGCTCATTGGTCTATGACTTACGTTCAATTGATTTACATGCACAGTTTTGCAGGGTTCTCGTGGCTTCGTGGCGAGGTGCAGGAATTGGCGGAGTTTCACGGCAGTATTCCCGTATACTTTTGTAACTTTATTATCACTTCTTAACGGTCGGCTTCGCCTTTTTCACAGCCTTTACAGGCGCTATGGGTGCGGCATCCGCCTTGACGGGCCTTGCCTTTTCGGGCGACGTGGTGGTGACGATGGCTTCCGGCTTTTTCTTGGCCTTGCGCGCGGCCTCGGGCACGGCGGCTATGTCGGCGGGTTTAACTGGCTCCTTTGCCGGGACGAAGGGTTTCGTGGGCTTGCGCACCGGCTTGGGCGCGGGCTTTTCGGCCTCGAGTTTCTTGGGTTCTGGTTTGGGCAGACGCGACGCGGCTTTTGTGGGAACGGGCGCGAACTTCAGCGGCTTATCGGCCTTTGCGGCGACTTCTTTCGCAAATTCAGTGCTCTTCGCGACGAACTTTGGCTTGACGGCCTTGAACGCTGCGGGTTTGGGATCCGGCGCGGGTTTCGGATCCGCTTTGACTTCGACAGCGGCTTTCGCGGGCTTTAGCTCCTTGGGTTCGGTGGGTTTGATGGCTTCAGTGGTTTCGGTGACTTCGGCGGTATCGTCATGCACGGCGGACATCTTGACGACGACCTTGCCGTATTTCAGCAGGTAGAGATCCTCCTGCATAGCTTTCGTGAGGTATTTCTTGATGTTTTTCTTGAAATCGGTGATGGTCAGCTGCACAGAAGCATCCCTCCTAAATTTACAGAAAAAATGGTCGATTCGTTTCGTACGGAGAAAGGTATGCGGGTGTCGGGCGTCATTATGCGCGATATTAGTCATTGGGATGTAATAATTTCAAACCATTTTACGTTATGAATAATGAATGTTTGTCCTTTCGGTTCTTTTTGAGCGGGACGCGCCATAAAATATATCGGGACTATATCATGAATTATACGGTCGGGAGGCGCGAGTATGGCTATGATCCGCACGAAACAATTCCCCAGCCGCAGTGGTGCGGGACCGATACTGCTGCTGTTATTCCTCGTATTCGTATGTGTGGCGGTGCTTAGCTCCAACGCGGGATTCCCGCTGCTGACGCTGAACCCCTTCGCCGCGCCCGCGCCTACGTCCATACCGCTCGATCCGCCTACGGTCACGACATATGAGAATACGCTCACGCTCGAGCGGCAATCCTGGTACGCTATCCAGGTGGGCACGTATGAATCGCAGGACGCGGCGGCCGAGGCTGCTTCCGGACTGCGCGCGCGCGGCGGCGCGGGTTATGTCGTAAAGGACGGAGCGCACCGCTTGCTTGTGTCGTGTTATCCATCGCGCGAGGAGGCCGAGGAAGTCATGAACCGCCTCGTTTCGGGCGGCGACTTCCCCAGCTCGGCGCTGTACCGCATGAATTCTGACGAGTTGATCATCTCACTCGTCGCCACACCGCTTCAAGTGTCGGCCATGTCGCAGGCGTATTCGCTCCTGCCCGAGATGATATCCGAACTCTCGCGCCTGTCGCTCGCCCTGGATCGCAGCACGATGGATACCGCAGCCGTCCGTGCCAGCGCGAACACCGACATGACCCGCGCGAAACAGCTGCTCAACACGATGAACCTGGCGCTCTCCGATCCCAAACCCGTAATCGTGCAGGACTTAATCGCGCTGCTATCCTCCAGCGCGACGACGATGGAGGGCATTGCGCATTCGACGGACGACGCGACGACACTCTCCACCCAGATTAAGTACAGCCACGTCGATCTATTATGGCGGTATATCGATTATGTGAAGGCGATGGCCAGCATGGGTGCATGAGGCACTATTATTCATCTATAATTTCACGCTCGTTTCATATAAAACCGCGCGGCGTTTTAGTGCCGCGCGGTAAACCTCTTGCATTAACCTTGCCAAATCATGTATACTATTAAGAGGCAATCAGAGCAAGTTAGGGCCAATAGACAATCCAGTAAATGCCACTACGCCCGCGAGGGCACGGGAGGATATATGGATACCAAGATCGTAAACGAGCTGGGAACGATTACCATTGCCGAGGACGTGATGCTGAAGGTGGCGGGTTACGCGACGCTGGAATGCTACGGCATTGTCGCGATGTCCTCCAAGCGCGCGAAGGATGGCTTCGTCGAGTGGCTAGGCCGCGAGAATCTCACACGCGGCGTGGTTCTGCGCACCACCGAGGATGGCCAGGTGGATGTGGATCTATTCATCGTGGTGGATTACGGCATTTCGATCTACGCCGTGTGCACTACTATTGTCGAAACGGTCAAATATAAGCTGGAGAACATGACCGGCGCGCAGGTGCGCCGGGTGAATATATCCGTCGAAGGCATCCGCGTCTAGCGTGCGCGCCGTAAGGAGGGAGAGATTATGAATCAACCCTACGTCGACGCGCTGCTGCTGCGCGAGATGCTGATCGCGGGCGCGTCCTTACTGGAAAGAAACCGCGAGGCTGTGGACGCCTTGAACGTATTCCCCGTACCCGACGGCGACACGGGCACGAATATGTCCCTGACCATCATGGCCGCTGTGCGCGAGGTGAATGGCCACGATATCAATAGCGCGGGCGACGTCGCCGAGGCCATCGCCAAGGGTACTCTGCGTGGCGCGCGCGGCAATTCCGGCGTTATATTGTCACAACTATTCAGAGGCTTCGCGCGCGGCGTGGATCATGCCGAGCGGCTGGACGCGCGTACATTCGCGAAGGGTTTGAAAGCCGGTGCCGAGACCGCCTACAAAGCCGTCATGAAACCCAAAGAGGGCACGATTCTCACCGTCGCGCGCGTTATAGCCGATGAAGCCTCGCGTCAGGCCGAGCGCGATCCGGACGACTTAGGTGCGATGTTCAATACCATCCTCGTGCAGGGCGAGATCATACTGCGTAAGACGCCCGACATGCTGCCCGTGTTGAAACAAGCGGGCGTGGTGGATGCGGGTGGGCGCGGATTATTATTAATATATACCGGCATGGCCTCCGCGCTGAACGGCACACCCATAGAGCCGCCATCCGCTATGACGGAATCCGACGGCAAGGCCGTATTCGTCGACGACCACGACGCGCTGGAGGAGATCAAGTACGCGTATTGCACGGAATTCTTTATCCAGTATTTGGATGAACATACGACCGACGAGGAAGTCGCGCTCTTCCGGCGCAAGCTCAACCGCATCGGCGATTGCGTACTCGTCGTGGGCGATCTGTCGCTGATTAAGGTGCACGTACACACGAACGACCCGGGCAAGGCCCTGCAAGCCGGGCTGATGCTGGGCGAATTGACGGGGCTGAAGATCGAGAATATGGTTGAACAGCGCCGTGAACGCGTAGCCAAACAAGCCGCCGAAGCCCATAAGGATCGGACATATGGCATCGTCTCGGTATCCCAAGGCGCGGGATTCTCCAGAATATTCAAGGATCTGAACGTGACGAATATTGTCGAAGGCGGTCAGACGATGAATCCCAGCATCGAGGATCTGGCCAAAGCCATCGACGAGACGCCCGCCAAGACCGTTTTTGTCTTGCCAAATAACGGCAACGTAATCCTCGCGGCGCAGCAGGCGTGCGAGGTTGCCAAGCGTGAAGCGCATGTCATTCCGACAAAAAACGTACCGATGGGCATCGCGGCCGCGCTGGTTTACCAGGAAAACGCCGACGTCAAGTTGAACCTCGCGCGCATGCAGGAGGCCGCCGAACGCGTCACGACGGGCATGGTCACGCGAGCCGTACGCGACAGCCAATTCGAGGAGCTGATCATCCACGAAGGCGACGTAATCGGGTTATGCAACGGACGGATCGCATGCGTCGGGCCAAGGGAGGATAGCGTATCGCTGGATCTGCTGGCGATGCTACTGCCGAATCATAATTCGCTGATAACGCTGTACTACGGCGAGGGCGTGCCGGAATCGGACGCCCAGGCGTTGTTGAGCCAAATTGAATCGAAATATCCCGACTGCGACACCGAAATTCACGAAGGCGGGCAAGCCGTCTACCCATTCATCATCGCGGTCGAATAGTCCGTTATGCCCATCACGTTGAATATGCTGCCTGGCCTGGGTTCGGCGCGCTGTGCCGCGCTGGAGAAGGTTGGCATCGCGGATGCTCGCGCGCTGGTCGAGTGTCTGCCCGTCAAGTACCAGGATTCGACACGGTTGACGCCGTTATACGCGCTGAAGATTGGCGAGGAAGCGGCGTTCTCGGGTACGGTGGGTTCCGTTCATTCATATGGATTTGGAAATTTGACGCGCGTGGCCGCGACGCTGGAAGGCGACGGCACGCGCGTTTCGTTGATGTGGTTCGGCGCGGCGTGGCTGCTTAAGTCGCTGCATGTCGGACAGCCGCTGCTGTTATACGGCAGGTTAAGCCGCGCCCCGAACTGCGCGCGCTCGATCGTGCATCCCGCCATACTCGAGCGTCAGGCGCTGCTGCCCATATACGCAGCCGTCGACGGGCTGCCGCCGAAGGTGCTGCGCGGAGCGATTGCCGCCGCGTTGGATTTGCTGGATGATGTTGAATCAGGCGTGCCATCCGCGCTGTTCCCGCCAACCATATGGATGGATCGGCGAGAAGCGCTGAAACTCGCGCACTTCCCGGATTCGACAGCATCGTTAAGGCGCGCGCTGCGATTCCTGTCGTTCGAGCGGCTCGCGCTGTACGCGGCGGCGCTGCGCAAACTGACAAAGCCCGCACGGATTGAACCGTTAAACTTCCCGCCATCGGTCGCTGACGAATTCTGGGCCGCCCAGTCGTTTTCACCAACGAACGCACAGCTTCGCATTTCAAACGAAATATTGTCGGACATGCGCTCCGACACGCCCATGTCGCGCCTTGTCGAAGGCGACGTCGGGTGCGGCAAAACCGCTCTGGCGTTTTTGGCCTTATACGCGGCGGCGAAATCCGGCGGCCAGGCCGCGATGATGGCACCGACGGAGATACTGGCGTCACAGCACGCGCGCTCGGCGGAACGTATGTTAAAACCGTTAGGCGTGACAGTCGGATTATTGACAGGCGGCGTACCGATTAAGGAACGCCGCAAAACCGTCGCCGCAATCCGCGACGGATCGCTGCAGGTTATCATCGGCACTCACGCGCTATTCTCGAATGATGTCGAATTCAACAACCTTGTGCTGTGCATCACGGATGAACAGCATCGCTTTGGCGTCCGCCAGCGAAGCGCACTGTCGGATAAGGCCGTTAACCCGCATACGTTGGTCATGTCCGCGACGCCCATACCGCGCACGCTGGCGTTGTTATTATATGGCGATTTGAAACGATCGGTTGTGGATGAGATGCCGCCGGGACGTATTCCCGTTGAAACGCGCCTGGTTCCTGAATCTAAGCGCGGCGGGCTGTATGAATTCATCAGCGCACAGGCGTCCAAAGGTTATCAAACATACATCGTCTGCCCGCACGCCACTCAAACCGAGGACGCGGACTGCGCCAGCTCGGAGTGGCTGGCGTTATCCCTGCGCGAAGGCCCACTCAAAACGCTGCGCGTAGGTATCGCGCACGGCTCGCAATCCATCAAACTCCGCGCGGAGACACTATCATTATTCCACAGCGGACAGTTGGATGTGCTCGTGGCCACCACCGTGATCGAGGTCGGCGTCGACGCGCCGAATGCAACCGTTATGGTCGTGGAGAATCCTGAACGATTTGGCTTGGCGCAGCTGCATCAGCTTCGCGGGCGTGTCGGTCGCGGCAGTGCGGCGTCCTGGTGCTTTCTGATGGGCGAGCGCACCGAGCGGCTGGATATTTTCGTGAATACGCGCGATGGATTTGAGATCGCGCGTAAAGACCTCGCGCTGCGCGGCCCCGGCGACTTGCTCGGCGTGCGTCAGCATGGTCTGCCGGAGATGGGTTCCATCACCCAAGGCGCGGATGAATCGCTCATGGAGCAGGTGCGCGCGGCTGTTGACGGCGTATTCGAACGCGGCGGCGACGACGCGGCGCGGTTGACGCATGCGGCGCGAGTGCGATTCGGCAATATTATGAATGCATCAATATAAATCAGCCGCTATCATCACTGATAACGGCTGATCGTAAGCAGGAGGGACAGTAGCCCCCCATTATAGTTGTCGATGCGTTCGACGGACGAAGCGTTAAAACGCTTATACATCGGACAGTGTGGGATGCTCGCCGCGTCGTACCGCTGCCCGCCAGTACGTCACGAGGATTCGCACGGACTTTCCGCGCTTGTAATCCCATCCAACAGGAGCTTTCAGATCATTCACCATATTCCGTCAGAATCCTTGGGATCCTGTGAATTTCGTGAAGCCGCGCTCCCCGGATGCGCCATCCCGCGAATACCCTTCAGATTCTAAAGTTTCATTTAGACTCAATAGAATCCGTGGCGAGCTGGCTTAGCGGCCGCTGATGCTGCGCTCGGCCTGCTCGATGAGACGCTTGACCATGTAGCCGCCGATATAACCGGCCTGACGGCTGGACAGGTCACCGTTGTAACCCTGCTTCAGGTTGATCCCCAGCTCGCTGGCGATCTCATGCTTCATGTTGTTCAGGGCGTCGCGCGCCTCGGGCACGATTGTGGTTCCCGACGATGAAGAGGTGGCGCCCTGCGCCGGCTTCGGGTACTGCGTGGTAGAGGCCTGGTTCTGATTGAACATTGTCTGTTCCTCCAACTAATTTTGTTTGTTACTGCCTAAGGGCCGGACGCGTCATACAGCGTCCTTAAGGGGGATTACTTGCCAGCCATCTGCTTTTCGGCCTGCTCGATTAAGCGTTTGACCATAAAGCCGCCGACATAGCCATTCTCGCGCGAAGTCAGGTCGCCATTGTAACCCTGCTTCAGGTTGATGCCCAACTCCCTCGCGATTTCGAACTTCATGCTGTCCAGTGCCGCTTTCGCGTTAGGGACATTCACGTTCGCCGTTGCCATGCTGTTTCACCTCCATCCCCGGTAGTTACGTGGGTATTGTTCCACGCTTCGCGGAAAATACACATGCAATTTTTGGTGATTCGCTCCTGCGATCGATTCAATCCATTCAACCTCCGATTGCACGCGTTCGACCGCGAACATCAATCAGCATGGCTAATTGGGCTGATATTTATGAGTGGTAATGATTTCAATATTTAACTGCTAATAACTAGCTTTCCTAATCTAGGCGCAAGTCTGAACAATCGCGGCGCGTCGCGCCATTCTATTGACAACGCAAGTAAAGATGATAAAATAATCATCAAGGGGTGATACATATGAGTGAACCGCGCTATACCATATTGACCGATTCCACGTGCGACCTGCCGAGTGAGTATTTGCAAGAGCTTGGCGTAGAGGTTGTTGCGTTATCATTTACGCTGAACGGCGTAACGAAAATGGATTCCCAATCCCAGGCCGACCAATTGGGCACGGGCGCGATGCGTGACTTCTACAATAAACTGCGCGAGGGCGGACACGCGACGACCAGCCAGATTTCCATCCAGCATTATCTGGAAAAAATCGGCGCACTGCTCGAAACGAGCGATGTGATATACCTGGCATTCTCGTCAGGGTTGAGCGGCTCGTACCACTCGGCATGCGCGGCGGCGATGGAGCTGCGCGAGAAATACCCGAACCGCACGCTCTACGTCGTCGATACGAAGGCCGCATCGATGGGCGAGGGATTGATGGTTACTCACGCCGCCCAAAAACGTGACGCGGGCGTCGATATCCACGCGCTAAAAAAGTGGGTCGAGGACAGTTGGCAGACATACTGTCACCTGGTCACGGTGGATAATCTGCATCACCTGCGCGCGGGCGGCCGGATATCCGCGACGACCGAATTCATCGGCAGCATACTCGACATTAAGCCCATGATCCAGATGGATCTGGAAGGGCACCTGAACGCCAACGGGAAAGAACGCGGCCGCAAGCGCGCGCTGCGGCGCATCGTCGAGCAGGTCAAGGCGGACATCGTTGATCCGAAGAGCCAGATCATATACATGTGCCAGGGCGATTGCCTGGAGGACGCGGCGTTGGTCAAAGAAATGCTGATCAGCGAGGTCGGCGTGATCGACGTAAGGATAGGTTATGCCGGGCCTGTCATCGGCAGCCACACGGGACCTGGCGTCATCGCTATATTCTTTACCGGAAAGAACCGGAAGTAGAATTATCGATAATCCAACGCGCGGCATCGATGAGGTTCGCCTTCACGATGCCGTTTTTGCCGTTATGATTTAGTAAGCGTTCGCGGCTGTGGTGGCCGCGTGGGACGAGTACGCACGCCGCGCCCAGCGAATCCGCGACTTCGCGGTCGTGTTCCGTGTCGCCAATCATAACGATTTCTGAGGGATCAATGTTATGCTCCACTAGATATAACCGCGCCGATTCGGTCTTGCCGTGGCCGAACCCATCCTTCTGCGCTATCATCGCCTCGAAATAATTCGCGATATCGAACGGAGTCAACTGAGCGCGCAGCAAATCCTCGCTCGCTGCCGTCACCAGTATCTGGCTGAACCCCGTACTGCGCAGCAGTTCCAGCGCCGACACTGCGTCGTCAAACAGTTTGCACGTCCGTGAAAGCTCCAGGTACCGCTCGTTATACTGATCCGATACCGCCGCAAACGTTTCATTCTCAAATGTGAATCCGACCCGCCGATAATAATCGATCACCGGAAAGCTGAACATCTCGTGATATTTCACCAGATCGATCGGCGGCATGTGTCTGTCGGCCAGCAGCGAATTCTCGGCGTCAACGCACGCGTCCACGTCGTCAAGCAGCGTGCCGTTCCAATCCCAAATAATTGTCATAATGGATCATTATGAATAATGCCGCAGGTTTTGTCAAGCTCGGGCAAGCGGTTTAGAATTTTCAAATTCTACATGTAAACCTTTTCATTTACACTTGCAAACCTTTTCATTTGGTGGTATACTACAAAAGTCAAAGGAGTGTATTGGATATGCAGGATTCGCGGCTGACAATCATCGACATCGCTCGGGAGGCTGGCGTCTCCTCGGCGACCGTTTCGCGCGTCCTATCCAAACATCCAAACGTCAAGGCAGCGACCGCGCTGCGCGTTCGCGAGGTCGTCGACAAATATGGCTATCAGCCCAACAGCATCGCGCGTGGATTGCTTCAGAGGCAATCACATATATTAGGTATAATAATGCCCGACATTAAGCATCCATATTACGCGGGCATATTCTCGGCGGCCCAGCGCGAGGCCGCGAACGTCGGCTCGGCTGTACAACTATACAGATTAACATATAACGCCACCATCACGGACGAATTCATCAGCCAATTGATCGAGCGCCGCCTGGATGGGACACTGCTCACGGGCGGATTCATCGAGTCGCCCGGCGCGCATGACCTGCCTGCCGTGCTCATGCGGCTGCGGCGATACATGCCCATCGTGACGATCGGGCCGCCGATACCGGGATTTGGCAGTCCGCGCGTGTGGCCGGATCTGCACTCGGGCGTGCAGCGGGCCGTGCGGCATCTGGTCGGGTTGGGGCACAAGCGGCTGGCGTTCATCGGCGCGACGTCCGATACGCGGAGCGTCGGCGAGCGTGAGCAGGGCTTCCGCGAGGCGTGTGAACAGTATGGCGTCGAGGCGATACTCCATTATGAAAGCATACACAACCCATCTACAGGCGAAACATGCGCCATACGGTTGTTGAATGGGATGAACCGCCGCGACTGGCCGTCCGCGCTGGTCGTTATCAACGATCTGACCGCGCTAGGTGTGCTGAAAGGCCTGCGCAGGATGGGTCTTACCGTGCCGGACGACATCGCCGTAGTGGGCTGTGACAACCAATTCTTTTCAGAATACACCCATCCGCCATTGACTACGCTCGACGTCAACGCCGAGGAACTAGGCCGACTGGCGATGCGCCGGCTATTGGACAGCCAATTTGACGAGACGGACGAATCCACAGCGGAACCGATCGTTATCCAACCAAGGTTAATCATTCGCGAATCGTGCGGCGCTAGTAACCGTCATATCGACGAGCTGTCGGGAGGTGTTTCGGCGTGACATTGTCGTCCAGGTCAACGGCTGTACCCCGCGACATAAACCGCCGCGGGTTGTTGAAAACCCTGCAGCAGGACTGGGAGTTGTATCTGCTGCTACTTGTGCCGATGCTGTTCGTGCTGCTGTTCAAGTACGGGTCGTACGTCGGGTTGGTCGTGGCGTTCAAGGATTACAAGATACTCAAGGGATTCTTTGCCAGCAAGTGGGTCGGCTTCGCGAACTTTCAGAAGGTATTCGCGACGCGTGACTTCTCGCGGGCGTTCAGAAATACGCTCCTGCTCAATGGAATGGATCTGCTGCTTGGATTCCCCGCGCCGATCATACTGGCGCTCCTGCTCAACGAAGTCCGAGCGCGCGCGTTCAAGCGGGTCAGCCAGACATTGTTATACCTGCCGCACTTTTTATCCTGGGTAATCATTGGCGCGATAGCGTATCAACTGTTCAGCCTGTCGGGCATTGTAAATACAATCATAACGAATACGGGCGGCAAGGCTGTCCCATTCCTGCAGGAAAATACGCATTGGCTTATATCCTATCTGGTTATAGGTGTATGGCAGACGATGGGCTGGGGCACGATCGTATACCTGGCCGCCATAACGAGTATCAATCCAGAACTTTACGAGGCTGCGCTGGTCGACGGCGCGACGCGTATGCAGCAGATGTTCCACGTAACGCTGCCGAGCATCCGGCCGACCATCGTCACGCTGCTGATCATGAACCTGGGCCGTGTGATGGGCGGCTCATTCGAGCGGGTGTACGCGCTGATGAACGTGGCCACGACGGAGTACACGTACACAATACCCGTACTCGTCTACCGCTGGGGCCTGGAGAGCGGACGCTACAGCCAGGCGACCGCGCTGGGGCTGTTCCAGTCGGTGATCGGGCTGCTGCTGGTGCTGGGCAGCGACTTCGTGGCGAAACGGTTCGGCGAGGAGGGCTTGATATGAATATGACGGCGGCCTCTGACCTGACGCGAAACCCGCGCGTTCAAACACGCATCCGCAAAAAGCCCGCCGCAATAATCGCCGACATACTCATCTACGCGGTCCTAACCGCCGTCAGCCTGACCTGCGTGCTGCCGTTCGTGCACGTGCTGGCCAAGTCGCTGTCGAACGAGGCGTTCGTTATTGCGAAGAAAGTATTCCTGTGGCCGCAGGGTTTGACGTTTTCCGCGTACGCCAAGGTGTTTTATGACAAGAGCATCACACGTTCAATGGGCGTGTCGGTGTTGATGACCGCGCTGTTTACCGCGCTGGGATTGTTTCTGACCGTGTGCGCGGCGTATCCGTTGTCCAGGAAGAATCTGCGCGGGCGCAGCGTGTTCACATTCATGATACTGATCACGCTGTACTTCAGCGGCGGAATCATCCCAGATTACCTGCTGATCAACCAGTTAGGTATGCTTGAAACCCTGACCTCGCTGGTGCTGCCGCTGGCGTTCAGCGCTTACAACCTGCTGATCATGAAAACCTCCATCCAGTCCAGTTTCCCGGACAGCCTGGAGGAATCCGCGCGGATAGAGGGCGCGGGTTATCTGCGGATACTATGGAGCATCGTATTACCGTTATCCAAACCAATATTGATGACCATCGCGCTATTCCTGGCGGTCGGGCGTTGGAATGCTTACCAGGACGCGCTATTCTATATCAAACAACGCGCGGATCTGCGGCCGATGCAGTTAAAGCTGTACTACCTGATCGTCGCCGCGACTGAATCGTTCCAGGCCTCCGAAACGGTAGTCGCCGTGCGCACGAACCCCGAAGTGATGAAGGCCGCGTGCGTCATGGTTGCGACGGTACCCATACTGTGTATTTATCCATTCATACAGAAATACTTCGTGCAAGGCGTGATGATCGGGGCTGTTAAAGGTTAACAAACTTTTAATTGTTTTCTTTACTTGACAACAGCGTTTGGTTGTGATATACTTCGTTCAATAGTTTCCAACAGACGACGGCGTCTGATGGCATACGCACTATAACATTTAGGAGGAGCAAACAATGAGGAAGGCGTTATCACTGATCCTCGCCCTATCGCTGGCGTTGTCGCTGGGCCTGGCGTTCACCGCGCAGGCGTCCGGCTCGAACAGCGTGACGATCAAGATCCCCGTATACGACCGGGGCTTCGAGGGCTGGAATGTCACCGACAACTTCTATACCCAGTGGATTCAGAAGGAATTCGGCGATCCCAACGGCATCAATGTCCAGTTCGTGGCGATCACGCGCTCGGCGGAGGTGCAGGATTACACACAGATGCTGGCCGCGGGCAACGCGCCGGACATCGTATTCCACTACGACATGCCCCAGGCCGTGGCGTATCAGGCCGAAGGCGCGCTGCAGCCGCTGAACCTGGACGAGTTCAAGCAGTATGCGCCGACATATTACGACAAGACCATCGGCATGGTCGAGCAGTACGGCGACCTGGACGGCGAGACATACTTCTTCTTCGCCAACAGGCCGACGGCTTACAACTGGCTGACGTTGATCCGCCTGGATTGGGTGGAGCAGGTCGGCAAGGAATTACCGACAAACCTGCAGGAATTGGATGAGTTGGTGCTCGCGTGGCGCGAGGCTGGGTTGGGTTACATCAACCATCAGTTGGTGAAGGACAACTTCACGTACAGCTATCAATACCGCACGTGGCCCAACGACGACAAGGAGCACGCGCTGTATTCCGAGCTGGCTGTGGCCGACTTCACTTGGGCTGCGACGCATGACTATCTGAAGGAACTGAACTATCAGTACAATGCCGGGATCATCGATCCGGAATTCTATCTGGTTGTCGATACCAACGAGGCGATGGCGCGGTTCGTGTCAGGTCAAGCCGGAACATACGATCTGTATCTGGCGGCAAATTCGCCGGTTGTTTCGTCCCTTCTGGCTAACTTCCCGGACGCGAAACTGGCGACGCTCAACCCGATAGCCAAGTCGCCCAACGACGGCTACGCGATGGAGCGCGGCTACTGGCCGTTCGGCATGATCATGGGCATCAACAGCAAGACGGATGAGGCAACCAGGATCGCCGTGTGGAAGTATCTGGAATGGATGCTGCAGGATAACAACCTGTTCTACCTAGAGAACGGCATCGAGGGCGAGAACTACACGCTGACCGATGAAGGCCTGGCTGTGGCAATCGCCGATTTCACCGGGGCGTCGGTGGTAAGCGCTAACAAGAACAAGGATTACTGGTGCCTCTGGGAAGAGAGTGCGCAGTATCCGACAGCTGAACTGCAGGAAAAGGCGAACCTGATCAACTGGGCGCCTGTTGGTTATGAACAGCTGATCACCGACTCGAAGGCATACTTCGACGCGATGATCCCGTACCGCGTGCCGGATGCGCTGTTCACCACGGCAGTCACCACGGTGGCGGAATACAAGGGAGACTTGAACACGCTGTGGCAGGAACTGTACGTAAAGTGCGCAATGGCCAAGCCTGAAGATTTCGAGCAAGTATACGCCGATGCGAGCCAGACATTCCTGGATGCAGGATATCAGGCGATCCTCGACCAGAAGGCCGAGCTGTACGACGCGGGCAAGGTCAAGTAACATTAAGTAAAAGCAAGGTAAGTCAAGCGGGACACCGGATTAACACGGCGTCCCGTTATTTTCATTATGTAACTTTAACGTTTGACTATTAACTATCAGCGCGTAAGTATTTCTACTTTGTTGACGGCTGAACGCGCTAGCAACGTATGCAGCGCAGCTGCGTCCGTCTGCCCAGCCAACCCCAGCGCGTCGGCGTAGCGGGTGAGCGTATCGATGTATCGCGTCAGATGCGGCAGGATGAGTTCCCGATTATCCAACAGCAGTTCAGTCCAGAGGTCGGCGTCGATGCGTGCCACGCGTGTACAATCCCGGAACGCTCCCGCCGTGTGCGCCAGCGTCATATCCGGCATGAATTCATCGCACAGCGCCGCTGCGGATATGTGCATCAGGTCGCTGGTGTAGGCGATGATGCTGTCGTGAATGTCCGGGTTGTTGACGACGATCCGCCCAGCCCCGACGTGCTGACACAACGCCGTCAACAATTCGACGGCGTTTTTCATCGGCTCATCCACTTCCGCGTCGCTCGCGGGCACGAGGATGAAACCCGCGCCACGGAAGAGATTCTTATCGGCGTTGACGAAGCCCCCGACCTCCCGTCCGGCCATCGGGTGCAGTCCGCAATACCCCACGCCTGACGGTAGTATACCCGACACAAACTCCGCCATCTCACGCTTGACGCCGCAGATCTCGGTTACAATGCAGTTATCATTCAATAACGGGAATGTGCGGCGCATATTCTCCATGATCGTGTGCGGACTGGAGGCGTATATAACCAAGTCGGCATCGCGCACACATTCTTCTGGAGTTATAACAACTTCATCCACCGCGCCGCGTTCCAACGCCTGTGCGCGCGTCGTTTCGTCCGGATCGAATCCGACTCTCCGCGCGTCACTAAAACCCTCCAATGCGTACGCCAGCGACCCGCCAATCAAGCCCAAACCCAATACGGCGATCCTCATGCAGGCGCGACGACCTCCCGTATGCGCCTGACCTTATCCATCAGCCGATCGAATACGGCCGGGGTGATCGACTGCGCGCCGTCGCACAGCGCGGCCTCCGGGTGATTGTGCACCTCGATGATCAACCCGTCGCATCCGGCGGCGGCTGCGGCCAGCGCCATCGGCTCCACCAGCTGCCAGTAACCCGTCGCGTGGGATGGGTCCACTACCACCGGCAGATGTGACCGTGCCTTCAACGCGGGTATGGCCGACAGGTCGAGCGTGTTGCGCGTCGCCGTCTCGAATGTGCGGATTCCGCGTTCGCACAGGATTACATCATGGCAGCCGCTGGCCATCAGATACTCGGCGGCCATCAGCAGCTCATCCAGCGAGGACGACATCCCGCGTTTCAACAGTACGGGTTTCTTAAGCTCCCCAACCTGCTGTAGTAATGTAAAATTCTGCATATTCCGCGCGCCGATCTGTATAACATCCACATCGCGCGCGAATATGTCGATGTATTCCGGCGCCATCAACTCCGTTACGATGGGCAAACCCGTCTCGGCCTTGGCTTCCTTCAACAATTCCAACCCATCCAACCCCAGGCCCTTGAACGCGTATGGCGATGTGCGCGGTTTGAATGCCCCGCCCCGCATCAGCCCTGCGCCGGATCGTTTGACGAGCTTTGCAATCTCGACGATCTGCTCGCGGTTCTCGACCGAACACGGTCCGGCAATCACCTCGAACCCGCCTCCGCCCAGCCGCCGGCCTGCTACCTCGACCACGCTGTCCTTTGGGTGGAACTTGCGCCCGGCCAGCTTGTACGGCTCCTGCACGCGCATGATCCTGTCGACGCAGGGGTACACGAGCAGCTTATCCTCCTGGATCGTGGATGTGTCGCCCGCCATGCCGATCATGCGGGTCGTTTCGCCCACGATGTCCTGGATGATGATGCCCTTAGCCGTTAGGTAGTCGCGTATGGGCTGGATGTCACGGTCGTTGCACTGAGGTTTTAGGATTATAATCATTATCGGTACCCCGATTCCATTTTAGTTAGTTGGTAAAACATCCACCACAGGTTCCACTGCGACCACCTGTTTGGATCGCATAATATCCATGAACCTTGCCGCCGCGAATCCCGCCGCAAAGCAAACGGCCGAGAGCGCGAACGAACCGACGCCGTCAAACCCATCCGGCATGATCGATAGCGAGGAGGCGATCACTATCCCCAGTATGATCCGCGAGACCAGCGCGTACTGTTTTTCATATAATCTGTTAACTAAACGCGCTGTCAGCGCTACGATGGCGGCCAGCCCGACAGCCAGCGGCAGCAGCACGCGGAAATCCAGCGCCGCGATGCCCGCCGTCATCGGCTGGTACAACCCCAGGCATATCAACACCGACGAGGAGCTAAGGCCCGGCACAACCAAACTGAGCCCCCACACCGCGCCGCAAAAGCCGTACCACGCGATATTCGGGGTTATGGCCGCGACGCTGCCGCTATTCAGCACTCGGAACAGCAGAAACGCGGCGGCCAGAGCGACCACGAACGGCGTCCATCCAAACTTGGATTGGTCGTCCTTCCCACCCTGCTCGGCGGCCTTAATCATCTCCGGGAGCGTGCCGCATATTAACCCCAGAAACAGCATGATCGCCACGGACGACGAGACCGCAAACAGCGCGTCCACCACCTTCGCGAGCAGTAAAAATCCCGCCAGCCAGCCAACGATAAACGGTATGAAGAGTTTATAATATACCTTGAACGACTTCTTGGGGTGGGACAGCAGCGCCATCATCGGCTCATATATGCCGAATACCACGCATAATACGCCGCCGCTGACGCCCGGCAGTATCGCCCCCGTACCGACTATCGCGCCTTGACACGCGCGGATAAACCAATTATCTTTCATGAAGGTGTATATTCGATTCGCCGCCGTGCACTTCCTGCCGCAGCATTCGCGAATTTATAGTCAAATATCCCGGCACATTTCATCTTCGACAAATCTCTTGCGGAAGTTGTCAATTTAGTGTATGATACGATTGACAGGGGAATCCTGGGCGGGAACGTTACCTCCGTGCAGCAAAGGAGGTGATGCTGAATGACGAGGTATGAGATAATTTCGATCATACTCGAGTCGGTAGGCATCGTCATCGGAGCGATTTCATTGCTCCGCGCTGTGCGTAAAAAGTAACCGAACCGTCGCAGGGTAGCAACCTGCGGCGGTTCTTTGGGCATTCGCTTAATTAATCGTGCGGTGGGGAGTTCCCGCAAAGGCTCTTCCCCTGTCACTATTATACCCAGTCTCGACGAAAAATGCAACATGTATTATCAAATTTATCTGATATTGTAACCCGATAATCGGTCGCCATACGAAATATGTAAACTCAACGAGATTAACACACGCGACAACTAATTCCCCCCGAACACTATCCACTTCATGCCCATCGGCGCGGGCTGGCCGTCTGGCAGCACGACGCGGCCCACGGGTATGTACGCGTCGGTCGGCGGCCCGGGCGGGCCGATGCGACGTGGGATCAGCCGCAGCGTATATGCCGCACCTGACACGCTTATGTTGTACGACCCAGGGGCAGGCAGCGCCAGCCGATCCGACACCACGAGAACGCCCGACCGATCCACGTACCCCCGGATCGAGTATGCTCGACCCAGCAGCGACACCACCAGCGGCATGTTCCCAGAATAAAGCGCCGCACGGATGCGGCTTGATGAGACCGCCTCACCCTCGTAAATCAGCGCGGGCATCACATGCGTCTTGAATCCCAAGCGGCGTCCGGCCTCGCGCAGAATATCGGGCGTGCCCGCTCCATATCGGCCGAATGTATTATTATACCCAACGAACCAATCTGTAGGATGGTAAGTTTTCACAATATAGTCGATTATCTCGCTCGATTCGATATGAGCGAAGGAGTTATCGAATGTACGCAATACAGTTGTGTCGACGCCAGCGGCCACTAATGAGGCCAGCTTAGCGTCGTCGGTCTGTATCGCGCGCGGCGCATGCTCCGGAGCGAGAATTTCCAAAGGGTTCTTGCGGAATGTCATAACGACGAGCGGCAAGCCCTTCTGCAGCGCGGTACGCTTCGCCCGGCGCAGCAGCCTCGCGTGCGCCGTATGCACCCCATCAAACATACCTAATGTGAACACACATGGCCCATCAAACTTACCATGCGCATCGGTTAGCAGGTGCACTCGAAGCCTCCTTAACCAGAATAACGTTATACTGGCACAAACAGCGCCGCAGTTTCAATGGACGACGTCCAGCAGAACTGGTCAATGGGTTTCGCCTCAGCGAGTCGATAACCCAAGGTTGTGAGAATAGCTGCGTCGCGCGCTAGTGTGGCTGGATCGCACGAGACATACACCAGACGGTTGGGTTCAGCCTTGACAGCCGCCTCCAACACTGCGCGGTCGCAGCCCTTGCGAGGTGGATCAAGCGTTACAACGTCGAGTTTTCCGCAATCTTCCACCAGTTTAGGCAGGAGCATCGCCGCGTCGCCGCACTCGAACCGCACGTCCGGTAGGTGGTTCATTATGGCGTTGCGCCTCGCGTTCTCAACGGCGTCGGGCAATAACTCTATACCTACGGTTGTGAATCCAGCCTTCGCCAGCGCCAATGTAAGCGTACCAGTACCGCAATATACGTCCACAGCGTGAAGTTGGTGGCCCGTACCTGCATATGACACGGCGGCATTCACCAGCCGTTCAGCCTGGCGCGTGTTCACCTGGAAAAATGATCGTGGGGATATTTCGAATGACAACGTACCGCTGTCGAGTTCCAGCCGCTCGGACAGCGTGTCCTCGCCCCAAAGCGTCTCGCAGGTCTTGCCGAATATCACATTGCCGCGTTCGGGGTTAGGCGAAATCGACACGCCCTTTAGTTTTGACACAGCATCGCGTGCGCGGCGGATCAAGTCATCCGCGTGCGGGAGACGCGCGTCAGACGAGTTTATTACGAGCGTCAGCATGGATTCGCCGTCCCGGTTCACGCGGGCTACAACGTGGCGGATACATCCCTTATGCGACATTTCGTTGTATGGTTCGACACGATGCGCAATCATCCAGCTGCGCACAACGCGAACCAGTTGATCCGTTACGCTATTCTGTAATAAACAACCCTCGGGCGCGTCGATCACCTCGTGACTGCGCGGCGCGTAACAGCCAACCGTTGGACGATCCGCCGTGCCCGCGACGGGGAACGCCCCCTTGCTGCGGTAGCGCCACGGTTCATCGATGCCTATTGCATGGTTAACCGATGGGGATTGTATGCCGCCGATCCGTTCGAGGCAGTCGCGCACAACACCCGTTTTCCAACACAGTGTGGATTCGTACGTCATGTGCTGAACCACGCACCCGCCGCACCTGACGTAATAAGGGCACGGCGGATGCGCGCGATCCGGCGAAGGCTCGATCAGCTCCAGCATGCGGGCGACGGCGAAGCGAACGCCGGGTTTGATCACTCGCGCACGGACACGTTCACCGGGCAGCGCGCCTTGGACGAACCATACGAATCCGTCCAACCGCGCCACGCCTTGCGCTTCACTGCTCAGGCTCTCGATGGTCAGCTCCGCTTCGTCGTTACGGTTGGGTACAACCATTCGTCATTTTCCGGACAACGCAGCAGTGTTCTGGTTGGGGCTGCTGCGGCCTTCCAGATCCGGCGGGCGGCGCTCGATTGCGGCCAGCGCTATCTCGATATCCTCGCGAGCCTCATCCGGCGTGAACGCGCCGCAGGTCACCATGTCCTTCTCACGAATCGTTGAGAATGAGAACGTCAGGCCTACGAACGGACTCGTCCGGCCTGCCGCCATTGGCTTGATCGTCATGACGGGCTTTTTAGCGTTGTGGATAATCCGGTGCACGCCTTCAATCTCCACCTGCATCAAGAACCCCATACAGTTGTATATTTGAATGTACGTTTCTACATCATAACCGTTCTGATCGCTGTATACGATCAGCTCCGGCATGTGCGCGGATAGGCCTGGGATCATGCCGTGCTGACGGATCATGTCCAGGTAATCCGGCAGGCGGTCCATCGTGCCGTGCAGTTTCGACACCAATTGCTCGGCCGAGGAGTGGTGAATCAGGCAGAATTTGCAGCCCAGCGCCTGGCTTTTGTCCAGCACCTCATTCACCGACTGGCGCGCCGCTGTCGAATCGTGCAGGTCGAGGATCGGCGTGTCGATGAGGGTGATCGGCTTCCCCGTGCGCTCTTGCGCAATGCGGACGCCGTCCATCAGCGCGGGATGCGTGGTCATCGGTGCCATCAACGCGTCGATATCGTGCTCCAAATAGACCTCCAGCAGTTCGGCGACCTTTTCACCCTGGCTATAACGCGCGCGGATCATCCCATCCGCCGACGAACTCGTGTGGCTGTAGCCCAATATCCAGTTACTTCCAATTAACATGCGCGGTAACGACACCCCGCCGACCGTAGTGCGCGGAAAACTCATGATGATTCACCCCTAACTAATATTCTTATATAACGGGAACTGCTCCAACAATTCCAACATCCTGGCCTTGACGGACTCTACAGCCGCGTCGCCCTCTCGTATGATTTGCGAAATAGCCTTGGTAATTATCCCCATTTCGGGTTCACCCATACCACGGGTTGTGACAGCGGGCGTACCGACGCGGATGCCGCTGGCCACGGAGGGGCTTAGGGTCTCGAATGGAACGGTATTCTTGTTGACGGTGATGTTGGCGCGGCCTAACCGGGACTCCAGCTCCTTGCCCGTGACGCCAGTGCCCGTCAAATTCAACAACAGTAGGTGGTTATCCGTACCGCCTGAAACCATGCTGATACCCTCGGCGCGGAAACCGCTCTCTAACGCCTTCGCGTTGTCGATTATCTTATGCTGGTATAACTTAAACTCCGGCTGCAGCGCTTCGTGGAAGCACACTGCCTTGCCCGCGATGACATGCATCAGCGGCCCGCCTTGGATTCCCGGGAATATGGCCTTGTCGATGGCCTTCGCGAGCGACTTCTTGCACAGTATCATGCCACCGCGTGGACCGCGCAGCGTCTTATGGGTTGTTGTGGTTACAACGTCCGCATGTGGAACAGGACTGGGATGCAGCCCCGCCGCAACCAACCCCGCGATGTGAGCCATGTCCACCATAAACAATGCGCCGCACGATTTGGCAATCTTCGACAACCGTTCGAAGTCAATTATGCGCGAATAAGCGCTAGCGCCGGCTACGATCAGCTTGGGCTTATGCTCCAGCGCAGACTGTTCGAGCGCGCCGTAATCTATGCGTTCATCGGATTCAGACACACCATATGGTATGATGTTAAAATATTTGCCCGATATATTGACAGGGCTGCCGTGGGTCAGGTGGCCGCCGTGGGAGAGGTTCATGCCCATGATCGTGTCGCCGGGATTCAGCAGCGCGAAGTATACGGCCATATTCGCCTGCGCGCCGGAATGCGGCTGGACATTGACGTGCTCCGCGCCGAACAGTTCCTTTGCGCGGTCGCGGGCCAGATCCTCAGCAATATCAACACATTCGCAGCCGCCATAGTAGCGCTTGCCGGGATAGCCCTCGGCGTATTTATTGGTCAGCGGCGAACCAACGGCCTCGAGCACAGCCTCCGAAACGAAGTTTTCAGAGGCGATTAGTTCGACATGCTCACGCTGGCGCTTGAGTTCAGCGTCCAGAGCGGACGCGAGCGTTGGATCGATTCGGCGTACGGCTTCCCAGCTCATGGGCAACACTTCCCTTCGTTGTGGAAATACTTCGTTCAGGTGAATTCCGTACAGGAAAACTCCGTAAGAAATATTCCGTTCAGCCCGTGATAATGCAGGCGTAGAACACGAGATCCTCATCGCCGTCGTTCTCAACTGCGTGCGCGTGGCCGCTGGGTGTGACCATCACAAATCCTGGCTTAACCTTTATGGGTATATCATCATCCATGGCAACGCCTGTACCTTCGACAAATGTGTATAATTCTGTCTCGCCTTCATGTGTATGTTTGCCAATCGATGTACCGGGCGTTAACGTCAGCTTCGCGAATACGCGGCCGTTTGGCGGTATCGCACCCGGGATCAATTCGTCGTAAATCACGTCGCCCTTGCCGCCGCGCATCTCGTGGCGCAGTTCGCGCTTGTAGTCCTGCGGTGTAAATATCATGGGTTCATCCTCCTTATATTTAACTAATTATTACTAATTATTATTGTCGGTCGCGGCCAAATCTTCCACATATATAACGTTTTCGATGGTAGCCAGGCTTTCATCGATCTCATTGAGTGCGGCGCGGACGGCCTTCTCGCGGGCCATGTGGGTAACGAACAACAGCGGCGCACGCTCACTGCCCGCCGTCTGGCGCATGGAGGCGATGCTTATGTTATGCTTGCCTAATATCCCCGCGATAGCGCCCAGCACGCCGGGCTGATCCACAGCCTGCAGTCGTATGAAGTAGCGGCTGACCCAGTCCTCATCCATCGTGATCGTGCCCGTCATCTGATAGGCCGCGCTGCCGTTAACACAATCCGTACGTGCGGCGGCGAGCATATCCGATACAACCGCGCTGGCCGTCGGAGCGTCGCCCGCCCCGCGTCCGTACAGCATTAACTCCCCGCAGGCGTGACCATACAAATAGACGGCGTTAAGCGAGCCGTTCACAGACGCCAGCGGATGTGTCAGCGGTACAAACGTTGGATGTACCCGCGCTTGAACCCTGTTGTCCGTACGCTTGCTGACAGCTAACAACTTCAACGCGTAACCCAATTCGCGCCCGTAGGCCACGTCGATCGGCGTGATGGTTGTAATGCCTCGACAAAATATCCCATCCAGCGGCACGTGCGCGCGGAACGCCAGTGTAGACAGGATAGCCAGCTTGCACGCCGCGTCGCCGCCCTCGACGTCGGCCGTCGGATCCGGTTCAGCCAGGCCGAGCCGCTGCGCCTCAAACAACGCGTCGGCGTAAGAGGAATCCTTGGCATCCATTTCCGATAGGATATAATTGGTTGTACCATTGATGATACCGTACAACCGTTCGATCCGATTAGCTTGCAGCGAATCCGTGACCGTCCGAATGACAGGTATCGCCCCGCACACCCCCGGTTCAAAATACAGCCGCGAACCCGTCGCATGTGCCGTCTCCAGCAACTCCTGCCAATGGGTAGCCAGCGCGAGCTTGTTGGCGGTGACGACCGCCTTGCCAGCAGTTAACGCCCGTCGGATGTATTCGGCGGCCGGCTGCTCGCCGCCCATAGCTTCGACTATCAAGGTTATATCGGGATCATTGAGTATGTCGTCCGCGTTATTGGTCAGCAGTTCGCGCGGCACACTAACGCCTCGGCGCTTGCGCACGTCGCGAACCAACACCCGTTTGATGTTGAACTCGACGCCTTCACGTGCCGCCATCTCGCCACTCATGTCGACGACCAGCCGCCACACGCCTGCGCCGATATTGCCCAACCCCAGGAATCCGACCGTCACCTGCTTGATCGATTGCATAGGCGATCATCCTCATTACAATTATATTATAATTACTTAGCCGAACGACTGCGTTCGTATAATATCCTCAGCCCTTTGAGCGTCAGCAGACCGTCGAGCGTGTCGATCGCCTTGGATTCACCGGCGATCAGCGTGGCCAGGCCGCCTGTTGCCACCACGCGGGCCTTCGTGCCCAGCTCGTCTTGAATCTTCCTAATAATATAGTTTATTTGACCGACGAAGCCAAACACCAAACCGGCTTGAATGTTGGACACAGTGTTGCGTCCGATAACACTCGCGGGTGTTACCAGCTCGACACGCGGGAGCTTGGCCGCGCCGCTGACCAGCGCGTCCGCCGACAGCTTGATGCCCGGCGAGATAGCGCCGCCGAGGAATTCACCCCGCTCAGACACGACGCCGAAGGTCGTCGCCGTGCCGAAGTCGATGGTTATCACCGGCCCGCCATAGATGAAGTACGCCGCGACAGCGTTGGCGATACGGTCCGTACCTAACTCCACAGGGTTGTCATAGCGCAGCGTGATGCCCAAATCCATACCGGACGACAGCAGTATGGGATCCAGACCCAGATACAACGAACACATGTGTTCGATCGTAAAATTCACGGTCGGCACAACCGATGAGTATATCACGCCATCGATATCCTTGAGGCACAACCCCTTATGCGTGAATAAATTCTCTAACAGGATACCCAATTCATCGCTTGTGACCGTTCGGCTGGTGGAAACGCGCCAGTAGGCGGCCAAATCCTCGCCGTTAAAGACGCCGGTCTTTATGTTGGTATTACCAACATCCATCGTCAGGATCATATGATATTCTTATGCCTCAATCCCGCGCGATCCAATGCGGCTGTGATCGCGGGCACGACTATCGCGGCGATGATAGCCTCGGGCAGGCCGTTGGTCAGCATCACCAAACCGATCGGTTTGCCCAACGCGTCGCCATATATCAATGAAATAAGCGGCAGCACCAACAGGGTATTGGTCGCTGATCCGCAGAACGATCCGATGCCCATCGCGACGGCTTCGCCCATAGCGCCGCGCTTTGTCAGCGATTGCAAAGCGCGAGTAACCAGCCAGGCGACCAGTGGAAACATAACGCGCGGGACAATGGAGACCAGCGGGTTTTGGAAAACATAAAGCGACACGCCGAACAGCGCGCGAAAGAAACTCGTTAAACCAAAGGCCAACCCCAGAAACATACCTACAGGCAGCCCTTCAACCATCAATCCCACCAGCACTGGAATGTGCATAGTGGTAGGATTGATAGGCGGGATCGTTATGTAACCTATCTGTGGTATAAATGTAAACAGCAGCAACACGGCCAGCAGCATACCAGCAACGGCGATGGCGCGGGTGCGGTTCGTTTGAGCAGCGGCGGACAGGCGTGGCATTATCGCTCAACCTCCCAATGGGTTAGTTAATGGTATTATAATCGCTATGAGCGGGTTTGTCAAAGTTGGCGTGGATCATCCGCCGGCAATCTGCTTGGCGATGAAATCCATCACCTGATCCGGCTCGATGTTCATAACGTGGGCGAATTCTTCATACAGCCGCTTCTCGGCGTCGCGCATGAACTTCTCATCCGTCGGGCTGAACTTCAGCTTCTTTTCCTGCTGGGTCTGCTGGCGCGCGTACAGCGACTTGATCATCCGGATCAGCTCGACGCGGTCGCCTTTCGCCAGTATTTCCTTATAAGAAGCCCGGCGCGTCTTGTCGTCAGCGATCCAGTCGGCCTCAAAGGTCGGCATCGATTGGATGAGCTTCGTGATCTCCTCGGCAGACAGCACCCGCTTCAGTTTGCCAACAGCCTTCTCGTTATCGGTAGGCAGATAGTGAATCGTTGAGTCGCTGTCGAATTCAGGCCGCAATACGTAATAATGGCGGGTAATTCCCTCGACGCATTTATCCTCAATCCCGATGATTCGGCAAACGCCGTTGGATCCATAGAGTACTGTGTCGCCCACATTGAACATGCCGCATCCCCCCTTAACCAGGATTCACTATACCATATATCCTTCGGTAATGCAATTCAATGCTTGCCCACTTTACCTTGCAGCAGGTCGATTGTCTTGTTTATATAATTTTTAATAAATATTAACTATATCTCCCGGGAGTTTGGCAGTAAGAAGGCCTCAAAAGAAGAAAAAACCAAGCGGGGTTACTGTCCAGCAGGGAAGCGGTGATTCATGAAATTTGTCCGCTGTAGCGCAATTTACCAGCACTTCAGGTCAAAAACATCGGCTCACACGTCAGAATTTGATTCTAGAGGTTGTTTTTCTAACAACTTTTACACCTGCTGGACAGTAACAAGCGGGGAAAGGAATTTCCAGGAAAATAGAGAAAGGGTATTGAGTAATATGGAGTAGTAATGATATAATTCAAATATATTCTATCAGCGCAGTGGTACGCCAGTATACTTGAGTCGAGAGAAGAGGATAAAGGCACATTTTTTGACATGCTGTTTAGCGCTGCTCGTATATCGAATCATCGAAAAAAGGCTGGGTACAGACTATACATCCAGCCAAATCACCAACACGCTTCGGGAGATGGATTTTTTAAGCACTGATGAAGGTTATATACCCACATATACCCGAACAGCGTTGACAGACGCGCTGCACAGCATGGTTGGTTTTAGGACGGACAGGCATATCATTACGAAAAAAAAGATGTCGCACATACAAAAACAGAGCAAGGACGACAGGATATTACTCAAAAGCGGCCTCCTGTAGCACCCCGTTTCCCCTTGTCGCAACTCGCTTTTTGGCTTTATTGCTGTCAAAGATGGGAGTATAATATGTAGTATACAAATTGTCAACAAATATTTGGAAAAATAGTGGAATTCTACTACGCATACTCCACCTGCTCAGCAAATTCCAGAGGATTGCTCATGACTATCTCATATTCCTGGAGCATGCGCTCGCCGGACAGACTGCGCGCGACCAGGTTCATGCGGGCTTCGTCCACATAATAGCGGTTGATCGATACCGCGCCGATGAAGTTATAACCATTCGTGGTTAATATGGATTCCCACTCCTGGTGGCATGGGATCATTGTGTTGGGCAGCGTGGCCTCGATCGCAAACACCCACGGCCTGATGGCGGAAAAGTCAATCCCTTCCAGCACATCCTTCTCAAAGCCCTCGACGTCTATCTTGCAGAAGTGGATCGGCTGCCGCTTTATGTCGATGTATTCGGGCACGACATCCGACAGCGGGTGCACCGGCATCATACGCGGATGCGCACCGGCGGCTAGCCACTGCGTGTACTGGGGTGACGCGCTGCCGTCCGGTTGGTTCGGACGCAGGAACGCCGAACTCCAGCCTGCCTCAAACAGCGGCAGCGTTTCGGCCCTGCTGCCCGCGCCCATGCACAGATTGATGTCGAATGGCCGCTGCGCGCATAATTTGGCATATGCTTCCGGCAGTGGCTCGATGTTGATCCCGCGCCAGCCTTTGTCGTAAAACAGCTTCGTCACCGACAGTATCATCGGGTCGCTCGCGCCGACATCGATGTAAAATCCCCGCTCCACCTCGTGCAGGAGCGAGAATAGCAGCAGATCCTCCTGATACTGGGCGTATGAGATCAATCGTTGCTTAGGCATATATAAACGTCCCTCCG
Source organism: Clostridia bacterium (assembly GCA_025997215.1). The sequence goes on from BNUH01000005.1 coordinate 28,394, forward strand.
CGCGGCAGACTCTGACAATCTAAAACCATGCGCGAAGGGAGTAAATTATACCCGCGTGCAAGTACCTTTCTTGTTATGCTGACTCAACGTTCCTGGCTTGAATTCTAGCATTATTGACCGTCCACACCGTTACCGATGCGATTACAACGCAGCCGCCCGCCAGTGCGTACACACCCGGCAGTTCGCCGTCGAATAGGAATACCCACACGGGATTCAGTATCGGCTCGATAATCCCCAGCAAACAAGCGGCCAGCGGCGGGCACTTATCCGCGGCCAGCCCGTATAGCACGTACGGCACGCCCAATTGGAACACGCCCAGCACCAGCAGGTTGAGCACAGCGCGCCCCGTGATCGCCGTGGGTATGAGCAGCAGGAATGGCAGCCCGACCGCCGCCGTGAGCAGATGCCCCAGTACGATGCCCGTCATGCGCGTATCCGCGTCCACACGCCCTGTACTGATGAACATCAGCGCGAAGAATAGCCCGCTGGCCAGGCCGATCAAGTTCCCCACCATGCTCCCCGAATCCATCTTATCCGCAAAGCACAGCGCGATCCCGCCCAGCGTCAGACCTACCACCACGAAATCCGCCGCGCGGAACCGCTGCTTATACACCGCCGCCGATATAACAAGAATGTAGATCGGCGCGGAGTATTGCAGAACGATGGCGTTCGCCGAGGTGGTGGTCTTGTTTGCCGACACGAACGATATGAACGTGAGGCTCAGCATCGCGCCCGCCACGACCGACTTGCGGTTGAAGCGCCACTTCATCCCCTGCCAGCGCATGAAGCCGAACGCGACGCCCGCCGATATAAGGCTTCGCCCGCCAGCGATTGCCAGCGGGTTCCACGGAATTGATTTGATGAAAATGCCAGCGATGCTCCACAGCGCGGCGCACGCGAGCATCTGCATTATGGCGCGGTTGCGGCCCGATGCCTCGGCATTCGAGGCGAGACCAGGCATCTTACAGCACCTTGCGCATCACGGCGACGTTTCCGGTTTCCCGCGCCTTTGTGAAGCCCGACTTCTCATACATATGGTTCGGCCCGTAAAAGTCGAACGGTTCCCGCTTGTCGTGCGCGCGAGGATAACCCTCGACGGCCGGGTACCCATCCGCGCGCGCGTCACTCACAACCCGCTCCAGCAGCGCGGATGCAATCCCCTGGCCGCGAAACTCCGGCGCAATCGTAAAACATGTGATGGATTTGACACGCTCGGCATTATCGCCGCGTATGAACGCGCTTAACCTGTCGTCATGGTCGAACCGTTTGTAGGACGTCTTGTCGTTCGCGTTAACCCAACCGACGGGCAGACCGTCCGCAAAGGCCAGGTACCCGCGCAGCGTACCATCCTCAATGAATTGGGCCGCCGCGCCGCGCAGTGTCGTCCTCAACCCATCGACACCGCCGCCGGCCGCTTCTATCTGTTCCCCAAACGCCTTCTCATCTTCCGAGCACACGTGGTAATACGTGCAGTAGCAACACGACCATTCCGCATGGTCGGTGAAAGCGCGGTTGTCGAAGAAGTCGAAGAATGCGTGAGCGTTATCTTTGGTAAGGGGGCTAATCTCAACCAACTAACTCATCCCCTTATCATCTATTACCGCTTCGGCGTCCTTCTCAAATACGCCGGGATGTCCGAGGCGTAGTTGGCCGCCTTGCCAGCGTCCGGCTGCGGCTCTAATGCTGGAGTGCGCTGGGTGGATGCCGGAGCGGGTTCGTCCTGGAACGCGGGCCGCCTGTTGGCCGGAGGCGTCCTGTTGTTGACGAACGAAGGGATCTCCGGTTCGTTGGCGTAGGCGTTCTGATTAACGCCATATGGATTGTAGCCGCCGTAAGCGGAGGGCATGCCGCCAGCCGCCGACGCCGACCGCGCTTCATCCGCGACAGACCTGCCAGCAGCGGCCGAACCGCCGCGCGCCGAGCTGCGTGGTTCGCTCTTCTTATCCCTGGACGGGAACGGCGTCTTTTCAAACCCCGTCGCGATAACGGTAATCCGCACTTCCTCGGTCATCGTCTCGTCCACACCCGCGCCGAATATGATATTCGCCTCATCGTCCGCGGCCTGGATGATCATCTGGGTGGCCTCGTTGATGTCCAGTATGGACATATCCTCGCCGCCCGTGATGTTGATGAGCACCGCGCGCGCGCCGTCGATAGAGGTCTCCAGCATGGGCGAAGATATGGCATTCTTCGCGGCCTCGACCATGCGGTTTTCGCCGCGCCCGACGCCGATCCCCATGTGCGCCAACCCGCCGGATTCCATGACCGTCTTGACGTCCGCGAAGTCCAGGTTGATCAGGCTGGGCACGGCTATCAAGTCGGATATGCCCTGGATGCCCTGGCGCAGCACATCGTCCGCAAGCCTGAACGCTTCCAGCATCGTCGTGCCCTTTGTGACGACCTGTAACAACCGATCGTTGGGTATTACGACCAACGTATCCACCCGCTGCTTCAGCTCGTCGATGCCCGCGTCCGCGTTTTTCATGCGCTGTTTGCCTTCGAATTGGAAGGGCTTGGTAACCACGCCAATCGTCAGGCACCCCAGATCCCGCGCGATCTCCGCGACGATAGGCGCGGCGCCGGTGCCCGTGCCGCCACCCATCCCGGCTGTGACGAATACCAGGTCGCTATTCTTCAGCGCCTGGGCTATCTCCTCGCGGCTTTCCTCGGCGGCGCGGCGGCCGATGTCTGGAATCGCGCCCGCGCCCAGACCCTTGGTGAGCTTCTCGCCAATCTGAATCTTCGTCTGCGCGCGCGAAAGGTTGAGCGCCTGTTTGTCCGTGTTCACCGCGATGAACTCGACGCCGCGCAAACCCGCCTCGACCATGCGGTTGACGGCGTTATTCCCCGCGCCGCCGCAGCCCACCACGCGAATAGACGCAAACCCGGTCTCTTCCATCTCGAATTCCAGTGCCATGACGCGATCCCCCTCAAATTCTTAACGCTTAAAAAAGCTCTTCAGCGACAGTCTCGCCCGCTCGAACAGCCCGCCGCTCTCCTCCTGCTGCTCGATCGTCTCGAATACCAGGTCGATCAGCCCCAGCGCGCTGGAGTAGATGGGGCTGTTGAGCTTGGCGGCCTTGGGCGCTGGCGCGCGTATGGGCTTCTCCAGCTGGCGGGAGAGATACTCCCGTCCGCCGCGCATCATAGCCACGCCACCGCCCGTCAGGTATATATTGCTCCAGCCGCCCAGACGTACGCCGCTCTGATCCAGCGTCTCACGGATGGCATCCGCAATCTCGTCCACGCGCGGCTCCAGCACTCGCGACACATCCTCGCGCGCGAATGACTGGGCGCGTCCCGTATCGCTGACCGCCTCGATGACCTCGCCGCCGCCTTGACCGAAGCTGTACCCACGCTTGACCTGCTCGGCCATGGTCATAGGCAGCTCCAGCCCGTAGGTGAGATCCACCGTGATATGCGCGCCGCCCATGGGTATCACCTTGTGGAATACCAGCGCGTCGCCCTCCACGGCCATTACCTCCATGGACAGATAACCCACATCTATCAATACGCTCGTGCGGTCGCGATCCTCCTGGGGCAGGAACAGCAGCGCCTCGCCCATGGGCGAGGAGAAGAAGCCCGCGACGTCCAGGTTCATCTTCTCCATCCGGCGCGTGATGTCCTTCAGGAAGAACTCGTCCGTCACCACAAAGGAGACCAAAGCGCGGAGTACGCCGCCCTTCAGCCCCACGGGCTCCATCGTTTTCTTGCCCTCGTCCACCATGAACCACGCCGGGCTGCGGTGGATCATCACGCCCCGGACGGGCTGGATCTCGGCATCCGCCATCTGGAATACGCGCTCTATATCCGCCGGGGTCACGTGCGGATCCAATCCCTGCAGCTGCAGCTGGATCTCGGTGACATAAACCCTGCAGAATTCGCCCGGCACACCCACATGGATCTCGCGGATCCTGCGGTGCGACTGGGCTTCAGCCTGGCGGATGGATTTGCCTATCGCCTCGTCCACCAGCTCCGGCACATTCCAATACCCCTCGGTAAACCCGTCGTAGGAGGCGACGCCAGCACCGATTATGTCACAGCGATGATAACCGCTGGACTCCGCTACGAGCGTTACGACCTTGGATGTCCCAAAGTCGATCGCAGCCGCCATGCTCTTCACAGAAGGCCCCTCCTCCTAACAAAACCGTTTCCAGAATTCATCCCTTATTCTACCCTTTCCTCGCGGCATTTGCAAGGCAGGAATATCCAATTCAGCATTATTTTACCAATAAAACGCGAAGGCCATCGGAAAACATCCCGACCGTTGGTCTTGTTTTTTGAATGCCTTCACAAACCAGACCGCTGGTCGGTACCTACCAGACCGACGGTCTGGTTTATCAAACCCTTTCTGGTCTAGCGTCCCGTCGATGCCTTCCTATAGTCTGCCTTATTCCCGGCCGTTACATCCAGCAAACCGTCGCGTACGCCCTCCTTATCCAGTTCAGGCAGCACAGCGCGCATCAGCGCGACCTTGTCGGGCAGCTCATCGTCCAGCGTGCCGACCATCACTCTGATCCCGCTTATTGTAATCAAATACAGATTGTCCAATTCACTGACATTCAATTCAGAGAACGAGCCAATCGTATCCTGCAATTTCAATTCATTCAGCACCGCGAATACCGCTTGCAGCTGCTGCGGCGCGTCCGATCCCGCCATGTTCGATCCGACGCGGCTTAATGTATCCGGCACCACAGCGCCCGACACCATGAGCAGCTCGCCCGATTCGCTCGCGCGGCTGGCCAACGACATGACATTTCCATTATAATCCACAATCAACCAGTCGTTATTCTCCCGCTGAATCCGCGCCGCCGGGAGCTGCGTCTCCACCTTGATCACCAGCCGCGATGGATACTCCTTCGACAGTCCGACGAACCGCAGGTATGGATTCGACTGGATATTCTCCCGGATCTTGTCCGTATCCAGCGATAGCATGCTCTGCCCGAACTTCAATCCGGACAGCCGAATGACATCCTGGCTGGATATCAGCGCGCTATCCTCCGCGCCTTCAACTAATATGGACCCGACCACCAGCAGCGTGCTCGAGGCGACCCAAGCTCCCACCAGTACCAGGCTGAGCAGCGTGACCGCCGCGATCCAGCCCGGCTTGATTGTCCGCTTTGAACTCTGCGCTTGCATTCGTAACTCTCCTCACATTTGTAATGTCTAGTAACATTTGGTAATGTTCAACAAAATTTGGTAACGTTTATAACGTAACCCGCTGTATATCCGCGCCTAATCCTCCCAGCACCACCTCCAACCCCGCGTATCCGCGGTCAATCTGACCGATCTGCTCTATCTCGGTCACACCCTCCGCCGCTAAGCCCGCGATGACCATCGCCGCGCCCGCGCGCAGGTCGTGGGCCTTCACATGCGCGCCGTGCAGCCTCGTCACCCCGCGCACCACAGCCATGCGATCGTTCAGCGTGATATCCGCGCCCATCTTCATCAGGTCGTTGGCGTGCTGGAATCGGCTCTCGAATATCGTCTCCAACACCAGCGAAACCCCGTCCGCGACCGTCGCCAGCGCGAACATCGGCGCTTGCATATCCGTTGGGAACCCCGGATGCGGCTGGGTTTGGAGCTGCCCGAACGATCTCAACCGCTTCGGAGCGCGCAGCGTCAGCGAACCGACAGAATCTGCAATCTCACAGCCCATGTCGCGCAGCTTGGCTATCTGCGCCACCATATCCTGCGCTGGAGCGTTGCGCAGAAGCAATTCACCGCCCGTGACCGCCGCCGCTGCCAGCATCGTTCCTGCCACGATCCTATCCGGGATGGGCCGATACACGATGCCCCGAAGCCGCTTCACGCCCTGGATCGTGATCTGCTGCCGACCCGCGCCGCTAATCTTCGCGCCGCACGCGTTCATAAACCGCGCCAGATCGACAATCTCCGGCTCCCGCGCCGCGTTATGGATAACGGTCAGGCCGGGCAGCAGCGCCGAGGCCATCATGACGTTCTCCGTCGCGCCCACGCTGGGATAGTCGAAGTGAACCTCCGCCCCGCGCATGGCAGTGCCGTCGCAGTGCAGACGCTCCCCGCTGTCGTCGATCACGACGCCCAGCGCGCGCAGCCCGTGCTCATGCAGGTCGATGGGCCGCAGGCCTATCTCGCATCCGCCCGGATACCCGAACGTTACCTTGCGCATCCGCGCCAGCAGCGGTCCGACCAGGAACACGCTGGATCGGAGCATCTTCTCCAGATGCGCCGGCAGTTCCTCGACCAGTTCGCCTCCTGCGCAGACGGTGACGGCTGTCTGGTCCCTTGTGACCTGGACGCCGATACTGCGCAGTATCTCGATCATGTTGGATACGTCCTCTATGTCGGGCACGTCGAGCAGCGTCACCGGCTCCTCGGTCATCACGCACGCGGCTAAGATGGGCAGCACGGAATTTTTCGCGCTGTCAATAGTGACCTCGCCGCTTAAGCGCGATCCGCCCTTTATCCGGAATATCTGCACGCGTCATACCTCCCACGATTAGGGATACCAATATCACGGTATGCGCGCGCGGGCTTTGCGTGAAAGACAGACCGGATGGCGTGGTTATTTGATTCTACACAACAACCATTTCGTTGGTCCTGGATATATTTAGTAGAATACCGATGGCCGCCATAAATATCATGATGGACGTACCACCCGCGCTGAAGAACGGCAGCGGCAGCCCCGTCGTGGGCAGTAATCCAATGACAACGCCCATATTCAGCAGCGCTTGAACGCCGATCATCATCGTGATCCCCGACGCCAGCAGACAGCCGAACTTATCCTGGCAGTTGAGCGCGACCCTCATCCCGGCGAATATGAAGGCCAGGTACAGCGCCACCACGACGATGCATCCCAGCAGCCCGAAGTCCTCGCCCACTATCGCGAATATGAAGTCGGATTCCGGGTACGGCAGGTAGGCCATCTTCTGCCGCCCCTGACCCAGGCCCATGCCGAACAGTCCGCCCGATCCAAACGCAATGAGCGACTGGGAAAGCTGGTATCCCTCGTCGCTCATTTTTGCGAATGGGTCGGTGAAGGAGAGCAAGCGCTCGCGGCGGTACGGCTCGCTCCAAGCGTAGAACGCGCCGACCGCCCCGCCGAGCACGGTCAGAATACCCAGGTGGCGGAACTTGGCCCCCGCGATGTATATCATGATGAAGCTGACAATGATGATACTGCCCGCGGTCGAGAGGTTCGGCTGCTCCAGTATGAGCAGAAAGGCCACGCCGGGTACAATCAGCACCGGGATTATCCCTTTGAAAAACCGAAGGATGTTGTCGCCCATACGCGACAGCGCGTTCGCCATGAACAGCACGACCGCGAACTTAGCCAGCTCGCTGGGCTGGAAGCTGGTTCCGGCAATGCTTAGCCACCGCTTCGAACCGTTGATGGGTTCAGCAACCGCTATGACGAGCACCAGCAATACCGCGCTGACGGCCAGCATGCCCACGACTACCCACGTCTTGCGCCAGAATGAGTAGTCAATGCGCGACAGGAATATCATCGCGCCCGTACCTACCGCGATGCCGAATAGCTGCTGCCTCACCTTCGCGAACGCGTTGCCGCTATCCTGGTAGATGTAGTAGGACGCGCTGAACAGGACCACCAGCCCCGCCATCAACAGCAGCGCCAGCGCGATGAGTACGCCCTTATCGACGGGCTTCATGCGCGGCTCGATGCCCGGCATCGGATCCAGCCGCCTGTCCTGCCAGCGTCTGGACCGCTTGCGCGATTTGCTTACCACACCTACTTGTTGTGTCATTTGTTTAACGCCTCCACTACTTCAACGCCTCTACTTCAGGGCTTCGACAATCCTGCGGAATTCATGGCCCCGATGTTCATAATCGTGGAACATGTCGAATGACGCGCACGCAGGCGACAGCAGCACGTTCCAACCGTCCCGCGCCGCATCCCTCGCCAACGCTATCGCCTTGTCGAAGTCGTATCCGGCGTCGTGGATGCTGTCGAATCCCGCGCCTTCCAGCGCAGTGCGAATCTGCGCCGCCGTATCCCCTATCAGCACGGCTGCCTTAATCCACGGGGAATCCTTCATCGCCTTGGCCAGTGCGTCAAACGGCACGTGCTTGTCATACCCGCCTAATATCAGGACGGTGGGCTTTGACATCGCGGCAATGGCCGCAAGCGTCGAATCGACGTTCGTTCCCTTGCTGTCGTTGATATACGTCACCCCATCCAGCAGGCGTATGGATTCGATCCGATGCTCCACGCCCGGGAATGTGCGCAGCGTATGCCGGATCACCGGCGCGGGCAAGCCCATCACCGAGGCCATGCAAACCGCCGCCATAGCGTTCTCCACGTTGTGTCCGCCGGGAATCTTAATCTCGGAAACCTCGCACAGCGCGCGCTCGCCAGCCTCGGTGCGCAGTATCAGCTCGCCGCCGCGTATGAACGCGCCCAGCGGCACCTCTCCCTTGCGCGAGAATATGAGCAGCTTCATGGGCAGACCGTCCAGCGCGTGCGCGGCCAGCGGCTCATCGGCGTTGACCACGGCCGTATCCTCGGCGGTCATATTCTCAAACATATGCCGCTTCAGGGCGATGTAGGTTTCCATATCCCCGTGGCGGTTCAGGTGGTCGGGCGTAATATTCAACAACGCTCCCACCTGCGGGTGGAATGTCGGCGCGCTCTCCATCTGGAATGAGGATACCTCGATAACATAGGTGTCCCCCGGACGGCCTTCGGCGGCCGCCGCCGTGATCGGATTGCCAATATTCCCCACTACGTGCGCGGTGCGTCCAGCATTGCGCAGCATCTCACCGAGCAGCGCCGTCGTGGTGGTCTTGCCGTTCGTGCCTGTGATGGCGGCGCGCGGCCCATCCGCAAACGCCGCGCCCAACTCCAATTCGCCGATAACCGGAATACCCTTAGCCTTCGCCGCCGCAATCCAAGGTACGCCGATGGGTACCGCCGGGCTGATGACGATCAGATCAGTATTGTTTAATAACGTATCCGCGTCCTTACCCAGCGCCCATTCGACATTCGCACCGTCGAACACCTCCAGGTCTTGCAGTTCGGCGCGCGGTTTCAGGTCGTTGAGGATGGGCAGCGCGCCATACTTCAACAATAATTTAGCCGCCGCGATCCCGCTGCGCACCATGCCCACGACCAGTACGCGCTTGCCCTCCAGCGAATCGATACCCCATAATGCCATAATATTCACACTCCTATAACGTCGGCGGCTTATAATGTCGGCAACATCAAAAAACACAGCAGACACAGTATCAGCGTCACCAGCACATACATCGATACGATCCGCGTCTCGCCCATACCCTTCATCTCTAAATGATGATGATACGGCGAGTTGAGGAATATGCGCTTCCCGTGCGTGGCCTTAAAGTACACCCGCTGCGCGGTCGTGGATATCAGCGATACGACCATCATCCCGCCCGCGACGGGCACCCACAGCGGGATGCGCAGCGCCATAGCCGCGCCGACGAATACCGCACCGATATACATCGAACCCGTGTCGCCCATCAGCATCGACGCGGGATGCAGGTTGTACCGCAGGTAGCCCATCAGCGCGCCGGCCATCGCAGCGCAGAGGATCGCCACATTCAGCGTCATGTACTGCAGCTGGGATATGCCAATCGTCCCGGCCAGCAGCAACGCGATGATGCCCACCGCCGCGAAGTCACACAGCGAAACGCTCCCCAGCAGCCCGTCCAATCCATCCAAAAAGTTCGCGGCGTTCAGCGTGCAGTATATCACAAACGCCATAATAGGTATGTACCAATAACCCATGTCCCATTCTCGCGCGGTAAACGGCAGCCTAACGCTCGACCCGATCAGCGGGTGTTGATAACAATATGCCGAAAACGCCAGCGCGAATAGAATCTGCGGGATCGTTTTCTGCATCTCGCTTAGGCCGCCGTGGTTCGCCTTGCGCCGAATCTTGAGGAAGTCGTCCGCAAAACCCATGCCCAGATTAAGCAGCGCAAACGCCGCTATCGCCAGCGGCACGTCCGACTTCCATTCAAACGAACCCACCCGCGCTACGAACGTCATAGCGATAGATACCAGCGCGATCATCAGCCCGCCCATCGTCGGCGTGCCCTGCTTCTTTTGATGCGCTGCGGGCGCGCCGTCGTAAACCTGCTGGCCGACCTTCAGCTTGCGCAGCAGCTTTATGAATGTAGGCCCGATAATCAGTGTGATCGCGAACCCGCCCAATACCGCCCAGAGCATCCGTTGCATGAGCTACACTCCTAAACGTAAATGTTATACGTTCATCTCGATCAGCAACTCGCGAACGACCGCCTTTTCGTCAAACGGCTTCTTAGTCCCGCGAATCTCCTGGTATGTCTCGTGACCCTTGCCCGCGAGCACGACCACATCGCCCTCGCGCGCGATATCCAGCGCGTGCCGGATGGCCTCGCGGCGGTTCTCGATCACGACGTACTCAGCCTTGGTAGGCGCGATCCCAGCCTCGACGGATGCCAGGATATCCATCGGTTCCTCGTTCCTGGGATTGTCGCTGGTCAATATGGAATAGTCCGCCAGCCTGCCCGCAATCTCGCCCATTATGGGCCGCTTCTCCCGATCTCTGTCGCCGCCGCATCCAAACACCACGATGATCCGCTTCCTTGCAAACTCCCGAACCACGCACAGTATGGATTCCAACGCCGCTGGCGCGTGCGAATAATCCAGTATAACCTTGTATGGCGTGTGGGTATCCAGCACCTCAACCCGCCCAGGCACGGCGTGTATGGATTCCAACCCGCGACGGATCGTCTCCATCGGCACACCCAGTGCCAACGCCAGTGATACCGCCGTCATGCTGTTGTACACGTTGAACATGCCCGTCAGGTTCAGCTTAACCGCCTGGCTGTCCCCGTCCCGCCGCACCAGCTCGAATGTAACGCCGTCCTCGGTAATCTCGATATTCCGCGCGTTCAGGTCGCAATCCTCGCGTATGCCGTACGTGGTATACGGGATGCTGACGCCCTCCATCATGCCGCGCGAATACTCGTCGTCGGCGTTGAAAGTCGCTTCCTTGGTGAACTGTTCGCAGAATACTCGACGTTTGCACCGCCAGTACGTTTCCATCGTCCCAAAATAATCCAGATGATCCTGTGAAATGTTGGTGAACGCGATGCAGTCAAAAGCCAGCCCATCCAACCGATGCATGTCAATCGCATGCGCGCTGATCTCCATCGCGCAGAATGTGACGCCAGCATCCGCCATTTGCCGCAGCGTCTTTTGCAAATCCACCGGATCCGGCGTGGTCAGCCCCGATGAGATCATCGTCTCGCCGATCAGGTTGCCCGTCGTGCCGATCAGTCCGCTGGTATAGCCGGCAGCCTCCATGATGGATTTGAGCAGATAGGTGGAGGTGGTCTTGCCCTTCGTACCCGTGACACCCGCCAGCTTCATCCCCCTGGCCGGGTGTCCGTAGAACGCCGCCGCAATGTAACTCATCGCACTGCGCATATTCTCCACCTGAACCTGCGGCACATCAATATCGGGCAGAATCCGCTCCACGACCAACGCCGCCGCGCCGCGTCCTATCACCTGCGGCGCGAACTTATGCGCGTCGAAGTGCGCCCCCGACACGCAGAAGAACAGCCCTCCAGCGAGCGGCTCCCGCTGGCGGCTGTCCGTAATCAACTGGGTTATCCCCACATCCGGATCGCCCGCCAGACCGATCAGGCCGGGCAGATCCTCAACCAGCTCCCTTAACCTCATGCTGCCTCCCCCACAAACCACTACGGCGCTTCAAACGTCACCGTAACGGTATCCCCCGGCTGTGCGAATTCCCCCGCTGCGGGTTTCTGGCGCTGCGCCACACCCGCGCCGCTGATCTCCATGATCAGCTTGCGGCTGCGCAATTGCCGACTTGCCTCGATGACCGACATCCCCTTCAGATCGGGCACCAGCACCAATGTCTGCGCGTCCAACTGCTGACCCTCGCGAACGTACAGCATCACCTGGCTCTCCGTCCACATTGTCGCGCCAGCCGCCGGCATCTGATCCAGCACGGTCGTCTCGCTGCCATCAGTGACCGCTTCCAGGCCTAGCTCCTTCAAGACAGCCGTCGCTTCGGCAACCGTCTTGCCTGTCAAATCCGGCACTGTCACCTGCTGCTGCTTGACCGCGCCGTTCTCCGCGCGGATGCCCATGTACTGCAGGCTCTCCAGCATTATCTGCCGGGCGAATGGCGCCGCCGTCGTCCCGCCGTAATCCGGCGTAAGCTTCGCCTCATTCACGATAACCAGCACCGCTATCTTCGGATCGTCCGCCGGAGCGAACCCCATGAACGAGCCGATGTGCACGTCGTGGACGACCTTACCATCCTTATAAACCTGCGCCGTGCCCGTCTTGCCAGCAATCCTATAACCCTTGATCCCAGCATTCCGGCCGCCGCCATCCGCGACCACCGTCTCCAGTAAGTCGCGCATCGTCGCGCTGGTCTCCTCCGAAATCGGCCTGCTCACAATCTGTGGCGTAGTCCGCTCAAGCGTCTTGCCGTCCGCGTCGATAATTTCCGACACTATGTACGGCTTCATCAGCTTGCCGCCGTTGGCAACAGCTACGCATCCCGCTATCATTTGGATGGGCGTCACAGCCACGCTCTGCCCGAACCCGATGCGCGCCAGCTCCACCTTCTTGACCGTGCTCTTGGGAATCAGAATCCCCGCGCTCTCTCCCGGCAGATCGATCCCCGTGATCTTGCCGAACCCAAACGCGCTCATGTACCTGTAGAAGTTATCGACCCCGATCCTCAACCCCAGCTGCACGAATACCGGGTTGCAGGAATTCTGGATCGCCTTCCGCATGTCCTCCGCGCCGTGCCCCGCTGAATTCCAGCACACGATCCGGTCGCCATCCACCGTGATCGATCCTGAACAGAAGAATCCCTCGGTCGGATTCGTCAGCCCCAAATCCAGCGCCGCCGCCGCCGTGAACATCTTAAACGTAGAACCCGGTTCATACGCATCGCTGATCAGCGTAATGCGCATCAACTGCTGCAGCGTAGCCAGATCGTCGCGCGGCGGGTTGTTCGGATCGTAATCCGGTTCCATCGCCATGCCCAGTATAGCGCCCGTCTGTGGATCCATAGCGATAGCCATCGCTTGAATCGAATTATTGACGTCGATGCATTCGCGCATCGCCTTGTCGATTATCGCCTGGATGGTCTGGTCGATCGTCAGCTTCAGGCTCTCGCCTTCCTGGGGCGCTATGTAGTACTCATTTCCCCCGGCGAGCACGCGCGCCCGCGCATCCACCTCGGTGATGATCCTGCCGGGCGAACCCGCCAGCGCCGCGTTGTACTGCTGCTCCAGTCCCGACTGGCCCGCGCCGTCGATATTGGTAAGCCCGAGTACCTGCGTAAGGAAATGCCCCAGCGGGTAATACCGCAGCCGATCCTCCCCAAACGTCAGCCCGGCCAGCGCGCCGGAATTCTTGATCTCATTGTCCGTGATCATGGTCCGCAGCTGATCGACGATCTCGCGCGGCACCTGTCGCTTGATCGTGACCGAACCCTGACCCTTCTGCCCCAGCTTAGTCAGTAGAGACGCCCGATCCACGCCCAGCATCTCGCAGAGGATATCCGCCATGCCTTCGGGATTCTTGACCTGGTTGGGCGATGCTGAAACTATGTAAGCCGTGACGGACTGCACGACCGTCTTGCCGTTGCGATCGAGGATCTTGCCTCGCGCCGCCGCGACCGAACCGTTGCGCGTCCATTGCGTTATCCCGCGTGAGGTCAGCTCGCTGGATCGCACGATGGTCAGATGCCCGATCTTCAGCAGCACCAGGCAGAATAGGAGCGGTATCACCGCCGTGAGCCAGAGCAGTCGCTTCCTGATAGTCATCCCCGGCGTCGGCACTACAAACCGCCCCCTTATTTTACATACTAAACGCCCCCGAGCGCACGAAGCGCGGTCTTGATCCACGACTCACTATCAGCCGCGACAACCGGGGGTTCGTCCGCTCGAATGATCTCCGGCACCGATACATACCGCAGGTTGTAGGGCGGCTCGACCATGCCCAGCGTGAACTGCGCCTCGCGTTCGATCCGCACCGCGCTCTCCAGGGACGCAATCTCCTGCGAGAGCTGCTCATTCTGCAGACGCAGCGTGTGAATCTTAGCATTCAGCGTGCTGACATCCTTGGCCGCACGGGTGCAATTGGCCGTCTGCGAGATCAGCGTGAACGCGAATACGAATATCACCGCGCTCATCACCAGTATCATGGGTGCCTGTTTCCTTAGCGGCAGCACGGGCAGCTTGCCCGGTATCACCGCAGCCGGGATGCTTTCCTTCGCGGCCTCCCGCGCCGACCCCGGCAGCATGGCCCCGTCCATCCTAAGCCCCGAGTGCGAATACTTGCGCCGCGAGTAACCGCGTTCGCCGCGATCCATTATAGCCATTATATGCCTCCATTCTTCGGAATAGAACCCAACTCGTAAAAAACTTACGGTTGTTATTCCGCGTATCTTCCGTCCACGTAAGCGATCAGCGTATCCATCCTCGCGAGACTTTCTGCCTCGTGCGCCGCGTAAGCCTCGGTATCCCACAACTCTATGTAGTCACCCATGCCAATGAATAGTATCTTTAGACCCAGCCCGGCCTTGTCGCGCATGGGCTTGGGCAGCAGCACGCGCCCTTGCGAATCCAGCTCGTCCACATGCGTCGCATAGGCGCTGACCATCCGCTTGTACGCCATCGCGGCAGGATCCGTCTCGCGCATGCGCGCCAGCTTGTCCCGGATTGAGTTCCATTTCGCGGCTGGATACAGCGCGAGCGCTTTCCATTCGCTGTTCATAGCTGCCGTGAATCGGTTTCCCAGCTTTTCCCTAAAAGCAGATGGGATTATCACCCGACCCTTATTATCCAGGCTGTGATCAAAAGTCCCCACGAAGTCCTCGGCCATGATCACGCCCCCCTTTACTGCCACTTAACCCCTTTATACACCACTCACCCCCACATTTCAAGCCCCAAATCCAACGGAATACCGTCGAAAAACGTGGAAAGTCCGCGTATTCCGTTGACACACATACAATATATGCTATTCATTAATTGATTATGACAGGAAGTTTGCAACTCATCTTAACTCGCTGGCGCGAGGCGCTGAGCGCCGCCTGCGGGCGGGGTTGGGTTCCTCCTCTGCGGAGGGGATGCCCTCACTGCGGTGAGGGCTTTGTTACTTTTCCCGTCCGTGGGAAAAGTAACCAAAAGGACGGCCAAAGGAGAGAGGCGCTATGGCGCCCTCTCTCCTCTGGACACCTCTCTCCAGCCATGTTGCACCTGCTGCAAGAGACCAAACGTACACTATCCAGAGTAGCACAGTATTGCAGGGTTTTGTCATCATAATGTTTACATGAAATCCTAGATGATCTAAAGCTGGTGGCGAGAGGCTGTTATGACTTCGTATTGTTTATGTACTCGCTTAAATGATCCGGAGTTAGTAGTTGGCTGAAATTATGATTAACATTATGATAATGGCCACCCTCGCCAATGCGACTACCTCGCCGCGAAGCCGCGAGAACCATGCAATACTGTGCTTGCAAATCAATCGGAACGTTGGTCATAGACCAAGGTGCGGGTGCAACATGGCTGGAGAGAGGAGTCCAGAGGAGAGAGGGCGCCATAGCGCCTCTCTCCTTTGGCCGTCCTTTTGGTTACTTTTCCCACGGACGGGAAAAGTAACAAGTCCCTCACCGCAGTGAGGGCAACCCCTCGGCAGAGGACGAACCAAGCCCCCCCGCAGGGGTTAGAATTCCTAAAGCTCCTTATACATCAAACTAGGCTGCACATCAGTATTCCCCTGATACTTCCCATTAGTGTAAAGTATATAATCCCCCACAATAACATGGTAATATATCTGACAAATCTGCACAAACGGATAAATCCTGATCGGTTGAATGCATTGTAATTCCAGCGTCCAGTACCCTTTGAACCCCACGTCGCCAAAGCCCGCCGTGATATGGATGTGCAAACCCAGCCGCCCCAGCGACGACCGCCCCGACAACATGGGGATGTACTCGTCCGTCCACGTCTGCTCGAGCGTGCGGCCCAGGTACAGCCGCCCAGGTTCCAGCACCAAGCCTTCCTGCGGAATCTGGATGGATTCCGTTTCGTTGGCCTTTTTCATATCGAGAATAGAATCTTTATAAACTAACAACCGATCGTTCAACCGCAGGTTGTAGCTATTGGGATTCACCTGCTTCGGCTCGAACGGTTCGATGCCTATCTTCCCCAACTCGCGCTGCTTCATTATCTCCAATCCCGATAGGATCAATGGGTTATCCCCCTCTATAACGCTGATGTATTATGCAATATTATAACTGAATAATCGTCGCGACCGCGTGTGCGCTGATGCCTTCCTCGCGGCCTTCGTAACCCATCCGCTCCGTCGTAGTCGCCTTCACGCTCACCCGTTGTAAATCGATGCCCAGCGCGTTGGCGAGCACCTGCCTCATCTCGGGCATAAATGAAGCCAGCTTGGGCCGCTGTGCCACGATAGTTATGTCTACATTAATAATCCTGAACCCATTTTCCGCTAACCCATCCACAACCCGTTTCAGCAGAATAATCGAGGATATGCCCTCGTACGCCTTGTCGTTGTCCGGGAACCACTGCCCTATGTCGCCCAACGCTGCAGCGCCCAACAGCGCGTCGATCAGCGCGTGAACCGCCGCGTCCGCGTCGCTGTGTCCCAGCAAACCTTTATCAAATGGAATAGTTATACCGCATAACACCAATGCGCGATCCGTTACCAGCCGATGCGCGTCCATGCCAAATCCCACGCGTGGTGCACCAGTTAGTTTCAACTCTATATCCGTTGCATTTTTATCATCCATAGCATCCATTATTTCCAATCGGGCGAGCCGGAAATCTTCAGCCGTGGTCAGCTTGCGGTTCGCCGGATCGCCATCCACGATGGCCACTGTATAACCCATCTCCCGCACCAGCTGCGCGTCGTCCGTGGCTGTGACACCCTTTAACCTCTTCTCATTGTAAGCGTTTTGCAGCCAGTGCTGCATGAATACCTGCGGCGTCTGAACCGCCCTTAGCCGTTGGCGCGGCAGTGGTTCGTCCGGCTTATCCTCGTTGAGCATCAGGACGGAATCCACGATGGGGATCACGGGCACTACAGCGCCATACTGCCGCGCCTTGGTGAAGCATCGCTTGATCAGTTTGTCGGATACGAACGGCCTGGCCGCGTCGTGAACCGCGATATATTCAGCGCCGCAAGGTACGCTCTTGAGCGCTTTGGCCACGGATGCCCGGCGGGTTGCGCCGCCGATTGTAAAATTTATCGGCATTATCGCATTAGCGCGCGCCGATATCTCATCCCACAGCTGGACGTCGCCTTCGCCTATGGCCACCGTCGCACCTTCGACATGCGGCGCGAATTTTTCCAGGCACATCAATAGCGCGCACGTCGAACCCAGCGGCGCGAACGCTTTGTTGATGGATTGCCCCGACCGTTCGCCACGCCCCGCCGCCGCCAGAATCAGCCACTGACCGTACACTATTCGTTAAAACCCTTCCGGCGGTTCCGATATGACGCGGTACATCAAGGCCGCCTCCGCTTTCGGCGCGTGCGGCTGGATCGAGAGCACCTCATACGACCCGACCTTCCCGCCGAAACGGATCTCCAGCCGGTCGCCCACCTTGACCTCCGCGCCGGGCTTGGCCGCCTTCCCGTTGATGGCCACGCGGCCTGCGTCGCAGGCTTCATTGGCGACGGTCCGCCGCTTGATGATGCGCGAGGTCTTAAGGTATAAATCCAACCGCACGTTTTTACATCCTCATCCCAGTAGAATTAGGGGTTTCAATCGGCGTGGTTTTCAGGCCTCCGCCTGCAACGCGTCGCGCAGACCTTTTCCGGCCTTGAACGCTGCCGCTTTGCTGGCCTCGATCTGGATCTCCTCGCCAGTGCGCGGGTTGCGAGCCTTGCGCGCCGGGCGGTTCTTGGTCTCGAACGTGCCGAATCCGACCAGCTGCACACGCTCTTCCTTTTGCAATGTCTCGATGATGGTGTCGATCACCGCGCTGACGACCTTCTCCGAGTCTTTCTTGGATATGCCAGCTTTTGCGGCGACCTGTGCGCTCAGTTCCATCTTGTTCACGGGTAGTTCCTCCTTGTTGATCTCATCCTTGGCTTATCTTAGCATGGAGTCTGATCCGTTACGCTATTCGTCAAAACCGTTTGATTTCCTGCTAAGAATCAAGGATTTGACCAGTTTTTTTAAGGTTTATCCGTAAAACCTTCCCGCCGTGCCAACCGATACAACGGGCGGTTTTGCGATTCACGATATGTGCGGCCTACATACGCCCCAACGACCCCAAGCGCCGTCAAAATCCAGCCGGAACACTCCAGCATCATCGCGCCGATGGCCGCCAATCCCAGTCCGCGCCGTCCTGCCAAAACCATAATCATCAGTATTAATAACCATAATAATCCCATACCCGTTATGACAACCCCGAATCCCGCTATCGCGCCCAACGGCTTTACGGAAAACGACAGCAGCCCGTCTATTGCTAACTTCATCATCTTTCTAAATGGATAATGTGTCTCACCCGCGAACCGCTTATCCCTATCGAATTCAACCGCGATGCTCTTGAATCCAATCCACGCGAACATCCCGCGCAGATACCGATCGTGCTCCCTCATATCCCTCACGGCATCCGCCGCGCGGCGAGACACCAGCCGGAAATCGCCCGTATCCGCCGGGATATCCACGTCCGTCAGCGCGTTGAGAATCCTGTAGAACGCGAACGCCGTGGCCCTCTTGAACGCGGAATCCCCTTCACGCCCGGCGCGTTTCCCATACACCACGTCGTAACCTTCCAGGAATCTGGCGTACATCTGCGGAATCACCTCGGGCGGATCCTGCAGATCGGCGTCGATGATGACCACCGCATCCCCTGTCGCGGCGTCCAGGCCCGCAGTCACCGCTATCTGATGCCCCTGATTCCTGGAGAATGACAGCAGCCGTACGTGAGAATCACCCTCGCGCAATCTGTCGATTAACGCCACCGTACCATCCCGGCTGCCATCGTCAACATATATTATTTCATAATCAATACCCATGCCTTCCAGCACGTCAGCCAGCCGCCGATGCGTCTCCGCCAGACTTAACTCTTCGTTAAATGCTGGAACGACTACGGATAGCTGCGGCGGTCTGGATGATCCAGAAGCCAACTTTTGCGCGCTAGCCACGATATCGCTGATTATGTTATTGAACGCCGTTTCCTGTTCGGTCAATGGGTTTCACCCCGCTTCACCGCATCCCAGTAACGATCCAGCTCGGTCAGCGGCAATTGCCGCATGTCCTTGCCATCGGCCGCAACCGCCAGCTCCACCTGTTCAAACCGACGTATGAATTTCTCGTTCGCGCCTGTCAGCGCCAATTCTGGTTGGATACCTGCCAGCCGCGCCGCGTTCACGACCGCGAATAGCAGATCCCCTACCTCCTCCTCAACCCTGGCCAATTGTCCGGGTTTGAGTTTCGAGCCGGTCTTTTCAAGTTCCGCGCGTACTTCGCCCGCTTCCTCCGTCACTTTTGCCAGCGCCTCCAGCGGCGTATTCCAATCGAAACCTACATCTTTAGCCTTCTTCTGGATCTTGGCGGCGCGCATCAGCGCGGGCAGCTGTTTTGGGATGTCGCGCATCACTGCGGTTTGAGTGGTCAGGCGCTTCTCATCGCGCTTGATGGCCTCCCAATTCTTGAGCACCTGCGCGCTGGTGTCCGCCTTGACGCTGCCGAATATGTGCGGATGCCGCCGGATCATCTTCTGGCAGATGGCGGTGGTGACGTCCAACATGTCGAATCCGCCGCGCTGTTGATCCACCTTCGCGTGGAACACCACCTGCAGCAGCACATCACCCAATTCATCGACAATCTTCGCCGGATCGTTCCGGTCGATGGCCTCGATGACCTCGCAGGCCTCCTCCAGCATGAATTCCCGCAGCGTTACGTGATCCTGCTCGCGATCCCACGGACAGCCCGTATCCGGATCGCGCAGACGATCCATCACGTCCACCAGGTCCGCGAAGTCGAAGCGTTCCCGCTCCATCAACCTAGCCGGAGGTACGACGATCCAGCTCGTATGGTCGAATTCATGGCCATGATCCAATTCCGACAGCGGTATAGATGTTATAGAATTATTATGCCCAAGTGTCACCAGTATATCATAATTATAAAGTGATAGTAACTTAACCTTCACCTCGCCCGCCGTCAACGCGCTGTTAATCTCGGTCACAACCAGCGCCCGCGACGGATCAAGCCTTAATGATCCCACGGCGGCAGCCGACGTGATCGTCGCCGCGTCCGCATCCACCGCCGATACCGCCAGCGCCTTCGACGATTGGGTAACGCCCGGTATAACTGTTATATCATCTGCCAGTTTCTTAAGACGATTCGTACAGCCGTCCGTGGTGGGGTCGGCACAGGCATATACACACGGCGCGGCACCCAGCACCAGCCGCGCCATGTTCTCCCATAACGCGTCAAAGTCCTCCACCTGGTTGTACAGATGATCCATCCCACGGTAGGCGATGCCTTTGTCGTCCAGCCACCGCGCCGCCGGATGCCTGACCGTCCTCAACAGTACAGGTAGCCCAGAAGTCAGCGCATCCGCCGCACCGACGGTTAGTTCTGATAATGAATCACCCAGCGGTATAACTGTTATGCTGCTCATGATGCCTTTACCTTTCGGTTGAACCGACCTGCGAATCTGCCAAGCCCTGGGAATTGCGCCAAGTCGTCCTTGCGCACCGCGCCCGTCAGCGGCGCGGCGATTATGTAGGCGAGTACGCCGACCGCCACGGCCAGCAGCGTCTTTGTAGTGCTATCCGTGCCGAATACGGCCTGGATCATCAGCACGGCTGCGGCCATGATCACCGTGCATAGGCCTGGCTTGACCAGCAGATCCATCAGGTGGAATTTTGTGCCCGTTCGCTTCATCGCGAAGGCCAGGTTGATCCCCGCGACCAAGGTGTAACACGCCAGCGACGCTATCGGCGCGCCGAATATGTTTATATTCGGTGTACCGATCAGCTGGTAATTCAGGCTGGTCTTGACTACCGCACCAATTACCAGCGTCCACATGGGAATTCTCTGCAATCCTATCCCCTGCAGCACGCCCTCGGCCGCCTGAATCAGTATGAATAATGGGATGGTGAACGCGCCAATAGCCAGCAACCGTCCTGCAATATCTATCTGATCCGGCGTATAGGTCGAGTATAATAGCCGGACGATGGGCGTTGACAGCAGCGACATCCCCAGCGCGCACGGCAGACCAATCAGGAATGCCAGGCGCAGGCTGATCATCGTCTGCGCACGGACTTCGGCCTTATCGCCACGTACGTTCGCGGCTGATATTGCCGGGACCAAGCTCATCGCCACCGCAAGCGCCAGCGCGGTCGGCACATTCAGCAGCGAGAGCACCGAGCCTGACTGCAGCCCGTATAAGGTTTGCGCCGCCCCTTTCTCATAGCCCGCTGCGATAAGCCGATTGATGATCATAGCGGAATCGATGAACCCCAGCGCAGGCACGATCGCTGCGCCCAGTGTGATCGGCACCGCTATGTACAGCATCCTTACTAATACAGAATGATGCTTATGCTGTAAGTTGTTGGAGGCTTCCTTCTGATCATGTAATATTTGTGCGGATTCCAATGAATCCTTATCATTACCAAATCGTTTTGACCATATATACGCCGTGATCAGCATATACAGCATGGCCGCAGCCTCGCCGATGGTGATGCCCAGCAGCGCCATTGCAGCAGCCAGGCCAACGCCGCCGTTGGTCAACCCCCACGCCGCCAATGGGAATGAAATTATAACCTTCGCGACCTGTTCGATCAGCTGCGATATCCCCGTGGGCAGCATCATCCGATGCCCCTGCATGTACCCCCTGAACGCCGACATCACTGCCACTATCGCCACTGACGGCGCGATCATCTGAAAGCCCAGCTGCGCGCTGACCCCCGTCGCGGCATCCGCTGCGCCGATCCGCTCCGCCAGCCACCCAGATCCGACAAACATCAGCACGGTCAGGATTACGCCGATGGAACCGATCAGGTACAAAGCTGTGCGCAGGACTTTTTTCGCGCCGGGTTCGTCGCCCGTCGTCGTGGCCTCCGCGACCATGCGCGATATGGCTACGGGCAGACCCGCCGTGGAGAGAGTGAGCAGGAGCGTGTATGTCGGGTACACTGCTTGGTACAGCCCGATCCCCTGCGCGCCGATGCTGGCGCTTAGGGATACCCGGAACACCATGCCGATGACCTTGCAGATGATCCCGACCGCGCCTAGTATGGAGAATCCCGCGAGCATGGTGCCGCCGCGGTTCTGATTCTTCGACATATGACCTCCAACTTTTTCCAGCCCGTCCTATATTACAACGAATACCGAGCCTCTGCGTGTCCCTTACCGTCGTAAAAATAGCATGTGCTTCGTCCTTTGGGAATAAATATACCAGCGATGGATTTAGTCCCTGCGTATTATACCCAGAATCGCCAAATTCTACAAGCGCGGCGCGATATTAGGCAGGTTGCCGCGTGTTACAGCGTTTCCAATATTCCTCGCATTCCACTCGAAGGAAGTGAACGGCATGAGTGAATACCGACGCCCCGTCCGTCTACCCGGCTTTATCCAAGTACCTCCGGAGCCTGAGCCGGAAGCGGATCCCTATATGTCAGTCCTGCTAAGCGCCGACGCGGAGCCGGACGCGGACGAGGCCGTATACCCGCGCCGCCGCCGCAGCCAGGCGCGCACTATTCGCGACGCCGCGATTAGCGAGCTGCCCGAGGTGGTCAGCGCGGTTACAGGCCCCGACATGCCCGTGGATTACGGCTTGCGCGGCACAAGCACGAGCGCCAGCTTTCCGGTGGATCCGCTGGATTTGGCCGTGTCGAATGCTATCGCGTGCGGCTGCGGCGACGGTTCCATCACTTACTTCACAGGCCCTACCATGTGGATCGGATCCGACGGCACGCCGCGCTATGTTTGCATGCGCGATACGCCATTATTCGCGACGGGTCCTGTCGGCGGAACGCCGGAGGCTTTCGTTGTATGGAATGAAATTGAGCGCAAGCGCCGCGCGGCCGATGAGGAATTCTCGCGCTACATCCGCGAAGTTGAGATTGCCAACTACAGCTGCACCGGACCATTCGCCGAGTATATTAAGATGGGAGCTACGATTTCTGTCGAAACTAGCAGCAACTGCGCGGAACCCGTTCAGTATCAAAGTTACAATCCATTCCACAAATATTTGGAAGCGCGCGTCGAGGAAGGCGCGGCTGCGGTCGCGGCGTCCGAGATGATCCTCAATCCTTACGGAGGATACCTGGGCGAGGACGACGAGCCGGACATATCCTACGGTCCGTATCAGGAGATAAAGCCCTATATCTCGCCTGGCGAGAAGGTCGGTGACTATATCCAAAAGGTCTACAGCGACGCCACGATCACCGACGCCGAGATGAAGCAGATATCCGACCTGCTGGCTGGCCAGGCGGCGCTAAGGCCTCAAGTGCGCGCCGACACACTGCCCGGCGAGCGCGACCCGATCATCGCAGGCGCGGGATTCGGCGCGACGCTGTGCATGTCATATGTCGCATGCAACACATACCCGGCCAACTGCAATATGGCCATGTGCCCCAGAGACGACTGCGTCGTTTTCGAGGATTACTGCGGCGGCCCGAAATACTTACACCCGCCGAACATCTTTTATTGGGAGCCGTCTTCCGAGGCCGGCGGCTGGAGGACTCCTACTACCGGCGACCTATTCATGGCGCGGGTGGATCAATGCTATTTCGAGTGCGTCCATAGGCGTGAACGGGAGAATTCACAACTGGAGACACCTCTGGAAGATTATGAGATCGCCGAATTGTGCGAACCCGAGCGCTGTCTGCCCGCATACTGCATGGATCACCACATGGCCGCGCCCAACAACAGGCCTTCCTATACATCCGACGACCCGCGCGTAGCGCTGGCCGGGCGCAGCGATGAGGATATATGCCGCGTAGCGTGGGTGCTGGCCAATGGCTGGGGCATTGACGACAACAACGCCGAATGGTGGAACGCGTGGACCGACAGCGAACTGCCCGTGAATGGTTATGACGCATACCCAACGCCCATCCCCGTGCCGCCGCAGGACGAATGCGACGGCAGGTATGGCAACTGGGTCGGCAAGCCATGCGCGTTCGCGCGCCTCGTCACCCAGATGGCGGTGTGGGCCGTACAGCAGACCGCGCCGACCACATTGGCTACGGGCGGCATATTCATGATCTGCCCGACCAATCCCGGCAACTTAAACCCCAGCAACGGGCCGTTCAACGCGACGATGGACAGAGCCTTCCATCGCTTGGTGGCGGGTGCGAACACTTATGCCGCTACATCCGAATGCACCGACGCGCTGGCTCATGTCGGCGATCTATTCACCGGGCCGACCGCCGTCGCGGAGTATCCCAACGGCGACCTGGGTAAGAATATCAGCGCCGCGACCCCGTATCCGCCGCGCTCGCTGCGGGATTTGAACCTTCCTGTCGTATCCAACTGCAACGCGGATGCCCAGTCGATCACCGCCTGCGCCACCGATACGATGCATCTATTCTGGACCTCCATCCCCAACGAGGTGCGCGTGGTCTGCGGCCGGGTGATCGTGGGACCATTCCGCCTGCATTCGACAAAAGGCTCCGCCGATCCACCCAATTGGCAGATCAAGAATACCTGCGGCTGCAACCCCGAGTATGCAGAGTTTGACGAGACGGGCACCTGCGCCGAGGGCGAAGCGCATTATCATACCACCCACTGTTCGAACCTGTTCTCGTTCGTGGATTTCTGCGGCAATCCTATTTGCTGCGACCCCGGCCCGTTCGATTCATTCACCAAGCTGCCGGAGGAACCGTGCCTCGATCAGGACTTCTACATCGCGGTGAGGATCACGGGGCGGTATATGTGCTTCACGCTGTGCGTGGAGATTACATATAAGCAGGTCGTCGTGCTGATGTTCCCGCTGGATGACGCGCAGAGTATCGGCACGCGCTGCCCGAACCTATCCATTACTCCAGAAGTGGCGTGTATATGCGTATGCGTAGAAACCCCGCAGGAGGAGCCGGGGCCGGATCTGTTCCCGCCGCCCGCAGTATTCCCGCCGCCCCCGAATCCTTCATACACCCGGCCGCCACAAACCATACTGCCCCAGCCGTTCCTGGTCGCGCCTCCGCCGCCGCCCAGACCGCCGAAGCCGCCAGAATTCCCGCCGCCTATTGTGATACCGCCGCCTCCGCCGCCGCCGCCGATGCCGCCGAGGGTCGTGCAGCCTGTCATCATTCCGCCGCCCAGACCGCCGCAGCCGCCGGAGCGTATGCCGCCGTGCGAGCCGCTGGTCGTCCAGCCGCCGCCGCTCTGCCCGACGCTGCCGGAGATACCGCCGCCCGCGCCAGTGATCGTCCTGCCGCCGGCCGAATTCCGCAAGCCTGTCTTGCTCCCGGCGATGCCGCAGCTACCGCCTTCGATGAGAGGCGCACGCCCGGCGCGGCTCAACGCCGCCGGACCTTCAGCAGATCAAAGCTGCACGCCGTGGCCGCAGCGACCGCTGCCGCCCATCAACGGTGCGCCGCCCGCAATGCCCGGTTACGAATCCTCACCCATCCCAGGCATGCCATCGCCCTGGCCGATCACCCCGCCCCCGAACGGCAGGCCTGCGGGACCGATCCCGCCCAACCCGTTCACGCCCGGGCCGATGCGCACGAATGAGTTCTGCAACCCAGGTTCAATGCTGTCAACCTAAGCTACGCATAGGCTGCGTGGGGATTGCCCCAACTGCGGTTGGGGATCTGTTACTTTTCCCGTCCGTGGGAAAAGTAACCAAAAGGACGGCCAGAAAGGGAGGGCACTGTGCCCTCCCTCTCTGGACTCTCTCTCCTCAATGTTGGCTCCGCTCATTGGTCTATGACCAACGTACAATTGAGTTACAGGCACAGTATTGCAAGGTTCTCGCGGCTTCGCGGCGAGGTAGTCTTATTAGCGAGGCTGGTCGTTATCATTATGTAATCATAGTATCAGCCAACTACTAACTTCGGATCATCTAAGCACGTACATAAACAATACGAAATCATAATAGGCCCACGCCACCAGCTTTAGATCATGTAGGATTTCAGGTAAACAATATGATGACAAAACCTTGCAAAACTGTGCTACGCTGGATGTAGTTTGTTTGGTCTCTTGCAGCAGGTGCAACATTGAGGAAGGAGAGTCCAGAGAGGGAGGGCACAGTGCCCTCCCTCTTTGGCCGTCCTTTTGGTTACTTTTCCCACGGACGGGAAAAGTAACAAGTCCCCAACCTCAGTTGGGGCAATCCGCCCGCAGGCGGCGGGGGTTTGATGCCGCATCAATCCTCTTCTTTTAACCAGCGCATCTGATCCTCGATGAGTCGGCGGAAGTCGGCGCGGTAATTCGCGACAGTCGCGCGCATCGTGTCGTTATTTGCCGTTAAGCGCTGTTCCTCGGCGCGCGCGCCTTGGATGATCTGCTCCGCCTCGTCACGCGCCTCGCGAACGGTGTCGTCGGCGCGCTTTTTCGCGTCGCTGATCGTGTCGTCGCATACCCGCTGGGCATTGACCAGCATGCTGCGTATGGTTTCCTCGCTGGCCGCGGCGTTCGCAGTGTTCGCCGTGGACGCGGAAGCGCGCGGCTTGACCGCCGCATCCTGGCGCAGCGTCTTAATCTCCTTCTGCAGGCGCTCCAACTCATCGACTACCTCGTCGAGGAATCTATCCACCTCATCCGGATCGTAACCGCTGTTCGGCACTACCTGGAATTCCTTCGTCTCGATCATCTGGATCGTTACCGCCACTTATGCCGCCTCCCTTTCGCTAAGACTTCCGTGCATATCCATTTTACACCGAACCTGCCTTTTCGATTCATACCTAATGTCTCGGAAAGTTCAGCGTGGCCTAATCCACGTACGGACAGCATGTCGCCTTCCTTAATCTGGGCATCCGAATCCAGCGCGGGCAGATGGTTGCGCCGAACCCGGCCTTCGCGGATTAACTCCTGCGCCTGTGCCCGCGACAGCTTAAACGCCGAGGCTATGCCCGCGTCCAAACGGAATGACGGAATCGTGTCGCGCACCTCGCGCCGATCCTCCGTCTGATCCGGCAGCGCGGACGCGGGATCCGGCTCGATCGCGCAGTGGACAGTCACGCGTCCCGCTTGCGTCAGCGAGATTACGACATGATCCGCTAATTCCTCCGCGCAAAACATCAGCGCGAACCCGCCGCCCACCACAATATCGCCAAAACGCGAACGATCTTGAACCACCGCCAGCGATGAACCCAGCAGATCCCTGTGCGCCGGCGAACCGTATGCAGCCGCCCACGTTATCCGCACGCACGCGATGGGCCAGTCCGATCCGCATTCCATACCTATCGGATGGAATACGCCGATCCTCCGCTCCGCATCGTCATACCCGCCCCAAAATTCGACAGCGACACCGCACTTTTGCGCCGTTTGGATGGCCAACGCTTGCTGCGCGGGATCCAGGAAGCGCGAATATACGGCTTCGCCGCGGGTTTCAGCGCGCTGGGCTAGCTCGGACAGCCGCCGTTGAACGGGATCGCTGGAACCGGAATGGAATTCACCGGAATCCATATCACGTCCAGGACGACAGCCACAGCAGGCACGAGCGAATCAACTGCAGCAGCAGCACCGCGACCAGCGGCGACACGTCGATAGGCAGCCGCGCGAGGAGGCCCTTTACCGTGCCGCCCAGCCGCTTATTGATGAATCGGCGCAAGGGATCCAGCAGCGGATCCATGGCGCGCGAAAGCCACTTAACCACCGGATTCTTGGGCGGCAGCAGCCACAGCACCGCAAAATCGACGATCATCACGAACGCCAGCAGCTGTACGAACAGCGCGACGCCCCGGATTACCGCCCGCAGCCACAGCATGTCGGGCCCCGCTTAGGACTGCGCGGCGCTGACATTCGCGCCGTAGCGCGACACGGGCGCGCTGTCGGAGCTGGATACCTCTACGTTGGCCGGAGCGAAGAGGTAGTTGCGGTGCGACACGCGCTGGACGTGCCCGCCGATCGCGTATGCCGCGCCGCCGAGCATGTCTATCACGCGCTGGCACTGCGCGTCGTCGATCGACTCGCAGTTGAGGATTACGCTGCGCTCCTCCAGCACATAGCCGATGATCTGCTGCGCATCGTCCTTGCGGCGGACGTACACTATGATCTCGCTGTGTCTGGACGAGGAGGCCGAGCTGGCCGCGCCGTAAGCGCCGGAGGATTGGCTGGACGATCCGTACACGTTATCACGCCCTACTGTTCCGCTGTTATTGCGCAGCGGCATCTGCACTACATTATCGATCGTTGACCGCTTGGGCTGCGGTGAATCATACGCGCCGGAGGAACTGGATGTTCCGCCGGAGCTGTATCCCGACCCGCTTGCGGAACTGTACGCCGGGCGCGGCGCGGACTTTGGAGCGCGGCTGCTCGACGAGGTTTGAGATCGGTATCCCGCAGAGCGGGCCGACGCGCGGTACGGCTCATCTTGAGCGTAGTCGTCCTCTGCGTACGGCTCCTCGTAATCATCGTAATCCTCCGAAGAGCGGTCCTCCGGGTATAGACCTATGGCCGAACCCAACCGGTGTAACATCTCCCCAAGCGACATGTCCGGATCCTCCCTTGACGTATTTCAACCGCTGGTGGTCTCCGTACCCTAACGCGGGCCGAATATCGCGCTGCCCAGCCGAACCATCGTTGCGCCTTCCTGCGCGGCTATCATGGCGTCCCCCGACATGCCCATCGACAGGTGAGTCATCGCTGAATTGGGAATCGCAAGCTCCCGGAGCTGATCGAACAGCCCGCGCATCCGCTTGAATAATCCCCGCAGCAATGATTCGTCGTCCGATTCCGGCAATACCGCCATCAGCCCCTCAATACGCAGACTGGGCAACCGCGCGAACGCGCGCACGGCGTCTATGGTTTCCCCTGGCGAAACTCCGCCCTTTTGCGACTCCTGGCCTATATTGACTTGCACCAGGCATGGGGCGATGATCCCGCGCCTCCCGGCCTGTCGGTCAATCTCCTTGGCAAGCTCGATCCGGTCCAGCGACTGGATCAAAGCGGCTCTACCTATTATATCGACAACCTTGTTGGTTTGCAACCTGCCAATCATGTGAATTGGCAACTTTTCGACCGATTCCACTCGACATTCGACGGCGTTTGCCAATTTCAGTCGGATCTCCTGCGCGCGGTTTTCGCCGATGCCGATTACCTCGTCCATCGGCAGCAGTGCGATGCGCTCGATCGGCACGGTCTTGGTGACGGCCAGCAAGCCAGGCGGGTTATCCGGGTCACGGGCGTTGGCCTTCAGCGCCGCGCGGATTTTTAGCACGCGGGATGTAATGATGACGCGATCGGATTCAAGATCCAGTGAAGCGTTCAACTCGTTTTCCGTCATCAGAATCTCCGTATCCGGTAGCCTTCGGCCAGCGCGCCGCTCTCAACGGGCCGCACTATGGCTTCCTTGGCGTCATTCGTCAGGACGTTCACGGGGATGAATACGCCTGGATTCGTATCGAGCACGACGCCTATCTGCCCATCTTGGGTATGCAGCGCGTCGGCCGGAACCAGCAACCCCCGCACCGCCAGCTCGCCCACCGTCGCCTTCGCGCGGCGGTAATCCAGCACGGGCGTCACGTCCGCATCCACGTAGAACCGCACCAGTAATTCTCCGCCCGTACGGGTGGTCGTGGTCACACGCGCGTCGTACACGGTGTCGTCCAGGCCCTCCAGGACGAGCTTGAACGCCTCGTCGGGCTGCGGCTTCCAATTCTTGTCGGTGGTCAGCGCAGCCACGTAGAATCCGCGCGGCTCGACCAGCTTGTATACGTTGGTGCGCGCGCGCTCGGCGGCGGTCTGTTCGGGCGGCGCGCCGTTGAGTACCCCGCGAGCCGCGGCGGGCGACAACTCCTCGACCGTGCCACCCGACAGCATCCGCTCATATCCATCCGGATAAAAGCTGACGATCGCCTGGCGATCCGCGATGTATGTCATCGTCCAGCTTTCAACGCGTTTGCGCAGGGGCTTCTCATCCTCGGCGTAACGGTTGAGCGTGGTGTCGTTGGGGAACTTCTGCTTCAGGTAATTCTGGCGCTCCGTCATCGCGCGTTCCAATTGGCGCTTGAGCGAGAGTAAGCTGGCGCTGCCGGATGCCTGGGTCGTCCGGCGCATCTGGGCGACCAGCGTTTCGACGGCGCCGTCCAGCGCGGCCAGCCTCGTATCGGGATAACTGCTCTCGCTTAGCAGTTTTTGGTAATACGTTTTGACGGTATCCATCAACTTATTGATGTTGGAAATATCCGTTTGGTTGTAACCGGAGGAATACACCTGCGCTATCTGAGTTCCGCGAGCGACCAGCGCGCCGTCGTCCGCGATATACTTTAGTCCGGCTGTATTATCCGTGTCGTATAACTGTTCATTGCGTATAACGATCGTGTCCACCGGATAGGTATGCCCCGTCTCGCCCGCCGTGACTATGGCCGTACGCTTGAACACGGTCGCGTTCAACTGCCAAACCAATACGCCTGCCAGCGCGAACACCAGCAACAGCGCAACCCCGCCCAGGCGCGGCTTTGGCTTTGCACGCTTGCGCCTGGACGCAACCATGCCGCGCGGCAGAGGTCTGCGTCCTGACGTGTTGCGGCGTACCGATCCACGGGTGGGTTCACGGTTCATTCGATGAATGCCCCCTCTAGTATATAACGAATCACTGGCCTATTAATCGTCCAAGAGATCCGCGCGCAGACGATCCAATATCCGCCGCTCCTGCCGCGACACCTGCATCTGGGACGCGCCGATTTCGCTGGCCACCTCGCGCTGGCTGTGCTCGCCTACTATGCGCAGGGTGAGGAGCTTGCGATCGTCGGGCTGCAGCTTGGCCAGCGCCCGCGCCAATGAGTCGCGCTCTTCGACGCGCTCGTATCCGGGTTCCGTCATGCCAATCACGGAACCGACGGACGCCGCGCCGCCATCCTCGGTATCCAAGGCCGGAGCATCTAATGATAATGTAGACGCGGCGCGGTTCGCCTCAATGATATCCAGCGCGTCGTCCTCGGTGATGCCCATCGCGCCGGCGATTTCGGATACGGTGGGCTCGCGGCCGAGCTGTGTGGATAACGTCTCGCGGATAGCGCGCAATTTCACGTACCGTTCCGCGCTGCTCCTGGGCAGACGTAGCACGCGCGACTTGTCGCGGAAGTAGTTGCGCACCGCGCCGGCCAGCGTCGGCGCCGCGAACGTGACGAACTGTATCCCTTTGGAGGAGTCGTACCGCTCGATCGCCCGGACCAGCTCCAGCGACGCCGCCTGAACGAGGTCGTCATAATCCACACCCTTGCCCGAGAACCGCCGCGCCACCATGTGCGCCAGATATAGGTAGTGTTCCGCTAAAGCGTTGCGCGCATTCCTGCCGCGCGTTTCGCGGAATTCGGCCCACAGCCCGGCCAGGTCGAACGATTCACATTCAGCCGTCACTGTCTGGAACCTCTTCGACGGCATTCTCGCAGTTTATCTGCATACGGATGGTATGCACGCCGAACTCGTCGCCCGTCAGCCGCGCCGAGGAAACCAGTGTCTCCAGGATGCATTGGGCCAATTCATCCAGGTTGGACTGGTTCGGGTTGGGCGGGGGAATTCTGGCGGGGGCGGTTTCACGCTTAACGCTCATCAGGACGTCCAGCCGCGCGGCATCCCAATCGCATAGCATGCGGAGCCATTCCGCCGGAATGCGCTGGTGGGTCAGGCAGTAATACGCCTCGTCCACGGCCAGGCGCGCGTCCTCCACGGCGTCCAGGGTTAAGCCGCATCGCACGCACACGCCCGAGAGCGCCATGCGCGCGACCAGCAGCATATCCTGGCGCGCCGGGATCGTCAGCTCGACTTGATTCATATGTAGTTGATCCTATCGCGAGCGGCGGACTTTGTCAAGCGATTGACAAAATCCGTAAAAAAGTTAGCGATTTCTTAATATTTTGGAAACGTTATGGCGGAGATTTCGCTGTCGGATTCGCTCGCTCGCTGTGGTTAACCGATTAACCTAACGATATGGCCGTTCAGCCGATTATTCAGGTTTACAGGTAAACAAACGGCCTCCAATTACCCCAACTTCTGACATATCTTCTGAAAAAATCGCCTAATTTTCACCGAAGATGCTTGACAGACCGGTAAACCTAATGATAAAATTGATGCATGTCAGATTGGTTATACACAATGTATTCACTATCTTGAAGGAGGATCACCCGATGAAGAAACTACTCGCACTGGCGCTGGCGTTAGCGCTGCTGCTGGGCACGGTCGGCGCCCTGGCCGAGACGACCCTGAAGCTGGGCATCTGGCCAGTGGACACCGACGAGCGCGGACTCGAAACCCATGAGACTGTGTTCTTGCCCGCCTTTTTAGCGGATCACCCAGACGTTATTGTTGAGAAGGCGCCTTACGACTACAACCTGCAGACCATCCTCCCGCTACTGGAGAGCGGCAACGCCCCGCACGTTCTGTCCACATGGTTTACGGAACCCGCAAAGCTGGTTCCCAATAACTTCGTGGTAGAGATCACCGACGCGCTGGCCGCCAAGGGCTGGCTGGATAAACTCGCGCCCAGCATCCGCAGCGCAGTATCCTACGGCGGATCGGAGCATGTATACGGTGTGCCGCGCAACTTCTACGGCCTGGGCCTGATGCTCAACGCCGAGCTGTTTGAGGAAGCCGGACTGGTCGACGAGGCGGGCCTCCCGCTGTATCCCAAGACGTGGGATGAGTTAATCGACGTGTCCGTCAAGATCAAGGAAGAAACCGGCGCGGCCGGCCTGTGCCTGTTGGCGGCGGACAACGCGGGCGGCTGGCACTTCGTCAACATCGCCTGGACATTCGGCGCGAACTTTGAGTCGCTCGTAGACGGCAAGTGGGTCGCGAACGTCAACAGTCCCGAAGCCGTTGCCGCACTGCAGTTAGTCAAGGATATGAAGTGGAAGTACGACATCCTCACCGCCGACCCCACCGCTGAAAACTGGGGGACGGGCTTCCAGCATCTGGGCGTAGGCTCTGCGGCCATGTATATCGCGGCTGACGACGCTGTTGCGCAGCCGACAGCCAACTACGGTCTGCCGAAGGAAAAGCTGATGATGATCGGCATCCCCGCCGGACCTGCAGGTTCCTACACGCTGGTAGGCGGCAATCTGTTCATGTTCCCCAGCGGAACCGACGAAGATCAGATTAACGCGGCGCTTGATTACATTGAAGTGATGGGCTACGCGCCTATCGTCACCGAGTCCGCCCGTCAGGGGCGCATCGGCGACTATGAATCAAACGTTGCCAACGGCGTTCCAGTAATGCGCGGCATGACCATGTGGATCGACGAAGATTACAACGCAATGTTGGACGAACTCTACGAACAGTATGTAAACGTTGACCCGGCCATGTTCCAGCCCTACTATGAATCGATCGCTGCTGAAGGCGCGCTGAAGGGCGAAGAGCCGCAGCAGACCCAGGATCTGTACGCCGAGCTGACCAAGGCCCTCCAGGAAATCCTCACCAACGAAAACGCCGATCCGCAGGCCGTGCTGGACATCGCCCAGGCGAACTTCCAGAGCTTGCTGGATGAGCAGGTGAATAAGTAACCAACTGACAGGCCGGGGAGATTCGTCCGCGAATCCCCCCGGTTTTTTCCTATACACGCAGGAGGTGCGGCTATGGCAAGCCGGGATCTAGTAAACCAGCGGCGCAAGACGCGCCTGAAGCATGACCTCGGCGCATGGCTGATCATGCTGCCAAGCATTGCCCTGTTTGCATTCTATATCTATATACCGCTCATCGAGAGTATCCGGCTGTCATTCTTCAAGACCCAAGGTATGACGACGACCCAGTTCGTCTGGTTTGAGAATTATAGGCAGATGTTCCTGCACCCGGACTTCTGGCCGTCGGTGCGCAACTCGCTCATGTATACGGTGTGGTCGCTGATAATAGGATTCCTCGTGCCGATCGTGCTGGCGTTAATTATTAATGAAATGATAATCGGAAAAAATTTCGCGCGCACGGCCATTTACCTGCCCGTGATCGTACCGGGGCTGGCGACCGTCGTGCTATGGCGATTCATATTCGGCGCGGAGGCCAGCGGCGGCATGAATATGCTCCTGGCCGCGCTGGGAATCAAGAGCCAGGCTTACCTGTCCAACTCTTCTATAGTTATACCCATTATAGTATTGACCATGACGTGGCGCAACGCGGGTTCAACCGCGCTGATATACCTGGCCGGGCTGCAATCCATCGATCCGGAGCACTACGAGGCCGCGATCATCGACGGCGCTGGCGTGTGGAGCCGCGTGTTACATATAACCATTCCTAATATATTCAACCTGGGGCGGACGCTGCTGATACTGCAGATCATCGCGGTATTCCAGATTTTGTACGAGCCACTGGTTATGACCAACGGCGGTCCGAATAACGCCTCGGTATCCATGATGCAGGTGGTGTATAGGTACGCGTTTGAACGCTTCGATTACTCGCACGCCACCGCAATGTCGGTGATTATCGCGGCGATACTACTGCTATTCACGCTGCTGTACAACCGGGTCAGCAAGCCCAACGAGGCGTATTGACGCGCGGAAAGGGGAATCGTTATGGCAATGACGAACACGATACAGACCAAGCGCGCCGCCAAATCTTCCCATGCGCGCAATAAGGCCGACGGATTGATCCGCGGGTTCGATCTGCGCAAGCCCAGCGTGGTCGTGGCGTATACCATCATGATGATAGTGATTGTCGGCGCGATAATTCTGGCGGTGCTGCCGCTGGTGTGGACCGTATTCGGTGGGTTCAAATCCATGCAGGAGTTCACGCGCGGCGTCAAGACGGTCGGTCCCGATGGCAAGAATCAATTCTTGATGACGTTCATACCCTCCAGTTTTTCATTGGACGGGTATCTGGAAACATGGAGAAAGACCAAGTTCGCGCGCTACTACCTGAACAGCCTGTACGTGGTGGTCGGCTGCTGTGTGAGCGCGCTGCTGTTCAACGGACTGCTGGCGTACGGTCTGTCGCGGTTGAAGCCGCGCGGCTGGAAGATTGCGCAAGCGTTGGTCATGGGCAGCATGCTGCTGCCCGGCGTGATCAGCATTGTACCGCTATTCATCAACCTTGCGCGGATGGGTTTGACCCGATCGTTTATACCGCTGTGGCTGGGAGTTGGAGCAAGCGCGTTCACTGTAATTCTTTTCAAGGATTTCTACGACGGCATGCCCACGAGCCTGTTCGAGGCGGCCAGGCTGGACGGGTGCAGCAACCTGCAGATGTTCTTCAGAATCGTTATACCGCTGTCCATGCCAATCAACATGGTTGTGCTGATATTCACGGTCAACGGCGCGTGGAGCGACTTCCTGCTCCCCTACCTGCTCCTGAATAATACCACTATGGCCACCGTCATGGTGCGGCTGTTCGAATTCCGAGCGGCCAGCGGGGTTATTACAGCCATCGAGGTGCTGCGCGCGACGGTGTTCTCGATACTGCCGCCGATAGTCCTGTTTATCCTGTTCCAGCGGCAGATTACGACAAATGTTATGGCGGCCGGGATACGCGGGTGAGAGAGGTTATTTTCGATGAATAGCGGGTTTACGTGGACTATTCTGCTAGCGCTGCTGCTGGTGACGGCGTTGGGTTTGGCGTTCGGAGCGGCACGAGCGGAGGTTGTTACCACACCGTTGCCGCTGGAGTTACAGCGCAGCCAAACGTGCGCGGTGACTGCGAACGGTATAAATGTGGACGTCGTTGACACGGCGGTCAACCATTGGCGCACGTGGACGTCACGACCAATGCTGGATACGACACCTGTCGCATGGATCGAGATGACAGAGCCGATAACGGTGAGCGTTACGTTTGCTGGCGTTGATGTGACTGAAGCGGTCGTACGCCCGCTATCGCTGGGGATCGTGCCGATCGTCGACGGCAGTACGGTTACGTTTGAGCTAACCCTGCCCGCCAACATCACCGTGGAATACAACGGCGACGTCAAAGACGCGTTGCATCTGTTCGCGACTGCGCCTGATTTGGATGCTCCTGATCCGGCGGCGGAGAACCTCATTTACTTTGGCCCCGGCATCCACGATGTTCGAACGACTACGCTGCAAAGCGGCCAGACGGTTTACCTTGCGCCCGGTGCGGTGCTGCGTGGACAGATCGTTGCCAGCGATGTCGAGAACATCAGCATATTAGGCCACGGCATCATCGACGGCAGCACGTATGACCGCTGGGAGGACATACTTGTTCCAATTGATCTGACGCGCTGCGAGAATGTTGTCGTAAAAGGCGTGACGATACTCGACCCGGCGGCGTGGACGCTGAATACGTATCTGTGCTCCGACGTGCTGATTGAGGATGTGAAGATAATCGGCGCACGGTCAAACAGCGACGGGATCACGACGCAATCCTGCGAACGCGTGACAGTGCGGAACTGCTTCGTGCGCGGCTGGGATGATAATTTGGTCGTCAAGGGTTACGATGCCGATGCACGCGACATATTGTTTGAGGATTGCGTGCTGTGGACGGATCTGGCGCAGTCGATGGAGATTGGGTATGAGACGCGTGCGGACGTGATCGAGCGGGTTAAGTTCCGCAATATCACCGTGCTGCACAATTTTCATAAGCCGGTTATGTCTATTCATAACAGCGATAACGCGCTGGTTCAGGATGTAACGTTTGAGAATATCGTCGTTGAGGATGCGCAGATGGGCCAAGGCGATGGTTCGCCGACGCTGATTGAGCTGACCACGTCCAAGTCGCAGTGGTCCAAGACGGAGGAGCGCGGGAACATACGGAACGTCACGTTTGATAGCGTGACGGTGGTCAGCGGCCTCGATCGCTCGATAAAGCTGCTGGCCGCCAGCAAGGAATGCACTATCGACGGCGTAGTATTCCGCAACTTCAATATACTGGGCAAACATGTCCAGACCGTGAAGGATGTCAAATTCACCCGCACCAATAAAGTGGGGGATAATATCGTCTGGGAACCGTGAAAATTCCGCGCCTAATCCATGCCGCTTACATGTTGCAGCAGCAGCGCATATAGTTCGTCATGCAGCATGACTCCCGCATGATGCTGCTCTCGAGCTTACCAATGGATGATATAGCGCTTGGAATACCCATGCCCACTATTCCGAATCGCTCGGCTATTTCGGCCTGAGTCTCCATATACTGGGCGTCTATTTTGTGCATATCGCTGACAACGACCAGCATATCCATGACGCTCTGTATGACCTGCGCTTGACACGGCGAGTTGTCGTCCATTTGTCCGCACCACCTTTTATCGATAACATATGCGGTATGTGTGTGTTGTGTGAATGCATTAACGGTACTATATGACCTTACGTTTTCAACCTGCGTCTGTCAAGGGCAGGGTAGTATTTTCCCGCTCATCACTTGAGAGTCATCCTGGCGTTACAGCGGAAAAATCTCCACCCTAACGCCATGGCGCGGCGGAGCACAAAAGCGATGAAATAAAGTTGCAAGGCGAATCCCGTTATGATAACATATAAAGCGACAGTAGCAAACTAAGAAGCACGAGCAAGTGAGTGAGGCGGTGCAACTCCAGCCCGTCACCCTAACAGTGCGTCGCTTGTCGAGAACAACGAAGTGGGACACCAAGCCCGAACCGCTTATCAGCGAAGGAGCGTCCTTGCGGCGTATCCATAACCTCCAGGCGACAGTCCCTGCTGCTGTCTTATACTATTCCCCATTAAAAATGCGACTAGATTCGCGAAGGATTTTCGTCGCTCGCAAAAGCGAGGTAAGGAGGCGGACTGGAGGTCCGCTGACTGGACGAGCTGACGCGAGCGGCGAAAAGACTCGCGAAGATGTCGCGTTTTTGACGGGGAATAATATTAATCCAAGGGAGGTATGCATACGGACAGGACGCGTGTGGTATATCCCATATGTTGTGGGATAGACGTGCACAAGAAATTTGGAATTGCTGTCACGGATTGAAAATGAGGGAATGCTTCGCATTCCCCAGATCAGGGCGCGCTCACGATGTTCACACCGCCCGCTGGCATATGGATATACTCCCAAAACATACCGCTAGACGCCTACACATTAATAAGTTATAATCATTTTAAGGGAGGGATGGTTATGACCAAGGGTCAGCGCGCCATCGCTAGTGTCGTGTTAATGGTGCTGCTCGGGGCGGGTGTGTGGCTCACACTGCGCCAGCCGCCTTGGCGAACCTACCCCGTTTTCCTAGCGATGCTCAACTCCGGGCAGGTGTCGGAGGTGGAATTCTACGGCGACACCCTGACATTCACTGCGGCCGGGGGCAACCGGTACCGCACCGACGCCCCGTCGAACGAGACCCTGCGCGAGCGGCTAATGATGGACGGCATCCGCGTACGAACGACTCAGACACCGCCGTGGGCTGGCTTGGCCGTCGCGCTGGGGCTGGCGGGCGGCATCATACTATATAAACGAACGGGCAAGCGTTCCTCGTCCGGCTTGAATATCGGCGAGCAGATTCCGGGCACGCGGTTCACGGACGTCGCGGCGCAGGATGAGGCCGTCGATTCATTGAGAGGGCTTGTCGAATATATTAAAGATCCCGGCAAGTATGAGCGCTTCGGCGCGCGCATTCCGCGCGGGATGCTGCTGTACGGACCGCCGGGCACGGGCAAGACGCTGCTGGCTAAGGCGCTGGCGGGCGAGGCGGGCGTGCCGTTTTTCAACGTTTGCGGCTCGGACTTCGTACAGATGTATGTGGGCGTCGGCGCAGGACGTGTGAGGGATCTATTCAAGAAGGTACGCGCGGCTGGGAAGGCCGTGCTATTCATCGACGAGATTGACGCACTGGGCCGCCGCCGCGACCAGCACGGTAACGAGGAGCGCGAGCAGACGCTCAACGCGCTGCTCACCGAGATGAGCGGATTCAGAGGCGATCAAGGTATAGTAGTGTTAGCGGCGACGAACCGCCCTGATATGCTAGATGAAGCGTTGATGCGGCCGGGCAGATTCGATCGGCAGGTAGAAGTCGGACTCCCCTCGTGCGCACAGCGCTTGCAGATTTTGAAGGTTCACGCACGCAATAAACCGTTATCCAAGGATGTCGATCTGGATAAATTGGCTTATAACGCCGTGTATTTCAGCGGCGCGAAGCTGGAGAGCCTGCTCAACGAGGCGGCCATACGCGCCGCGCGGCGCAGCGCGGAGTCCATTGAACCGGAGGATATCGATTATTCATTTGAAACGGTTATGGTTGGTGAACAGAAACAGGATCGCACGGGCATCAGCGCGCACGAGCGCACGATCACGGCGTTCCACGAGGCCGGGCATGCGCTGGCCACGGCGCGGCTGCTGCCGGAGAGCAAGCTGACCCGTTTATCGATTATCCCGTCTACGAAGGGCATGGCCGGTTACAGTATGTCCGTGCAGCCGGATAAGATGTTCCAGACCCGTGCCGAATTGGAGGCGCATGTGGCGGTCGCGCTAGCCGGACGCGCCGCCGAGGAGCTGGTATTCGGGCATCGGCAGATTACGACAGGCGCATCGAACGACCTCGCCCGCGCTACGGAGATGGTCACACGCATGGCTTTAGAGTGGGGTATGGACGACGAACTGGGTCTGCCCGTACGCCGCGTGCTGGGGCAATATGGGTTGAACTCAACCAACGAGGCCAAACATGTGAAGGATCGGCTCGACCTCCTCTACCGCGTCACGATGAAACTGCTGGACAATGAGCGCGAAACATTGAAAATTCTGGCGGAACGGCTGCTTGAGGAGGAACTGCTCACCGAGGACGCGCTGGCGGGGTTGTTGGCGGCGTGATACCCTCACGTTTTCAACTTGCGTCTGTCAAGGGTAAGTGTGAAATAACACGCCACCCAAAAGGGAAAATGGTAGAGCAAACACCCCGCCCCACGTGGCAAATTATCCATAGCGCGGCACTACCTGACAACCCATTCTTCCTCTTTACCCAAGGCCTGTACACAAAAAAACGAAAGATTATATTACATAATCAAAAGGGGAGTTGAAAAGAGTGTCGAAGAAGAAGAGCGAGGGAAAGGAGATGGGAGTAACTGGAAGAGATAGGAGGTATAAGTGTTGTTACCGACGCGCATAGATCAAAAACAGCGGCTCATGATGCCGAAATTTGCTGAAGCAAGATGTCGAAATTAGCTAAAAAAACGGGCAATTGTTCTGGAGGTCGCTGAAAAACCGACACATTTCGATTTAGAAATATGTCGGTATTCTGCCAAGAATCGAAAAGCCCACATTTCATAAGAGTGATAAATAGACTAAGGGCTATTACGCCATTATGCTTTTCGGGGTGAGTTGGTGATGGTATGTTGCGCTCTTTGGTTTTCTCGAGTTAAAAAATTGTATGCTTAGCTTGACGCTGACATACGCGTGCGTCTGGATGGGGTGTTGGCTTTAGTTTAGCCCTTGGCTTACCTGGCTTATTTGCGTATTGAAGTTATAATAATGGAGATGCAACCTTCCTTCGGTTGTTTTATATAATCTCCAATTCACCCCTACCTAGCAACGCAGGCTGTTCCTTAATCGGACAGTCTTGATACCAATACGCTACGGATGATATGTCGTCCTGCAACGGCAGATACCTCCCGCCACTGCGCCAGCCGAGCGCTTGAATGGTCACCCGCATATCCTTCTGGAAGTATATGGGGTCCGTAATATGCCAGCGGTACAAGCCAAACCGGGTCTGCGAGTTGTAAACCCCATCCGGACGAATGACCTGCGGCAGCCCACTGTATGGCGTTGTGAATTCCTGATACTGGTGCGTCTCCTGATTCTCGAAGTTATACGAGCCGCAGAAGTAATCCTCCGTTCCTGTGCCGCAAATCGTAGGATATTCCTTGTCGCCATCCATGAAAAATTTGATCTCGCCTTCGCCCCACCATCCAGTGTTGTTGACACCCCAAGCCATATATGTGCCCGCGTATTGACCACGCCCCGAAGCGCCTTCTAGAATGGTATGGACGCTTTTGTAAGGCAATGGGTTTGAACGGTGGAATTGGGCATGGAAGTAGCCCGCGTCGTCACCAATGGGCTGCAGCGTGTACGTTATCTGATAATAGACGGTAACTCGCTCGTCGTTTCGGTTTTCCAACGTTATCCTGCAATTTTTCTTGAAAGGCATCGCCCAATAACAGTTGAACGCGCTGCCTGGGTTGACGCAAATGGGAAGCGAACTAATCTGCGCATACTTGCCCCAGCCGCAGCCAAAAAAGTCGCCAAGCGGACATTCTACAGATGGAGTTTCGCTATCGTCCCAGTAAAAGCGGATGATCTGGTTGCGCATCGTGCCTGTCGGAGTGAGCCATATATGACGGATCATGCCAGAACCATCAATACGCGCCAGTTCAAGCGTCTCCCCAGATTCAATATGCAGATATGGATTAACCTTCCAGCCCGTGCCCAAGTCACGCGCGGCATGCTTAGCCGTGCCCAGTTCTAGCGGAACAGCGCCGCCTGCGCTATTAGCCCCAGTGCGGTTTTCAGGTGATATCGATCGAGTTTCCCAGTGATTTAGCGTTGCAAGATTGTCCAGCAGAAGCATAGATGATTGCCCCTTTCGTTTTGGATTAGGTTATGGCAGTTCAGTGCGCATCCACATGATGTTATAGATTGGAAAGTATTGGCTCATCGCGAAGTAGAATACCTTGCCATCCTGCTCAATGTATTTAGGTGTCATGTATCCACCGTACAGCGATGGGTATATACTGGACGGCGCTAAGGTATACTCCTTGCCCCATGGTCCCCAAGGCGTTACGCCTTCACGCATGACGATCGCATGCTTGGCTTCACTCAAGTATGTCATGATAAAGTTGCCAAGGTATGGGTTGTAGATGACGGATATCTCGCCTGCTGACGGATCGACGACTAGCTGAGATTGAGTTAGGCCTTCCTCGCCTTGAACCCAGTTAGGAGTTCCCGATTCATCCATGCCTGTGTAGTATGAATAGGCCGCGTAATCCTCAATCCTATCAACGGTCACCTTCATCAACGACACCCCGCCGTCGCGTCCGCCGGGGATGCCCCAGATATACATGGTGTCTCCCACCTGGCAATTAGCCGTTTGAATGAATCCGCTGTCGCCTGGCCAGCGCACATCGTTTAACTTAGTCCATTTCTGTCCGCCATCACGCGATACTGCCAGACCGGACCAGCGGCAATCCCAGCGTCCCGCCTCACCCCAATGGGATACTGACATATATATGCAGTATAATGTATCATCCACTGCGAATATGTTAGTTGGGATGACTGTGACCTCTTTCCCCTCTATCTTTAGACTGCCCAGCAGCTCTTTAGCGCTACCCGTGCGGTCGGTGATGGCATCGACTATCGTCAGCCCATCCGATGGATCGTCATCTTGGATCAGGAATAGCACATTACTGCGCCAGTGAGCGCTGTCTTCACTGGAGAAGGTATCGCCGCCGAAGAGATACGTTGTATCACCTATCGTAGTCATAGAGCCTAAATCCGTGCCCCATACATCAAAACGGGACAACGTAGTGTTGGGCGAGTCTTCACCCGTTATCTGGCTGACCTTCTCCACCTTCAGCTTTGTCAGGCTATGAAGTTCCCACTGTTTCCCGGGCAGCGCGGCAATGGCCACATCTTCGCCCAATTGAGGTATGGATTCAGCGAGCGCGATGCCGCCGAGTGAAATTATTATACAAACCAATAGGGCGGCCAAAACCTTATACCACATAATTAATGCCTCCTATTACTTAATACCCGAGATGATCAATCCACGCACGATATGGCGCTGGAATATCAGGAACATGATGATCGGCGGCAGGGCAGCCAATGCCGAACCCGCCAGCACAACGCCGTATTTTGATGCGTACATGTTGTTATACGAGCGTATTACCTGCATGATCTGCATGTATTTAACGCTGGTAACTGTCATCGCCGGCCACAGGAAGCTGTTCCAGTAGCCGAGGAACGCGCCGGTTCCCATAATTACATAAGGCGACTTTGCGTTGGGTATGAATATGCTCCAGAAGATGCGGAAGCGGCCCGCGCCGTCGATCAGCGCGGCGTCTTCCATAGCCATCGGCATATTCAGGAAAAACTGCCGGAAGAAGAATATCGAGCCAGCACCAGCTATGCCAGGCAGTATCAGCACGTAGTAACTATCCAGCATACCCAGTTGATTGACGACCACATATGAGGTAATAAGGATAGTGATGCCTGGGATGTACATCGTGAATATCGTCAACCGCCATAATAGTTTCTTAAGGCGGAAGTTAAGCCGCGCGTACGCATATGCCGCGCATGAGTTAACGGTGATGGACATCAGCGCAGCTGTGATCGCCACGAACGCGGTCGATCGCATCGCTGTAAGGAACGGATACGATTTTTCCTTGAATAGGCTCTGATAGTTCTCCATCACCCACTTTGATGGGAAGAACTGCAGCGGGTTTGCCTTCAGCACTTCCTTGCCAGCCTTAAATGACGATATGATCATCCAAAACAGAGGGAAGAGCGAGATTGCCATGACGACAATCGCGATTATAGAGAAGAGGACCGTAGAATTTCGTTCGCGTTTGTTGACTGCCATCACCAATCCTCCTCACTCATCCTGCGCTTTTTCGGAGCCGATCAGGGTGAATACGATGCTGTTCAGCGCGCCTATCACGATCATCAGCATCAACGCGCCTGCTATGGTGTAACCCATAGAGTAGTCGCTGGACTTGAAGTTGTTATAGATAAATAGCATAGGTGTCAGCGTCGCATTTACAGGGCCGCCACCGCCGCCGAACATCATATACGGCAAATCGAAAAACTGGAGGGTTCCCGTGAGTTGTCCGATTAGTATCAATATGAACACATTACGCATGGATGGTATGGTAATGTGCAGTAACTGCGCCAGCGGCGTCGCACCGTCTACCTGTGCAGCTTCATAATAACTCTGCGGGATGTTCATCAGCCCCGCTAGCATGATGAGCGAGTTATACCCGAAGCCCATCCATATAGCGGTTATCGATACCGCAATGCGCGAGAGCGTAGGTTCGTTCAAGAATGCGATACGTTTTCCGCCGAGCTGGCGAATTACGTAGTTGAGCACGCCGCCTTGGTAGTTAAATATGAATAAGAATATGACCGACGCCACAACCCCGGATATTACAGTCGGGACATATATGGCCGTCTTAACAAATGAACCTATCCGAGGCGCAAGCCCCTTCAGCGCGTGCGCGAATAGGAATGATAGAATAATCTGCGTAGGCACTATGGCCACAACAAACCATAGTACATTCTTGATGGATGTGAGGAACAGTCTGTTTTGAAAAATCATGCGATAGTTCTCAAAACCGATGA
Source organism: Clostridia bacterium (assembly GCA_025997215.1). The sequence goes on from BNUH01000005.1 coordinate 72,754, forward strand.
ACTCACTGCCCAGATAGAATCGCCAATTGGTGAAACTGCGGCTTACGGACATAAACAGCGGCACCAATACAAATACTGCAAGGAAACCAATCGACGGCAGTATCATCAGATATGCGGTAACATGATCCATCGTCCTGGTGGAGGACATACCTGCTTGGTTCTTAATCGTTTGTCTCGCTGCCATAACGCGTCCTCCATTCAAGTAGTATTAGGGAGGATAATCGATGGTATCCTCCCTATTCCATGCGGTTTACTTCGCCAGATTGTTATTGGTGATGAACGTATTGATCTCGCTCGTGGCAGTCGCAAGCGCCTCTTCCGGCGTTATGTTGTTTATAACCACTTCGCCTGTAGCGGCCAGTATGTATGCCGAGATCTCCCAGTTATAGATAGGCTCGCTGATAGCGTAAGGGATTATCTCGCTGGTGACGGCCTGCATCCACTCGTCGTCCTTGGCTGCAGTGTTGGTGGTCAGGTATTCATCTACGGACTTGCGGGTAGAGTACTTGCTGAAGTTAGCGGCCTCAAAGAACCTACCCGTCCTGGCGACGTCTTCAGCCAACGCGTATGAGATGAAGTGCGCAGCGCCTTCGGGGTTCTTGCTGTGCGCGTCAATCTGCAAAGTCCAGCCGCCGACTGTCGAATGGAATGGAGAGCCATCCTTGGTTGGTGCGGCCGCGACGCCGATAAGTTCCGCCATTTCGGGATAGTCAGTCATTATGGCTCCAATGCCCCATGAACCGCTGAAGGTGATGGCTACGCTGTCGTCGCATACGAGGCGCGAGCTGCCGTTATAGCCTTCTAATGCTTGTGCGGGTACGGATTCATCATGGTACAAGTCGCCAATGAACTGCAGCAGGTCAATATAACCTTGATCCAGATCAGCTTGCGACCAGTCCTCGGTGATGGGCCAATGTCCGGCCGCGGTGTATTCCCAGCCCCACAGGCTCCACTCATAGTTCATCGTCGCGCCGAACATATCGTCGGTGGTCAAGGCAGCGGCGGCGGCTCTGAATTCATCCCATGTCTTGGGTACGGATAATCCTGCCGCCTCCAGCAGGTCTTTACGATAGTACATAACGACGGCAGGCTCGAGCATCTGGGGGTAGCCATATGTGTGGTCGCCCACCGTGATCATCTCGCGCACATTCTCGTATAGGTCGTCATAGGCCTCCGGCGCAATCAGCCCTTCGGTCGGGTAAGTATAACCCTCCTGGACGGCGCGCGGTAAGTTCGAGTAGTTGATGACGAATATGTCCGGGGTGGTACCTGCAGCGCGTGCTGCGGCTAAGCGTTCCTCGACAGCGCCGCCGTCGATGAATTCCATTTGGATGGTGTATGGTTGGGATGCGTCGTCGTTATACTCCTGCGCGACTTCTTCCCACCAAGTGCGGTTCCACTCTTCGAAGATCTGATTCCAGAATGTGACGACGGGACGGTCGGCTTCCGCGAGTACCGCTGCCGGGACAGCTGTCATTGACAGCAGGATTGCCAGGGCTAGAATGGCTGTAATAATACGGTTGATCCCTTTCATGGTATTGCCTCCTTAATTATGCGATTATACGATCTCAAGCATGCCCAGCGTTAAAGCCGGAACGGTCAGCGTGATCCGCTGCGAACCATCTTCCGCTGGCAAGCTAAAATCCATGGGTTTCGCTGTACTCTGCGATTCGAAATCCGTACGCCATGTCAGCTTACAGGTCGAACCGCTTAACCCAAACGTACTGGGAGTGATGTCGAACGATAATGGATGATCCGTGTCATCCGCGTTTGCCAGGAATAGCGCGGCGTAGCCTTGGTCGTCGGAGTATGCGCTGGCGATAACCGCCGGCTTCTCAATCGTTCCACTCGCGCCATAGGACGAATCCTGCTTGTTGTGGTTATAGTGGTACCAATCGAAAGCCGCTTTCGGTATGTCGATCTTTGGCGCGCGGATCATCCTGCCATATGCCCAATACCGATTAGCCGCACCTATGCGCGCTTGTGCAAATTGGCGCACATACGCTGCGTGTTCTGGGGAATACTCGTACCCCTTTGGTTCAAACGGGAAAAAGTGCTCCGCCGGATCATTCTCCTTTCCGTTCAACGCTTCCATGGGACTGTACTCATGGTTGATCTCATACAGCCCGCCCCATAAATATGTCCTGGCAACTATATAACGAAAGTACGAGCCAGTTTCTGCAACCAATTTGCCCCAGCCGTCCATACGGACGACGCCGTACTCATGATAAACCCAATCGAATAACGGGATCATCTGTGCCTGACCCGTTCGCATCTGTTCCCTGAATGGGTATGTTTCCAGTGTCGAGGATGGCTGCGCCCATGCGCGCGCTTGGTAAAAATCCAGCTCGCCTATCAGCGTCTCGTTGATCATCTCGGTGCCCAATGGAACGGGATGACCTGCTGCCTCAGACAGGGCTGCCTTTGTGTCGGCATATATATCGCGGTAGCCTTCTGTCAATTCAGCACCGCCGCCTGGTTTGTGACCATGATTATCGGCCAAGCAAATTTTTATCAGGTTATTGGCGGAGATGTCATAATACATAGCGTCCACACCGGCAGCGTGTAGCACATCAAGATCGCGCTGGCGATGGAATTGCTTCGTGAACGGGCTGCACGGGCACAGCATAGCGAAGTGGTACGCATCGTGACTAAGTGTAGGATTCGGGAAGCGTTGCAACTGTGGGCGCAATATATCAGGATCACTCTTATCCAACGCAACCAAGAAGTCGAATTCGAATGGAGCGAAGCGGTCGCCCACTTCGCGTATGGCACCTAGATTCGCTTGATTGAAGCGATCCGGCGCCCAATCCTTAAGACCGCCGGGCACACCTTTGTAGAATGTCTGAGGCTCATGCGTCCAGTCAGGGCCTAATATATGGAAGATGGGAGTACAGATATCCTCATGATAGCGGCGTATCCATTTAGTGCGGTCGTAACCAGCGTTTATCCCAAACGTGCATGCGCCAACCTGCTCCAGGAGCCAGCTCGCGTTGTCCGCACGCTCACGCGCAAGCCCCTTATCACACCATGGCTGACCCATTGCCCATGACTTGTATAGGTCTGCCGCTTCTTCCCAGCCTTGCCCGTCGGTAAAGCGGATAACAAAGTCGTAGGGCATGGATATGTCAACGTTATCGCTGGAGGTGATTTCTTCATAACCAAACATGTGGCTGATCGCTAGGTTCTGGTTTTCTTTGAACACATTCAGCCACTTCTGATGCGCACCGCCGTCATGCGCTGCGACGTATAATCCGCCGCAACCCTGCTCATAGTATGCCATGAACTGCATGGACGCGCCGGAGAATGATTCCGGGTACGGCGTGTAGCGAAGAGCGCCGGAATCTGGAATATACGCTAGAGGGTCATTGAGAAGGACACCCGTCGCGTATGAGTGGGCGATATAACCATCCTTGCCCCAATCCCTAAGACCGCCCAGTATAGGATACTCAATGGCGCGCGCGCATGCCAAACCACCCGTAAAGCTGGCACGGAAAGCAATTCCATCATCCAGCAAAGTGACGTTCACCGCCAGTTTCGCAGCGTCCAGCGTCCAAGTCAGGCACATATCCTCACAGCTAAAATGAGATCCAGCCGTTTCCGCTTCACCTTCACGAATTATGCGGAACGGTGGGCAGTCATTGCGCGTTATGTACTCAATACCGCGTGTCTTATCTATTAACGAAACAATACGCCCGTCATTGCTGTCGAAAGTTACCGAAACGCGAGTATTTTCGAGAACCATACTCTGCCGCCTTCCTCTGCGATTGATCTGCGTTGACGACATGGCATCGATACCATAGTTCAACTATAACAAACCTCGCACTAAATGTCAATAGGTTCTCACAACGATAGCTTGAGAAATTAAGAGATTTTACGCTAATTTACTCGAATCACGCAATGCTAGCTGTGGTTCAAGACGAATGGTGCGGCCATCCTTGCGGCCGCTTTTCAACCGTTCCAACAGCAGCTCGGCGCTCAAGCGTCCAATCTCCTCTTCCCGCATAATGACCGACGACAGCTCAGGCGTAGTCGATAGCGCGAGATCCGTATTATCCATTCCAATGATCGCGACATCTCGTGGAACCTGTAACCCGGCGCGCTCGCAGACCTTCAGCGCTCCGACGGCCATAAGGTCGTTAGCCGCGACTATCGCCCGCGGAATGCAGTCCCGCTCGATCATCTCACGCATACGCAGTTCGCCGCTCTCTCGCGAAAAATCACCCTCAAACAGATATTCTTGACGAGTTGGTATGCCGCACTCGATCATCGCCTGCTTGAAGCCTTCCAACCGTTCGCGACCGGTTTGGGTCACGGTACTGCCTCCGATATATCCCAGCCGGCTTTCACCCATATCCAGAAAATGCCGCGCAGCAATACGGACGCCTTCATATGTGTCGATATACACGCTGTCGAATTGGTTTGCGCCGCTTCCGTCGTCGTACCGATTGGTGATGACGACGGGCTTACCGGATGCCGCGATCCAACCTATATTGTCGGCGTTAAAATCGAACGAGACGAATATCATCGCATCGCCATAACCTTCGCCGAGGTTGCGCAGCATATTCCGTTCTGTCTCCAGCTCACCGTGCGTATGGCACAGCACAACGTAGTAGCCTTCATTCCGCAGCACGTCGTCCGCGCCTTTAATCATCCGGAAATAGAATGGATTATATATATCAGGGATACAAAAGAGTATCTTATCCGTTCGCTTATTCTTTAATGAACGCGCGGCGTGTGAGCGTACGTAGTTAAGCCGCGACGCCGCTTCCTGGACGCGCAGCAGCTTATCCTGGCTGCAATAACCGTCGCCCCTCAGCGCCCGTGCCGCCGTGGACGGAGATACGTTGGCCTCGCGCGCTATCTCGTACAAAGTAGCCACAGCGTGTGCTCCTTATTCGGTCTTCCTTTGTATTCTTGCATATTTTCGGTCAATAATCAATAGGCCAGGGCAAAATTATTTACTTTTCAAGCAGCTTCTACAATCGATTTTTGCCATACAAGGTGTCACTTTTCGACCTCAAGTGTGAGAAAAACGGATTGAAGAAGCTGAGATTTTGCTCGTATTTTGTCGGTTAGAGTAAATGATTTCGCCCTGTCAATAGGCGGTGAGTCGAAACACGGCAAAAGCATTTAGTACTTATACAAACACAGAAGCCACAACATCATAAGTAAGCGCCTCATAATCCGGTGTCTTGAAACAGCCGAAAAGCATGGTATAATCAAGCCACGGAAGCGGGGTTTGGCGTTTGCTGAGCCTTTGGTAAGCGCAGCCAGTCGGGGAGTGTATCACTCCACGGTAGATAATTGCGCAGTTCACTCATCTTTGCGCCAGGCAAATGCTCCAATAGATACTGAAGGTACTTCCTAGCATGAAGCCCGTTGGCATGCGCCGTAAACACGATCGAGTAATAGATTGCGTTCGCACGGGCACCGTCAACTGTATCCGCGAACAGGAATGCACGACGACCTATCGCGAAATGCGCGAATATCCGCTCTGCGCGATTATTCGATACCTCCAACCTTCCATCCAGATATATGTTTTCCAGATACTCGCGTTGGTTTATGGCATAGCGCAGCGCCTTCGCCAACAAATTGTCTGACGATGCTATATTCGGCTGGAGTAGGTGTAAATAAGGATGTTTTCAGATGGTGGATAATAGGATAAAAAGCTAACAAAGCACCGTGTTATTCAGTGCTTTGTTATGATTTACTAATTTTCAAGGTACATTATCGATTTATCGAATGATGCCATGAAGCAACAGAATCAGGCAGCTACCTATCTGCGATGGTTTAAGGTAGTGCCGCACCAATTGTGTAAACCCATCACCCATAAAGAAGCGCCCAGCCAGGAAAGCACCCGCCGCAGCGGAAGTAGGTTCTCGGAGCCAGAGGCCCGTTCCCCCCTGCACCACAGCCAGAACGCAGTCCCGAGCGAAGCGAGTTCGGTCTTGACTGCGTGGCGGGAAACCACTACGCTGGATATGCCGACGGCGAGAGGGCTTGTGCTTTGCTGGTTCCCATCGCCGTCGGCATAGCCTACACAGCGGTTTCCAGCCGCGCAGTCAAGACGGACGGTTGGGGGTTCGTGCGTTCCTTTTACGCGGGTTGCGTGATCCGCTCGCCGTAGTAGACCGTCAACTGCGCGTGTATCGCTCCCCAGTTGCGTATGGACATCGTCCATTTCTCAGTCACCTGGATCGTTACCAAATACAGTTGCTTTAGCAGCGCATCCTCGCTGACAAACGCGCCTTTGGTCTTTGTTACCTTGCGCAACTGGCGATTGAAGTTCTCAATCGCGTTCGTCGTGTAGATGATCCGCCGAATTTCTTCCGGATACCTGAACATCGTCGCCAGCTCATCCCAATTGGAACGCCAGGATTGTATCGCTGACGGGTACTTTTTCCCCCATGCAGCCTCCAACGCGTCCAGCGCTTCCAATGCGGATTCTTCACTCGGTGCTTGGTATATGGGCTTCAA
>BNUH01000006.1 GCA_025997215.1 Clostridia bacterium
GATGGAGTATAGGGGGTGATGCGGATTTGGAGGATCTGATTCAGGCGATACGCGAGGGTTTGCCGATGGCGTGGGCCGGATGGGTGAGCGATGGCGCTCCGGAGCTGCTGCCGTGCGTGCTGCTGCTGGAGCTGGGGCGTTCGACGGCGGTAATTGGCGATAATACGACGCTGCTGATGCGCCAGATAGTGGAGGCGAGGGTTTACGCGGCGGAGCGCGAACGGTGCTCGGCTATGGGCGACTTGGTGGTTGTGTTGGCGCGCAAGTATGGATTCACCTGCACCGAGATACGCGCCCAGGCTGACGGCAAGCTGCGCGGCGTGGCGCTGACGCTGGAGCGTTGGCTGCCGATGAAAGTAGGGGAGGTGTGAAGTGCGCGCCGATATATTGATGGGATTCAGGGATGTGGCGCTGGCGATGGTCACGCGTGACGATTCGAGTGCGTACGCCTGCCTGGATGCCGTCGCGCTCCCGGCTGCGGTGCGGTTGAGGCGGTCGTGGATGGAGATGAGCCGCGTGACTTACAGCGACGAGGGTATCCGGGAACGTGTGCGCGCGGAGAGCGGAATCGAGGCCGAGCTGCGGCTGGCGGGTATAAACCCGGTGTTGTTGGCCGAACTGGGGCTGTGGGTGAAGGATGAGGCGGCATGCGTGTACCGCGAAGGCTTGCCGCGCGGCGGCCGAGGTTACTCGCTGAGGTTTGTGGCGGATAGCGCGGACGGGGTCGAATACTGCTGCAAGTATAGGATGTTTTGGGTGGAGAATGTTAGAATGGATGAATTTGTGACGCGGGGCTTTGGTTCGAGCGGGAACACGGGCGCAAATGAATGCGTCATCACTGGGATACTGCGCGCGCCGATGTGCGGCAGGGTTCAATGGTGGGAGACGTTGAGGCTGGAGGCGGGTGAGGATGAGCAGACGCGGCAGGGGTTTCTGATGGGCGGGGAGTAGAGTTGCTTCCTATTTATATACACAAATTTACGAAAGATTATAGTCGGCGCGGAATTTCTTGATACGCGTGGCGGTGCGCTTGGATTTTAGCGCGGCGCTGGCTATTTGATCGCAGATGGGCGTGCCGCTGCCGCCGCCTTCGTAGCCGGGGTCGCCGGGTACCAGCGTGCATGTGCCGACGTCGTCCGTGCCCGCGCCGCTGCTGGTCGGCTTGCGGGAATAGTGGACTATCATATTCAGCGAACCATCCACGAGGATTGCGCCGTATGGGATGGTCGAGTCGGGCGTCGTCACGCCGTTGGCGCAGACGGTGATCTTGTGCGCCGCGCGCAGGAATGGGTAATTCGTGTCGGTGGTATTCTGGAACGTCAGGCAGTACGAACCCGGCTGCAAGTAGCCGAAATTCAGCGTGCCGTCGGCGTCCGTGGTCTTGATCTTGCAATACTCGGGCGTACTGCCTAAGCTCTGCAGCTTGAATGGGATGCTCATCAACGGCTGGCCGGAGTTGATCACCTCTGCGATCAACTGCAGACAGTATTCCTCCTTCTGATAGGCTTCGGGTTCTTCATCGCGCGGGATGTCGCCCGAGGCCGTGCCGATGGGATCCTTCACGCAGAAGCAGTTCGTTGGCACGTCTATGCGCGGCTTGCCGCCGGCCGCTCTGGACGCCGCATAACACGGCGGGTCGTTGACGCCTTGCACGCTAAGTATGGTGCCTGTGGCTTCGTCGGAAACGGTGATGGTTCCGGCCTCCTCGCTGACGGAGACGATATAGTTGGTCGTATTCTTGGCATAGCCGCTGATGGAGGATGCTTGGGTGAATAGGTAATTCCCGTTCGGCAGCCTGAATGACAGGATACCGTCGGCATTGGCCACGGACTTAAGCGTTACCGTGGAGTTGGTGGGGTCGATGCCCTGCAGGACGAAGGCGGTCTTGGGCAGCGGCTTGGTCGGATCGTCCTCCGCGACGACGGGGAATGTGAACATCGCATAGAACGTTGGCGGCGGCGGCTTCGGCGTAGGCATGGGTTCCAAGGCTATCAGCCGCTTGGCATCCATGAGCTTGAGCGCGAGCAGGTATTCCAGGTCGCGCGTGGATTCCATGAGGCTGATGACGGAATCGTTGACGCTCAACAGGTCGTTGAAGTCGGTTTCAGGTCTGTAGTTGGGCGACTCGGGGTCGGCCATCGATGCCGCCAGCTGGATCTTCTCGCCGTCGGCATTCAATATATGCGCTAGCGCCGCTTCCTCAAGCGCGATGGAGCCGATCAGATTGTTGACGCACTGATCCCGTGATATATTCGACAGGCGGATCTGGGGCATCGACATCGACGGCTCCTCCTTTTCTCGAGAAATTGAGAAATAACGCGGGGAGTGAGAGTTAATGGGTTTAATGATACATGGAATCGGTTCCGTCAGGCGTCTGACTGGAGATGGTCATGCCCAGCATTTTCAGGGATTCTAACTCTGCCCTTTCGTCGTCGGTCTCGCGGTATGCGCCGCAATCGTTAGCGTTGGTCTTTGCCGAGCAGTCCAGCGCCTCGATGCATAGGCCGCAGCGGTTCATTGTCCAGGTAGGCGCGGTGCAGCTGGAGTTGTAGCCGTTGAATCGGTTCGTGGTGCTGCCGGTCTCCTGGGCCTTAGTGATGTTGAGGGTCGTGCCGCTGCCATGCCCGCCGCCGTATAGCTTCATATCGGGCACTGCGGTGTTGTCGTGGATGTTATTGATTAGGTAGGTCGTCGATCCGGTGGCCGACACCCCGCCGATGATGCGGTTGACGCCTGTATTCCCAGCGCCGACCAGCAGGATACCCGCGTGGTTATTATCTATAGAAATCCTATACGTGTTTCCTGTGGCCTGGCTGATGTAGCCGACGATGCCTCCGGCATACTGGCCGGAGTAGCTGCCGTTGCCAGTGCCAATCTCCACAGTCTCGGCGCAGTTGCGGTTCCGCTCGATGGTTACGGGGCCGTTTATGCTGGTGATATAACCGACTACACCGCCGACATACTGCGCGTCGCCGCGGATGTTCGACGCGGCGCGGTTCTCCAGGATATCGATGGCGCAGTTGCTAGCCGCGATGTATCCGCATATCCCGCCGATGTAGTCGCCGCCAGCAAGGTCGGCCTTGTTGACATTGCCCGTGACCCTCATGGGGACGCTGGCATAATAGGAATAGGTCGTGCCCATATGCCCGGCGATGCCGCCCGCGTGTCCTGAACCCTTGCCCAACACCAGGTTGCCCTCGTTCACATTGTCGAGCACATCGCCGTGGTCGTACTGGCCGACGATGCCGCCGCTGTCGTTGACGAAGCTGCTGGATGCCTTGCCATTGATGTCATAACTGCCTAACCCCTGCAGGAAACCCGACGCGGTGTTGAAGCATTGCTGGATGTTTCCGCTGATCATCCAGCCGCATATGCCGCCCAACTGCTGATAGCCCAGCAGGGTGGCCTGATTGGTGCAGTTCATGAAGGTGCTGTTCTCGCTGATGCCAGCAATACCGCCCAGGTTCGAGCCGAAGAAGGTTACGCTGCCGTGGGAGACGCAGTTGGTGAATTTGCAATCGACAGCCCAGGTGACAAAGCAGCCCATGCTTTGGGACGCATACACGCGCCGCACTTCCGTGCTGCCGCTTTTTATTACAAGGTTTACATAATCTGGGTTTGAGGAATAAGCGTAAATATCCGAGTACACGTGCAGATCGTTGATGATTAGGTTTGTGATCTGCGTGGGGCTTGGCGTATAGGTCGTAGTTGTCCCATTGTCGTTGGGGTCGGGGGCGGTGTTGACGGCCTTGGCGCCGTTGGGATCAAGCGGGATACCGTTGATCGGGATGGTAGGCGCGTTGATATTGGTAGGCGTCCACATGCCGAACAAAGGCCGGGTCAATTTATAAAAATCCGTGCCGATGGAATAATTGCGGACTTCATTGGTATCCGGATCGGTATAGGAGCTGCTGTTGATGGTCAGGTTGCCATGCGTAACGGGACGCCAGGTTCCCTTCACATCTATATTAACGCGCAGGTTGAACACATCGCCCGCGCCAGCGTTCTGCAGCTGGGTGTTCAGCGCATCCCAGTTATTCTGGGTGATCGAGTATGTATTGGGCATAACTTATCCACTCCCCCAATCCTCTGGTTGGTCTAGTGTACTGTATGGAGGTGTTCAGGCGGTGTGAGTGGCGGACAGGGCGGGGGTTGTGTATATTTGCCCTATCATGTACAATACCTCTATGATTTTGCTAAGCGTCCAGAATTTGCGCAAGGGGTTTGGCGCGCGGGAGGTGCTGCGCGAGGTAAACCTGACGCTGCAGTCCGGCCAGCGGATGGGGCTGGTCGGCGTAAACGGCTGCGGCAAGACGACATTATTGAAGATACTCGCCGGAGAGGATGGTCCCGACGGCGGGGTTTTGGCATACGGCAAGGGCTTGCGCGTGGGATATATGCGCCAGAATGCGGAGCTGGCCGACAGCGCGACGGTGTGGTCCACGCTGGAGGCCGTGTTCGCGCCAGTATTCCGAATGGAGGAGAAGCTCCGCGCGCTGGAATCGCAGATGGCCGAGCCGCAGAACGCCGGAGACGCTGTGAAGCTGGATCGGCTGGCACGGGATTACCAGCGGATGACGGACGCGTTTGAGGATGCGGACGGGTACGCGTGGCGCAGTTCCATAGCGGGAATGCTGGTTGGGCTGGGATTCAGCCGTCCGCAATTCGACCAGCCTGTCGAGCAGCTGTCGGGCGGAGAGCGGACGCGGTTGTTTTTAGCGAAGCTGCTGCTGGAGAAGCCGGACATATTGCTGCTGGATGAGCCGACGAACCACCTGGATCTAGAAGCGTTATCATGGCTGGAGGGATATCTGACATCCGGCAGCGGTTCGCACATGGCGATGATAGTCGTCTCGCACGACCGATATTTTCTGGATGCCGTGTGTACGGACGTGGCCGAGATGCTGTTCGGGCGGGTGGAGGTGTACGGCGGGAATTATACGCGCTTCCAGCAGTTGAGAGCGGAACAGTTCGAGTTGAGGCAGCGCGCATATGATAAGCAGCAGAAGGAGATAGCGCGGCAGGAGGCCATAATAACGCGTTATCGTCAGTACAACCAGGAGTGGTCCATCCGCAAGGCCAAGACGCGCGAGCACGTCCTCGAACGCATGGAGCGGCTGAATAAGCCGCGCGACGAACGCACCGCGCGATTCTCATTCAGGACGAATCGGCGCACGGGCGACGACGTGCTGATAGCGCGCGGTTTAGCGAAGAGTTACGGCGAGAGGGTGCTGTATGAGAATCTGGATATACACATTCGAGCTGGTGAACGTATCGTTCTGATCGGGCCGAACGGTGCGGGCAAGACTACTTTATTGGAGACATTAATCCGGCGGCTTGAACCGGACGCGGGTACGATCCGTCTGGGCGCGAACTGTTCCGCTCTCAACTGCTGGAAGCGCGTATAATTCCCGCCGTACACCTCCACCCGCCCCAATCCTCTGGTTGGTCTAGTGTACTGTATGGAGGTGTTCAGGCGGTGTGAGTGGCGGACAGGGCGGGGGTTGTGTATATTTGCCCTATCATGTACAATACCTCTATGATTTTGCTAAGCGTCCAGAATTTGCGCAAGGGGTTTGGCGCGCGGGAGGTGCTGCGCGAGGTAAACCTGACGCTGCAGTCCGGCCAGCGGATGGGGCTGGTCGGCGTAAACGGCTGCGGCAAGACGACATTATTGAAGATACTCGCCGGAGAGGATGGTCCCGACGGCGGGGTTTTGGCATACGGCAAGGGCTTGCGCGTGGGATATATGCGCCAGAATGCGGAGCTGGCCGACAGCGCGACGGTGTGGTCCACGCTGGAGGCCGTGTTCGCGCCAGTATTCCGAATGGAGGAGAAGCTCCGCGCGCTGGAATCGCAGATGGCCGAGCCGCAGAACGCCGGAGACGCTGTGAAGCTGGATCGGCTGGCACGGGATTACCAGCGGATGACGGACGCGTTTGAGGATGCGGACGGGTACGCGTGGCGCAGTTCCATAGCGGGAATGCTGGTTGGGCTGGGATTCAGCCGTCCGCAATTCGACCAGCCTGTCGAGCAGCTGTCGGGCGGAGAGCGGACGCGGTTGTTTTTAGCGAAGCTGCTGCTGGAGAAGCCGGACATATTGCTGCTGGATGAGCCGACGAACCACCTGGATCTAGAAGCGTTATCATGGCTGGAGGGATATCTGACATCCGGCAGCGGTTCGCACATGGCGATGATAGTCGTCTCGCACGACCGATATTTTCTGGATGCCGTGTGTACGGACGTGGCCGAGATGCTGTTCGGGCGGGTGGAGGTGTACGGCGGGAATTATACGCGCTTCCAGCAGTTGAGAGCGGAACAGTTCGAGTTGAGGCAGCGCGCATATGATAAGCAGCAGAAGGAGATAGCGCGGCAGGAGGCCATAATAACGCGTTATCGTCAGTACAACCAGGAGTGGTCCATCCGCAAGGCCAAGACGCGCGAGCACGTCCTCGAACGCATGGAGCGGCTGAATAAGCCGCGCGACGAACGCACCGCGCGATTCTCATTCAGGACGAATCGGCGCACGGGCGACGACGTGCTGATAGCGCGCGGTTTAGCGAAGAGTTACGGCGAGAGGGTGCTGTATGAGAATCTGGATATACACATTCGAGCTGGTGAACGTATCGTTCTGATCGGGCCGAACGGTGCGGGCAAGACTACTTTATTGGAGACATTAATCCGGCGGCTTGAACCGGACGCGGGTACGATCCGTCTGGGCGCGAACGTGGATATCGGGTATTACGACCAGCTGCAGTCGGGTTTACATCCGGATAAGACGGTGCTGGACGAGGTGTGGGATAGGTTCCGGCGGATGGAGCAGACGGACGTGCGCGGCGCGCTGGGGCTGTTTCTATTCACGGGCGACGACGTGTTCCAGCCGATCAGCACGCTGTCCGGCGGCGAGAAGGGCCGCGTTGCGCTGACGATATTGATGCTGCGGCGGGATAACTTCCTGCTGCTGGACGAGCCGACGAACCATCTGGATATGGACGCGCGCGAGGTTTTGGAGCAGACGCTGGCTGATTTTGAAGGCACGCTGCTCGCCATATCGCATGACCGTTACTTCATCAACCGGATTGCGGATCGGGTGCTGGAGTTGACGCCGGATGGACTGGTGGAATATTTAGGGAATTATGACGATTATTTGGCCAAGAAGGAGCGGCGGACTCCCGCCGACGATGCGGACACGCCGGGGATTACGCGCACCGAATTGGCTAAGAGGCGTAAGAAGGAACGCGCGGAACAGGAGCGTGCCCGCGCGTTGAAGGAACGTATATCCCGGATGGAATCCGACATCGACGATTTGGAGAAGCGGATCGCCGAGTTGGAGGCGCTGCTGGCCGATCCCGCGCTGTACGAGAATTCAGCGCGGGCTGCGGATGCGGCCAAGGAGCATAACCAATTGAATGAACTGCTCGCCGAGCGCATGTCCGAATGGGAGCTTGCCTCACGGGGCGACGGCGCGGAGTAATTATATAGCCTTAAGAATTATACACACCAATGTGTTTTCACCGTCGACGAGCATGCCCAACCTGACGTCCTCGCGGTCGTACCAAAGGATTTCACCCTCAGGCAACAGTTGGTAGTAGGATGCATCCTCGCCGATGGGTTCGCGCGCGTCGGGTTCACCCAACAAATCGAGCACAGCCTGCTCGTCCGACACGCCGACGCACAGCCCGTCGTAATCCAGCCGCGCCGCGCGAATCTCGATGATTTCGCCCGTACCCGTCGGATCGTCGCGGCTGGTGAGTATGGTTACGCCGCGGAAACGCGCGTCCTCCAAGCGGTATGCCTGGCTGGTTTCAGTGAAGTCGGACTCCTTACCGCCGCCATAGATCAGCGCGAGGCGTTCAAGTTCGTCGCCTAGGGATACGGGGATCCCTGGCAGCGCGAGTGGGTTCGGCTCGGATTCGGCTTCGATCCGGGCTGACTGTGCGCGCTCGTGGATCCCTTCGACGAATTCAGCATCGTACAGCCCTTCCAGTTCATACCAGTTGAACTGATACGCGCCGGGTCTGCCGGAGAATGTCGATAAGCGGTCGATTGGATAGCGGATTATTACGCCGTACTCGTCCACCTCCCAGTTGTCCAGAGGCAGCGGCGTGACGGTGCGGTTTTCCATATAGGCGTTGCCATTTTCCGTCATGTCGCGCTCGGCGATGGATTCCATTGCGGCGATCGCGGCGTCAGGGTCGGGGAATATGTCCGCGATGGCGTAGGATTCGCCGGATGTTAAGTCCAGAACAGGCAAAGTGAGTGCTGTAGGCTCGTCCTGCGCGATTGCGGCGGCGCACATCATCACCAATACGATACAGATTAAACTCGTCCATAACGCTTTTCTTTTCATAATTCTATAGAATCCTCCCGTGTTTTCCTTGTCAGCCGAAAGCGGCGCTCCTCATATTTAACGCCTAACGGCCCGACATATATCCCTAGCTCGTCACGGTTGGGATTCATAGCGTGCTTTATACAAACGACGATGGTTATCAGCGAGGTCGCAATCTTGGTGCCGAGCGCGGAATCCGCCACCCAAACCATCATGGCAGTGGCGATGAAGGCCGTGATGACCTTCGCGGAATCGGGGTGCACTACGATCACAAACTTAACTATTAACATGGTTATAATCAATATACCCAGCGCGCTGGATACCGTTATCACGCCCAGCAGCGATCCGAACGACACCGACACGGCCTTGCCGCCCTTGAACCGCAGGAACGGTGAGAACGCGTGGCCAAGCACCGGCGCGGTCATCACGGGGATCAGGAATAGGCCAGTCACACCGAACACCATCACCGACGCGAACACGGGCGCGAACGCCTTGAACACGTCCAGGAACATGCACACCAGCCCCAGGCCTTTGCCCACGGCTAAGATCGCGTTTGAACTGCCGGGGTTGTGCTCGTCGAAGTCACGCACGTCCACATGGTATATCCATTTGGGTAAAAAGTATGAATACATAATTGAGCCGGACACGAAGCCCGCGCAGCTCATTACGACGCACGTCCACCACATACGACCGCGCCTCCTTTATCAAGGATTAAGGCTTGGATGAGCTGGGCGGCGTCGGCGGCTGCGGTCTGGCTGACATGGCGCGATTGCGCGTCGAGCATGCGCTGTCGGGCCTGTTCATCGGCCAGGAGCGAGACGGCTGCGTCCACGGATTGCAAGGCGGTGTTCGCCAGCAAACCCATGCCCATCCGTGAGATAAAGGCCGCGTTGCGCGCCTCTCCGCCTGGGATGGGCATCGTCATCACCAGCGGAACACGCTTGACCATGGCCTCGGTCGTGGTCAGGCCGCCGGGTTTGGTGAGGAGTACGTCGGCGGCATCCATCAGCGTGTCGATCTGGTCGGTGAAGGGCAGCGCCATAACGCCGGGAATAACCTGGGTTTGGCAGAATGCGTCGGCGTTTGTGCCGCAGACCGCGACGGTCTGCGCGTCCGGGACGCGGCGCGACAGTTCGGCCGCTATATTTGGGATGCTGCCGAAGCCCATGCTGCCGCCCATCACGACGAAAACCTTTTCCTTTTGAATACCCAGGAGTACGCGGGCCTCGGCCTTCGGCATCCGCTGGGCGAATCGCGCGCTGACGGGGATGCCCAGCGGCGCTAGCTTCGCGCGGTCCATGCCCCTGGCCGCGCACTCATCGGCGACGGCTTCGTCGGCTACGATGTAGCGGTCGAGCGTGCATTCCTCCCAAAATGGACTGCAGGAGTAGTCGGTGATTATACCTATAGACGGGATATCCAACCCATACCGCGAGCGGATGAAGCTCACCGCGTGCGCGGAGAACATATGCGGACACACGATGGCGTCAGGCTGGCAGTCCTGTATCCGCTGATACACCGACCGTGCGTACAATGCATTGGCGTAATACACGGGCGAGTGCCGCTTGCTGGAGCTGATATGTTCGGCTAGGCTATACAGCGCGCCGAAAAACTTCGGTACGCGATGCACCGCAGCGTCGTATAATCGCGAAACGGTCTGGGACTTCTGCTTGCCCGTGTTGAGGACATCCTCCACCAACGCGGTTATGCCCAGCGCTTCGAGGGATTCCTTCACCGCCTGGGATGCGCAGTTGTGGCCCTGGCCGGTATTGGTAGGGAGTATCAGCGTTTTCATAAAGCCTCCATTGCGCAAGCATCTTGGATACGGCTGTGCGTGTCCAACCGATTAGGTATTCGTACGCTATATGACGGCGATTCATTCACGATGTACTCTAAGCATCCGATGATTTAGTGCTCCATGCTTCGAGACAACGCCTGACTTGATGTGGGGGGCGATACCGCATTAGCGGGTTGGCATTCGAAAATCTTTTAAGGCGGAGTTCAAATAATCGTTGAATGGTTTCATTGCATGAAATAAACTTGTCGCTTTACCGACAAAATCATTACTCAAAATTATGTTATCTGTAATAGGATATTCCAAATACCAGCTTTTGAATTTAAGATACTCCGCTTGTGGGTGAGTTTCATCATAACCACGAGGAATATTTTTCAAGGTTTCGCCCTTGATTGCAAACCGAACGGAAAAATCCTGGTTCTTAACAATAGTGTCTAATTCGTCCCCATGCTCAACAATATAATCTCTAATCATTGTTGTTGCGTCCTTGAACATTGATGCGAATAACCCACCGCCTATAAAAGAGCGATTTTCGGGAGCGACAGAAATAAAGTAACCGACAGGAATAGGCAGTTTTCCCGCAGAGGAAATATGTGCACGAAACATTGGATTATACGGCGACTTATCATGGCTAAAACGGGTATCATGCACCAATTTGAACGTTAATTCTTTGGGAATATTATGCAAGATTGTTTCGTCAAATTTGCCGATGGAGATAATCAACTCTTGAATAAGTTGCTCAAACTCGGCGTTGGCGTTTTGGAGTTGCTCTTTATTGTCGTGATACCATTCGCGATTATTGTTGTGTTCCAAAGCGGTTAGGTATTTCAATGCATTTATCATTCTCATTCCTCATCAAACTTAGTTGATTGATTTTGAGCTAGTGCCAAACTCATTCCAACAATAGTATTCTATCAAAACTTGTCATAATAATCAAGCCCGAATTTGCTAAAACCATAGCGTGTTTTACGTTGACGAAGCCATGTCGGATATAGTAGAATACGGTCAACATATAGTTCAAGGGGTGAATTCATTATGATCGATAATGATCGCGATGCTGCATGGCTGCTGCTGAATGAGTACAACCAGGACGCGTTCCACCTGCTCCATTCCCAGATAATGGAAGGCGTGATGCGCTGGTTCGCCAACGATCTGGGTTATGCCGACGAAGCGACGTTCTGGGCGAACGTCGGGTTGCTTCACGACCTGGACTTTGAGCGGTTCCCCGACCGCCATTGCGAGGCGTGCCAGCCCATACTGAATGAGCGCGGCTACAGCGGTCGATTCATCCGCGCCGTGGCCAGCCATGGGTATGGCTTGACGGGTATGGAGCTGCCCGCGCCGGAACACCAGATGGAGAAGGTACTCTTCGCCGTCGACGAGTTAACGGGTCTGATCGGCGCGACCGCGCGCATGCGCCCTAGCAAGAGCGTCGGCGACTTGGAGGTATCCTCCGTCGTCAAGAAATTCAAGACGCCTAAATTTGCCGCGGGATGCAGCCGGGATGTCATCCAACGGGGCGCGGATCAGCTGGGCTGGACGCTGGAGGAGCTGATCGACAAGACGATCCTCGCGATGCGCGCTTGCGACGTCTGCGACTAAACCTTCCTAATTTATATGTGTTCATTTTGCGTTATGCACCCCGCACCATGACGCTATCTCCGTGATGAGTTCCAGCGGGAGCGGCTTGCTGTTCGGCAGCTGGATGCCGCCCTTACTGGTCTTGAGGCCGACCAGTTTGTCGGCGAACACTGTCGTGGCCTCGCCGCCCGGGAACAGCCCGATGTGCTTCTTGAATGCTGCGAAGTGGATCAGGTTCTGCCCCTTCCAGAATGTGGGCATCTGCCAGGAGATTTTCTCGGCGGCATCGGGCAGCGCGACCTTGATCGTGGCGTAAACCTCGAGTAGTCGCGGCTGGATGTCTGCGTCCTGTGTGGCGATGTACTCCGCGATGGTCTTGGGCGGACTGGAACAGAAGTGGTGTTGATCAATATTCTCGAACTCGCGCCCGCATTTTGGACAAATCCACATAAGTTATACCTCCACAAATATTTATAACTCGTCGGGCAGCGCCATGGTCTCGAAGAATGTGCGCATCGTGTCGGCGAGGCCTTGAACCCAGCGCAGCTTAGCGGCTGGGATGTTTCCTGCCTGCGGGTTTAAGGCATCGGACTGACGCAGGCGTTCGGGTGGAAATTGTTGAATCTTACCATTTAACTGCTGTTCTACAAGATGCATGACCTTGGTATGGCCTATCGCCAGCTCAATGGGACAGGGATTCGGTATCCGGCCGAGGATTACGTCTAATGTTTTCATTAACTTATCCTGTACGTCGTTGGCGCTGACGCTGCCGAGGCTGGCGGTGTGACCGTCCGGCTGTGTGATGGTCAACAAATCGCCCGTCTTGCCGAGTTCGCCGAAGCGTGCCTCGCCGCGTTCAAACGTGTACGTGAGCACGGGATTCTGCAGTTCGTCACGCGCGATGGCGTGGGAGGCCGCGAACGCCAGGGTTGCGCCGTTCGTCAGCTTGATTTTCATGCAAACGCTGTCGAATGTCTCGATGTCGTTCGCGCGGGCGGCGCGCGCGCTGATGCTGTCGATGTCAACGCCGTTTTCGCCATAGTCCGCAAGCCATAGCATATTCATTAGATAATGCGCGGTCGCGTTGGACGCCACGTTGTCGAATACCGCGTGGCCGTCCGGCATGAACCGCTTTCCGGCCCAGCCAACGCCGCGATGGTAGTAGGTTTCGTCGCGCGGCCATAACACCAGCGCACGCAGGGTCAGCGGCAAACCGTACTCGCCTGAACGCAGCGCTGATTTCAAGTTTTGCATAGCCTCGTTGAAGCACCATTGGTAGCCGATTACCAGTTCACGTTGAGCGGCGTCGCGGGCTGCAAGTATGGATTGAGCGGCTTCCAGCGTCGGCGCGAGGGGCTTTTCGAGCAGGACGTGGCTGCCGTGGTTCAGGCAGTATGCCGCCTGTTCAGCGTGGAAGGGTGTCGGGCTGCACACGATCGCCAGGTCGGGCGGGTGGTGCGCGTAACATTCGGGGAGAGTGGCGAATACGGGCACGTCGGCGTTAGTTAAACGTTCATAACCTTCATCTGCGGGGAATGGATCCACCGCGCCAAGGAACCGCACACGCCGTAGGCCTTCCTCCGATAGCAATGCTTTCACATAATTAAGCGCGTACCCGCCGATGCCCACCAATACCGCGCTGAGCTGTTCCATATCCTTATACCTCCGCGTTAGGTTTACGCCCGTCCATCGGTAATTTCCACCTGAATAGGATATAGCGCGGCGCGGATATTGTCAAGAAAGCCGCGGCATTCGCCGACAATTTGCCACATACGGAAATGATTACTATATATAACTCTAAAAAATCCCAGCCAGGCATTGACAACCAGTGGCAGAAATGTTAATATTAACATGTATTTGAGGTTTCCGGCGTTGCCGTATAGATTGGGAAGTGTCAAAAAGTGTTGACAACCTTTTCAATTGGTGGTATACTCTGGAAGGTTTTCGCCCCAGGAAATGGGGAAGGTGATGTATGGCAAGAGACAGACGCGTCCACAAGCGGACAATACTGCTGACTGCCCTGGGTTTGGTTGGCATTGTTGTTATAGTAGCGGTCATATATAAAGTGGCGCTTGACCGCGAGACGGCAGCCCGTGAAGCTATCCAGATGCAGGAAATGCTCGCCAGGCAGACGACGGATAACACGAAGTATGTCGAATGGAACGGCGTGACATACAAGCCGCGCGGCAACCTGACTACGATACTGTTCATGGGTGTGGACATGACAAGCGAGGATCTGGCGAAGGTAATGGGTTATCGCGGGCATGGGCAGACGGATTTTGTTATGCTGGCGGTTGTGGATCACGACGCCAAGACGGTCAGTCGGCTGCAGATCGACCGGGATACCATGCTTGAGATAGAGACCCTTGGTTTGTTTGGCCATGAAGCGGGGATGATGACGGATCATCTATCGGTGCAGCATCACTATGGCGATGGCAAAGAGCAAAGCTGTGGGATGGTTGTCAGAGCGGTCAGCAGGTTGCTGATGGGTGTGCCGATAGAGCACTATATCGCGTTAAGTCTGGATTCTATCCCGAAGGTAAACGACGCTGTCGGCGGCGTGACGGTCACGCTGGAGGATGACTTCTCCCGTTTTGATCCGGAGTGGACGCTGGGCAGTACGGTGACGATGCACGGGGATCAGACGGCGTGGTTTGTACGATCGAGGATGACCGTAGGCGATGGTTCGAATGCCTCGCGTATGAATCGCCAGAATCAGTTTCTAGACAAGCTGGCTGTCATGGTTAAGGACAAGATCAAAGAGACACCGGCATTTGTCGGTACTTTGTTCAATACATTGGGTGCCTCCCTGGTAACGGATATGACCCGCGGGCGGATCATCAACGAGGCAAACCGCGCGTTAGATTACCAGGTGTTGGCGATGGATCAGTTGCCAGGCGAACACATTGTCAGTGGCTATGGGTTTGTGGAGTTTTACCCACAACAATCTGCCATCGAGCAATGGGTTATGGATACATTCTGTTCGCCAGTGGAAGGAGGTGGGCAGACGTATCAATAGATACGCGGCCCTGGGGGTCTCGCTTGGTATCCACAAGGAAGTAGCCCAACAAAGGAAATCGCCAAAATGCAGCCTAGGCACAGGAGTGCCAAAAGAAGGAGGAGCTATGCGCAAACAAGCTAAGGTTCTCGCTCTATTACTGGCATTGGTAATGCTGGTAGCCACGTCGTCCGTCGCTCTAGCGAGTACATTTAACCCGCTGAGCTACCATTACTATGACCAGACTGTTGTCGAAGCGCCAAACCCGGGTTCGGAATTCAAAGTTGACCCCGATGTGAAATTGGTCGATGATCTGACGGGCGAAGCCGCGAAGGTTCTGGGAAGCATCTCGTTCTTCGACGCTGCTACCCAGGCTAAGATCAAGGCACTGGGCAATGTCAGCACGATCTATGAGTTGGTTAAGTTCACCGCTGGCGGTGATTTCAGCAGTGGACTGATTCGCTGGGCGTTCCCGTCCGGTCTGAAGGGCAAGGCAGTCGTGGCAGTGATCGGTATTGTCAAGAATGACAAAGTTGTCTCATGGACTGCATTGCCGGCTGCCATTGCTACAGCGGCTGATGGCGCGTCCAAGGGCAAGACATTCGTGCAGTTCTACATTCCGCAGGATCTATTCAAGGATATCAAGGACAACAGCGCAATCCTGGCGATCCTGGGCTAAGTAAAAACGTTTCTCCAAAAAGGGGTAAGTAGAGCATGGCGGAATTAGCGGTGATATCCAGGGAGACTCAGAATCGGCAGGTTGCATTGACAAACCAGCAAGTGGCACCCGTTAACCAGCAGGCTGCGGTAGAGGACGCGTCCTCTGAAATCGACCTGGTTGAGCTGTTCTACTATATGCTCGAAAAAGCGTGGATAATCGCGGTGGTCGCTATAGCGGCCGCCGCGATTACCGGGTTGTATACTCACTACTTTGTGGCCCCCACTTATGAATCCACAGCAATCTTATATGTATTGAATTCTAAAGATTCGGTTATCCAGGTGGCCGACCTGACCGTTGGCTCACAGCTGACGAATGACTATCTGCAGCTATTCAAACTGCGCACGATCAACGAGGAAGTCATCCGGAATCTTAGTCTGCCATATACCCAGTTGCAACTGCAGAAAATGGTGACTGTTACCAACCCGACGAATACGCGGCATCTTAGCATTGCCGTTCGCTCAAACGATCCGGATGAGGCGCAGTTGATAGCCAATGCGTTCGCTAAAGCCGCTCAGTCTACGATCAAAGAAAAGATGAAAAATGACGAACCAACGGAGCTTGAGGCGGCAGTCGCTTCTACAATCCCAGTCGCGCCTAGTTTGTCTAGGAATACCTTGTACGGTGGACTGGTTGGCGCGTTGCTGGTGATAGGCGTACTGTTCCTGATATTCGTTATGGATGATAAAATAAAATCGCAGGAAGATATCTCCAAGTATTTCGGCTTGGCGACACTGGCGGTTGTGCCTGTGGTAGGTGTGCTCAATCCGAAAGCCCCTACGCCGACGCCCATCAATAAAGGAGCGAAGGTTCGCAGGAGGAAGACAAGCATATGAATCAGATCAACTTGACCAAGTTACCAGTGCTGGATTACCCGACGACGGAGGCGCTCAATACCCTGTGCACAAACATCTCCTTCTCCGGGAAAAGTACCCGTGTTATAATGAATACCAGCTGCCGCGCGGGTGAGGGTAAGTCGTTCCTGACGATGAACCTGATGCGGGCATTAGCGGGCGAGGGCAAGAACGTCGTTTTGGTTGACGCTGATATTCGCCGTTCGACGATCGTTAAGACATATGCCGAGAATCCTGCACTGAAGCCGAAGGGGTTGGCTCACTACCTAGCTGATCTGTGCAGCTGGGAGGATATACTCTATCAGACGAATATCGAAGGCGCATACCTCATATTCCATGGCCGTTCCGTCGCGAATCCGCACGCGCTTCTGACGACGGATAAGCTGAACCAGCTGATAACGCAGTTGTTGCGATCATTCGATATTGTTCTTGTGGATACGCCGCCTATCGGGTTGGTTGTTGATGCGGCAGAGATTGCCAAATGCTGTCACGGTGTGTTGCTGACGGTCACGAATGGCGTTATCACGCGCAAAGAATTGTCGGATGCCGTCGCGCAGATACAGCGAACTGGCTGCCCGATTCTGGGTGTCGTCATGAATAAAGTTACATTCGACACGCATAGTTCACGCAGTCATTATTATAAGACGTATTACAGCCACTATAAGAGTGGGTATTACGGGGAAAAAGAGAAGAGTTCGGCTGGCTGAGAATGCGGCTGAAGTTGGCATTGCTGATTGTTAATTGCGCCCCGGGGTTTGGTTACGAGGAAACGAAGGATCGATTTGCGGTAAAAGGAAGGTCCAGGGGGAACCCCTGGTCGGGGGATCGAAGGGGGCTGAAAGCCCCTTCGTGGGTGTACGAGGGCAAAGCCCTCGCCCGTGGGGGGATGGGAGATTGAGGCTGTGTATGTTGTAACATCCTCAACCGCCGTGCCCTCCGTAACCCCGCGCCCGAAGGGGGTCATCAATAAAGCACCGATGAGGCAGTGATCAACGCCAGATGAACCGGGGCGCGGCAGTAACTTGGCAAAAAGAGCGAAGCGTTTTTTTGCCCAACCTGTGGCGCGTTGATCGGACGGCGCAATCCATGCGTCGCAGACCCTGGGTTATAAGGTTATGAGGCTTTGTGCTAAAACCCCATATACAAATTCTGGAAAAGCGGCCTCCCTTGCGGATATGTTACCTCCGCCACAAGCTCGCCGTCCTTACCCTGGGTAACATTGAAACAAACGCTGAAAACCATTGGATCCAGGTGCATATTCCGGGCATTGGAGCAAACCATCCGCATGGTATAACAATATTCCCCAGGTTCAGGCAGCAGCACCGGACTGAAGGTAACGGTCTCATCGCTGTCGTACACCGCGCGCGCAACTAGCTGACAGTTGCAATCATACATCCCGACGAGGAACTTGTAACCATTCGCGCCGCCGTTGCTGCATGTAGTCCAGCACACGCGCACACGAGCCTGCGCAACGCCAAACAGTGCCGGCGAACCTATATAGTTGATATCATAGTTATTATAAGCGTATATGAATGGCGTGGTCAAGTGGTGCGTCAATATGTACGGCGCTTGAGCGGCAATGTCCTGCGCGTCGGTCATCGCGTATGGGATGCTGGCATGATTGCCCTTAAAGACGACATCTTCCGAAACCTGCAGCTGTTCGATGGGCTGGAATGACCTGTATATCCCGCCACCGTCGCGGCCCGCGTCGTTGTACTCCAAATGAGCGTTGCCGGTTATATTAAGTAATGATAAAGAATTATTTTCGTCAGTAAAAACGTATATCCCGCCACCATCACGGCTCGCGCTGTTATGGTCAATATGAACGCTGTCGGTTATATCAACTAATGATGAAGAGTTCTCATAAGTATACACATATATACCGCCGCCATCCTGGGTTGCGGTATTATTGTCAACGCGCACGCGATCCGTTATATTAGCTGTGCCTGACGGTGAGCACGCAAACCATATTCAGCCGCCATTTTCTGCAGTATTATATGAAATCTGCACGTCGTCAGATATCAACAGATCAACTGGCGTGAGTTTACTATTCGTCTCGTCAATGTCAGAGCGACGACCGGCTCGATAAATAGACGCGCATATACCGCCGCCTATATTAGCTTTGTTATAAGTAATTTGCGTATTGCCTGATATTTTTGCATCGACCGCGTTGCCAGTACTAATAGCGCCGCCTCCATAGGTTGCTGCGTTTTTAGTGAATAGGCCTCCGGTTATATGCATATAAGCATCATAATAGGTTGATAGTGTGTCTATAAAAGAAACGCCGCCGCCGTCTGTCGCTCGATTATTCGATATTGTCCCCCCGTCAATAAGTATCGAACCTCCGTAGACTAGGATGCCGCCACCCCTAAAATCTGCAGTGTTATTGTCAATTAACGCGCCAGGCTGTACGGTCAAAGTCGAAAACAAGGCATCGTCAGCGGCAGCAATGCTAATCCCTCCGCCTTCTTCCGCCTTGTTAAATCTTACTATAGCGCCGTCTTGTACCTCAATATTACAATTCCTTCCCTGTAAACCAATAGCGCCGCCCCATCCCAAGGATTCATTATGTTCCAGTATCGCCCCACTTTGTAATATGATGTCGTTATAGCGACCGTATACTGATACCGCGCTGCTTCCCCAACTGTGCCTCAAAATAATATTTTCTAGATATAACTCTACATTATCAACATACATAATGTCAATAATATTGCTATTTTCATGCGCGTCCAACGCATATGTATGACCAGGCGTACTGGCGATCTTTATTACTTTGTTTGCGCCAATCGCTATCGCCCCATCGCTTGGCCCAAAGTCAATTTGACGGTCTATGTGAATCAGCTTGGGTTGGCCTTCCAGGGCAGACGTTACCTCGTCCTTGAGATCGGTCAAGTCAATAACGGTCACAGGTTCACCCCAGTCAACCCGCGTCTTGGGAACGCTGGATAATGACTGCGCAGGCAAGGTTTCCTTGATCAATGTAGTCGGCATCGCTAAGTCCTCCTTGTTATGCTAGTTCACCTCCCATAATTCATACTGGTTCGCCGCGCGTATGAAGCATCAGGTCGGTATACTGCTACAAGGTATGAGCCGATATGGTATTGGGTGCAAGGTGGTTGACGATGCTTGCGACAGGTTGACGTACAAGCGGGGGGCAAAAAAACGCTTCGCTGTTTTTGCCTAAAGTTACTGCCGCGCCACTACTACATGGCGTTGATCCATAACTCACCGATAAGTTTGCGCGGCCCCTTCGGGCGCGGGTTACGGTTGGCACAGCGCTTGTCTCACTACGAGCGACGGGCGAGGGCTTTGCCCTCGTGCACCCACGAAGGGGCTTTCAGCCCCTTCGATCCCCCGACCAGGGCACAGCCCTGGACCCACTTTTTTACCGTGAATCCTTGACTTGCTGTTGCGATTCCATTACATACCCTCATCTGACCTGCTCAATAGCATCCCGGACACCCGCCGTATCATGCATCACCGCATACAGCGCACGGTCGAAGAACTCCTTCCTAACTCCGCCCCACCCAAACGCGTTAGGCGTAGCCAGCTCCGTCCGGTAACGCGTCTGCAGCGCTTTCAGCGTAGGCGTTGCATCGCTAGCCTCGACAGCATCCTTCCTTACCGGAATCAGCCCAACACTCAACAACGTATCCTGCGCAGCCTTCCCCGTCAACGCCCATATGTATGCCAATGCCATCTCGTCCCGCGCCTTGTCCGGCTCATTCCCCACTTTCCCCACCAACAATACCTGGTCACAAAACCCTGACAGCGGTGTCTCAACCCGAAACGGAAACCCCCGTCCCGCATTCACCAGCGCATTGAATCTCCTCGTCTGATCCAGCGTCCCCACCAAAACGGACACATTCCCGCCAACAAATGTCGAATACGCGCTATCCACCGACACCGTACCGAACCCCTCCGGCTTACTCAACCCCCGCGCCGCCTCAACGCCCTCTTCCCACCCCAGCAGCGCCGCCATCGGTCCCCCCGCACCAGCCTCTATAACATACCTTGTCTGCTTCTTAACAGGCGGAGGCTCACCCAGCGCGGTCCCCGCCGGCCACATAGCCTCATTGACTAGCACCGCATACCCGCCCAATGCCACAGGCAGCGCGTACTGCTCATCCATCCACCGCCCCGAACGCGCAGCTTCCGACAAAAAACTATCACTATCCGCAAACGGCGTCAGCAACTCCCGCGGATCATCCAGCACCCCCGGCGAGAACACCAGCACATCCGGCGGCACAGCCCCGTCCGCATCCCACGCCCCCGGCAGCACCCTTCGTATGCTCACATGCACACCCTTATTAGCCTTCTCAAACGCCGCAGATTGCTTCGCCACCCAACCCGCCGCGCTGCTCGACCAATCCTGGCATACCCACACCCTCAACACACCCTGCCAGCTGCGTTCCCGCATACTCCCGTCCCGGTTAACAGGATATTGGCTCAACACATCGGGCATCTTCCATATCAGCAAGCCCGTGAGCAGCATACAGCCCAGAGCGATAATCCGCTTGCGCATTATATCTCACCTCTTTGGGAAAGGTATGTGAATATGATCGAAGGTTGACCAAAAATATTAAAAACCCTTTGACATAATCATTCTGATGTGCTACACTGATCCACGTAAGCAGAAGCTGTCCGCTTCTCACCTGGCGGCATCGCCAGCCGGGTTAATAATGTTCCAAGTTTGCCGCAGCCTTAACGCGGCAATCTCGGCTACGCATTATGGGCGGACGGTTAAGCGTCCGTTTTTTGTTGTCGTTTGGGATTATCAACATAACCCCAGACCCCGTATTCGATTGGAGGTGTTTCCCTATAGCCGCGGATCTGATGATCAATGAGGAAATCCGTGACCGCGAGGTGCGGGTTATCGCGCCCAATGGCGACCAGCTGGGTGTGATGACTTCCCGTCGCGCGCTGGAGTTGGCTGAAGAGCAGCAGATGGACTTGGTGAAGATTGTCGCGAACGCGCATCCTCCGGTGTGCAAGATGATGGACTACGACAAGTACCGCTTCGAACAAGCCAAGCGCGAGCGCGAGATCCGCAAGAATCAAAAAATCGTAACGCTCAAGGAAGTTCAACTATCAGCGACCATTGAGGATGCCGACGTAGCTGTCAAGGCCAAGGCCGCCCAGAAATTCCTCCAGGACGGGGATAAAGTCAAGGTGTCGATCCGATTCAGAGGCCGCCAGATTACCCATAGCGAGATCGGCGTGAAGGTAATGAATGCCTTCATGGAACGCCTTCAGGAATTCGCCATAATGGAACGCCGCCCGCTGCTGGAAGGCCGTCATATGATCATGATCCTCGCACCCAGGGAAGTTCCGCAGGTAGGAGTGGCGCCCAAGGCCCAGCCACCGCGCCCGCGTCCCGAAGGTACACCCTTGTCCACGCCCACGCCCAGACCAGCTGCAACGCCTCCGCAATCGGTTATTAAGCAATAATTAGGAGGGATTACCCATGCCCAAGCAAAAGACCCACAAAGGTGCGGCCAAGCGTTTCCGCGTGACCAAGAGTGGTCTGCTCAAACGCGCACACGCATACCGCAACCATATGTTGGGCCACAAGACCAGTAAACAGAAGCGCAATCTGCGCCAAGGCGGGTACGTCAACCCGAACCAGGAAAACACGATGAAAAAATTGATCCCATACGCTGAATAATATTTATTAAGTTTGAGGTTTTCCCGAAAACCCCAAGCCCCTTAAAGGAGTGACGACGCCATGGCCAGGATTAAGCGGGCGGTCAACGCCCATAAGAAGCGCCGGAAGATACTGAAGCTCGCTAAAGGCTTTTTCGGCGCGAAATCCAAACAGTACCACGCCGCGAACGAACAGGTGATGCGCTCGCTGCGCTACGCCTACATCGGCCGCAAGCTGCGCAAGCGCGACTTCCGCCGCCTATGGATCGTACGCATCAACGCGGCCGCGAGGATCAACGGCATTTCATACAGCGTATTCATCAACGGCCTGAAGAAAGCCGGAGTTATCGTCAACCGCAAGATGCTCGCTGACATCGCGGTGAACGACATGCCCGCCTTCGCGAAGCTGGTTGAGATCGCTAAGACAGCATGACAATCATACAATTCTGATAGATGGAACATTCTCAGCGCATAACCAGTGCGCGGAACGATCGATTCCTAGAGTTCCTGGCGCTCCGTACGCGCGCGGACCGCGCGGTACGCGGCGCTTTTTTGCTAGATGGAGAGAAACTAGCGCGCGAGGCCTTGTCATCCAACCGTGCGAAGGCGTTGCTGGTTGATGAGCGGCGGTCAGATGCGTTTCAAACGCTTATATATGACGCCATAACTTCAGCGGTCGAAGTGGTATACCTCGCATCCAACCTGATCGAACGGCTGTCGGACACGCCTTCGCCGCAAGGGGTTATAGCGGTAGCATCGCTGCCCAGCCCAACACCGCCGGAGGGATTAGGCCCGCGTGCGTTGGTACTGGACGGGCTACAGGATCCCGGCAATGTCGGCACAATATTAAGGACAGCGGACGCGGCAGGCTGCACGGGCATACTGATGACGGATACCTGCGCCGATGCGTATTCGATGAAGGCCGTCCGCGCGTCGATGGGTTCGGTATTCCGGATGAGCGTGTGCGTCAGTTCGGCGGTGGCGGCTGTGGTTTCCGCGTGGCGGGATAATGGGACGCACGTGATAGTCGCAGACGCGGACGGCATCCCTTATTCACAAGTGAATAGGGTGGAATCATGGGCGTTGGTTATCGGTTCAGAAGGAAAAGGTGTGTCGCCGGGATTAGCGGTGTTGGCGGATGAGACGGTGTCGATTCCGATGCGCGACCCCGTGGAATCGCTGAACGCGGCGGTCGCGGCGGGAATATTGCTGTATTCATTATGTGTGGTGAAATAATATGGAATTAACATTAGGTGACATTCTGGAGGCGCGGGAGCGTCTGCGTTCGGTCATATATCCGACGGAGTTGGTGCCGTCGCCTGTGCTGTCGCGCTGCGGCCGCGAGGTCTGCCTTAAGACGGAGAGCCTGCAGCTGACGGGTTCGTTCAAGGTTCGCGGCGCGTACATCAAACTGTCAAGCCTGACGCCGGAGGAGCGCGGCCGCGGCGTCATCGCGGCGTCCGCCGGGAACCACGCGCAAGGCGTGGCGTTGGCGGCGCAAATGTTCGGCATTCCGGCGACGATCGTGATGCCCGAAGGCGCGCCGCTGTCAAAGATCGCCTCGACGAGGGAGTTAGGCGCGAAGGTGATTCTGCATGGCATGGCGTATGACGATGCGTACACCCGAGCGCGCGAGCTGGAGACCGAGACGGGGATGACTTACATCCATGCGTTCGACGATCCGAAGATCATCGCTGGCCAGGGCACGATTGGGTTGGAAATATTGCAGGATCTGCCGGAGGTGTCAGCGATTGCAGTGCCCGTCGGCGGCGGTGGGATGGCCGCAGGGATCGCGCTGGCGGTCAAGCGGTTAAAGCCGGACGTGCTAGTGTATGGCGTTGAAGCGGCGGGGTGTCCGTCCATGACGGCGGCAATGGCAGCGGGACATCCGGTGGCGTTAGACAGCGCGCATACGATCGCCGACGGCATAGCGGTGCGCAAGGTCGGCGAACTGCCGTTCGCTATTTGCAATGAATTGTTGGATGGCATTGTCACGGTGGACGACGACGAGATCGCGCAGACTATTTTGTTGTTGTTAGAGAAGTCAAAGATCATCACTGAAGGTGCGGGCGCGACGGCGGCAGCGGCGTTGCTTTACAATAAATTGTCTGACAAGATTCCCGCGAAGGGGAAGGTCGTGTGCGTGCTTTCAGGCGGGAACATTGACGTGACCATGCTGTCGCGGATTATCGATAAAGGTATGATGAAGGCCGGCAGACTGGTGACATTGCAAACCGTGATCGAGGATAAACCGGGGCGGCTGCATCGGCTGCTGAAGGTCATATCCGAAACGGAAGCGAATATCGTGTCGATTCAGCACGACCGCACGAACCTGGATGCTGGGCTGAATAACGCAATGCTTCAGATCACACTGGAGACGCAGGATCATGCGCACATTGAGCGGATATTGCGGATCATGGCGGAGACTGGGTACCAGGCTGCCGCGCGTTGAGGCGGTGGCGGCGAGTTTTGGTAGAGGTAACGATAGTTTGATTTACGGCAAAAAGGAAGGTTCAGGGCCCTGCCCAGGCGCAGCCCTGGACCTACTTTTTTACCGCAAATCAATCTAGCGTTTACCCGTTACTACTCAGCAGCAAGCAGCTAATGTGAAAAATTCTTCGGGTTTGTGACCTGTTAGGTTGATGACATTGTATTGCCGCGCAGTGATTGACAATTTCCGCAGGCATCTGTATAATGTCTGATTAACCCGCATTGCGCGGGCGGTCGATCACTTACCCCAAAATAGGACGGAGGGCACACAATGAGTCAGATCAACCCTACTCAGATTAAGGACATAGCGTTCCGAATTCGTGACCTGCGTGAGACCCTCGCGCTCACGCAGGAGCAGGCTGCCGCGAAGGCCGGCATGGACGCAGCCGAGTACGCGGCGTACGAATCCGGTGAGGTGGATTTCACATTCTCGAATCTATTCAACATCGCGCACACGCTGGGGGTGGATATTTCCGACCTGCTGACCGGAGAAAGCCCCAAACTGCGCGGCTATATTATTACACGCAAAGGCGAAGGCCTCGCTTTCGATAGACGCAAGCAATACCATTACTATCATCTGGCGTACAACTTCCGCGACAAGAAGTCCGAACCATTCCTGGTTACGGTCGAGAAGGATAAGCCCGACACAGTCAAACAAGCGCACGCGCACGAAGGCCAGGAATTCGACTACATTCTCTCCGGTTCCATGCGGCTGAACCTGGGCGGCAACGACATGTGGCTGCGCGAAGGGGATTCGGTGTATTACGATTCCAGCCTCGCGCACGTGATGTACGCGCCGGAGGGCGACTGCCAATTCCTCGCGGTTGTTATGAAATAAGGAGGACAAACATATGGCGCTGTACCGGGAGTATGTGGACGTTCAAGGCGACTTCCTCAACTATGAGGATTTCTATAAGAATTTCAAGGTAAAGAAGCCCGCGGGATTCAACTTCGCGTACGACGTGGTGGACCGTTTGGGCCGCGAGGAACCGGATAAGCTGGCGCTCCTGTGGTGTAACCCGGCGGGCGATGAGAAGCGGATCACCTTCGGCGAGATGTCCAAGCTAAGCAACCGCGCGGCGAACATGCTGCGCGAAAGAGGCGTCAAACGCGGCGATCGCGTGCTGTTAATCCTCAAGCGGCATCATGAATTCTGGCCCGTACTGATGGCGCTGCACAAGCTGGGCGCAGTCGGCATCCCAGCCACTCACCTGCTGACCAAGAAGGATGTCGTGTACCGCGTCCAACACGCCAAGATCACGGCGGTCGTGTGCACATCGGACGGCATCATCGCCGCTAACGTTGAGGCGGCTCTGCCCGAAATCCCGCAGCTTTCGACACGCATCATCACGCGCAAATCGCGCGAAGGCTGGCTTTCGTATGAATTGCTGATGGACGCGGCCTCCGACGAATTCACCCTGGATGGACCTAAGCCGTGCGACAACGATCCGCTGCTGCTCTACTTCACATCCGGCACGACGGGCATGCCCAAGATGGTCGTACACAACCACTGGTATCCGATCGCCCATATCGTCACGGCGGTATACTGGCAGCAGTGTGAAGAGGGCGGCTTACACTTAACCATCAGTGAAACCGGCTGGGCGAAGTCCGTGTGGGGCAAACTGTATGGACAATGGTTTGCTGGCACGGCGGTATTCGCGTATGACTTCGACAGGTTTGCAGCCAAGGAGATACTCGAGCGGATCGGGAAATATGGCATCACATCATTCTGCGCGCCGCCAACGATGTACCGCTTCCTGCTGCAGGAGGATTTTACCGCGTACAACCTGACAAGCCTGACGCATTGCTCGGTGGCGGGCGAACCGCTAAGCCCCGACCTGTTTGAACTGTTCAAAAAGAACACGGGCATCGAGATGCGCGAGGCATTCGGGCAGACGGAGGTCGTCGTACTGCTGGCAACGTTCCCTTGGGTTAAGCCTAATCCTGGCAGCATGGGCAAGCCTTCCCCGCTATTCGACGTGGATCTCATTACGGACGACGGCACTCCGTGTGAACCTGGCGTGCCGGGCGAGATCGTCATCCGCACGCACCACGGCGCTCCGGTAGGCATGTTCCTGGGCTATGACAACGACCAGGAGATGACCGAGAGCGTTTGGAGCGACGGCATATACCATACGGGCGACCTGGCTTGGAAGGATGAGTGGGGTTACTACTGGTACTTGTCGCGTAAGGACGACATCATCAAGTCGTCGGGGTATCGCATCGGGCCGTTCGAGGTGGAGTCTGCGCTGGCCGAACACCCGGCGGTTTTGGAGAGCGCGATCACAGGCGCGCCGGATACGCTGCGCGGGCAGGTGGTCAAGGCCACCATCCGCCTGAAGCCCGGCTTCACGGCTTCCGAGGAACTCAAGGTGGAACTACAGGAGCATGTCAAGCGCGTTACCGCGCCGTACAAGTACCCCCGCATCATCGACTTTGTGGATGAGCTGCCCAAGACCATCAGCGGCAAGATCAGGCGCGTGGCCCTACGCGGCAAGGATACGGGGACGACAGAGTGATTAGTGGTTAATAACACTACTATTCTTACTGATGGCGAGGAAATCCCTAACACCTCACGTTTTCAACCCGCGTCTGTCAAGGGTAGGGTGGAGATTTTACTGACCACCAAATAACCTCCAACCGCGAGAAACGACAAAACCCCTGGCTGTTTGTGCAGCCGGGGGTTTTTCGAGTGTCGAAGCGTGATAAATGCTGTGAAATCAAGGCGATTTTGCGTGTCGGGATCAGTCGGGCAACCTTACAATCGGTTGTGCTTTTTTCGGCGCTGATGCGCTGGATTGACATTGATGACAAACACGGACATTTGGCGTGTTGCTCAAATGTTGCAGGATTGGTGAAAAAAAATTTACCCGTCTTTTTCTTCAATTCGCTCTTTCCTCCGTCCCGTTATCTTCTCTATATCTTCCTGCGCGGCTTTGCTGGATTGCTGGACATACGAATCCATCATAACCGACATGCTCTTGTGTCGGGTAAACCGCCGCACCGTCTCGAATGACGCGCCTTTCTCAATGCTGTTGGTTGTGAAAGTGACGCGCCCATCGTGAGTGCGCAAGTCAACCACCTTCCAGTTTGCCAACTGCTCAGCGGACGCTTTCCGCTTCTCAACTCCGTTGAGTTTCATAGTTATATCATCCACGCCGATCCTGTGCACCTATCCATTCTTCCAGAAATATTTCGTCAAAACCGACCTCATTTAGCACCTCGTTTCCCCTTGCCGCTACTCGCTTTTTTGCTTTCTTGCTGCCAAAGATGGGATTGTACCTCACCAACAAACCGCCTGTCAACGAGCTACGGCGGTTTGTTTACAGAATGGTTGCATTTCCTATTCCAGGTCTACGGCTGCCCAGGAGTTGTGCCGCGCGGCTGCTTGCCCGGACGCTGCTGCAGACTGGGGTCGGTAGGCAGGGGGGTTGTGTCGAATCCACCGAATCCGCCGAACCCACCGCGCCCGCCTGCTGGAGCGAACGCGCCGCCGCTCTCAGACGCGGTCGTAAGCGCCGCGTTTGCGTTGATTGCCACATCGAACCGCTTAACATTGTTGACATAAACCGATACGTTTTGACCAGGTTTCAGCTCGGGCGATGAGAAGCCGGACACCGTGCATGCTACATTACTGACATATGATAGAATCGTATCGCCAGACTGCGCATCCCGCAGTTCGATCAGGCTGCCTTTATCAACGCTTTGGGAATACTGGACATGCAGCACCGGTTGAGCGGATGCGCTGGAAATGCCGCTAACATATCCAGCTGTAATTAAGCTGCCGCCATTCATAGTAAACGATCCGTCGACGTCGATAGCAGCTTCCTGCTCCATCGATGGTCCGCTAAGGTACAATTCGCCGCCATTCATAATGATGTTGCCGTCCGCGTCGATCGTATCAGCGCCCGTAGCGTGGATGATACCACCATTAATCGTCAAGCTCAACGCAGATGCTGTCGAACCGAACCCACCTCGACCCATGGCGTGCTGACTGGCAGTACCATCCGCGACGTTGAGCGCGTCGTCCGACGCGACGATGGTTATATCGCCGCCATTGATATACAACATCGCGCTTTCAAGACCTTCATAACAACGGCTGATGTTGATCACGCCGCCCTCGACGGTCAACACCTTTTCCGCGTGAACGCCGTCGTCGCCTGTCGCGATGTCATATGAACCGCCGTAGATCGTTATCTCGCCATTACAATGGATCGCGTCGTCCTGTGTGTCAATGATGAACTCGCCGCCGAGCAGACGGATATCCACGTCAGACTTTAATCCTTTCATGCTCTCACTGGTTGCCGCCGCGGTTGTGGTTATTGCTGGAACGCCAAACCAACCGCTGTTTCTGTTGCCGCCATTACCCCTGTCGCCCATATTATTTGTGGATAATGGCACCGCCGCCGAACCTTCGCCCGTCTTTATGGTATATGTGCCGCTATGTATCAGCAGGGTTGACGTGGCTTGAATGCCATCCTTGCCAGCGTTAATCGTCAGCGTGCAATCCTCTAATTGGATGTAACCTTTCGCGGAATCATCCTCTTTTGTGGATTTTATCCCATCGCCACAGGAAACAATCGTAGCCGTGACATTCTTCATAGCAACGCCGTCGCTGCCACGCAATCCTGTGGTAGTTGCTTCGATATTCAACACGCCTCCGGTCATCACAAGATAATCCTTTGCCCACAGACCACGCGCGGCGCTGGTTACGTTGATCGTGCCATTGCCTGTAATAACCAGATCGTTCTTGGAATAAACGGCGGCTTTATGTGATTTATCAGCATCGTCGGTTTCTTCGTCATCAGTTATTGAATCATCATCGCTGGAAGCCAGACCGCCCACAATATTATTCACCGATCCATCCACCGCGATCAGAATAAGCCTCCCGACTTTCTGTCCGTTGATAGCCGCGCCGGACGCAAACTCGATCGACGCGTTATCCAGCGCGAGGCGAACCGTGTCCTTCTTGTTTGCGTCAATCAACACTTGATGGTTGGTTGTGGTGCCGCTCAACACATACGTGCCAGCCTGATTGATCAGGATCGTGCTGCCGCTGACCGTCGCGCCTGCTCCATTTATTGTGATACTATCCCCATTCATAGCGATGTGTGTCGCGTTTGCCGGGATGCTCGCGTCGGAATCGTCGACGGTGAAGGTGTAAAGCGGCTGGATCGTGGCTGCAGCGACAGTTTCAGTCATGCCGCTAGTCGTTATGCCAAGAGTTAACAGCAGAACTAACGCGCATACGAGCGCTATCAACCTGAATGCGATACTGCCATTTGTTGATTGTTTCATAATGATCCTTCTTTCTTAATCATAGTTGCTAATCACAGTTCGTCAACCGGAGATAACTCTCGGCTGATTGAAATGTTCAAGTTCCCGTTGCGTGTGCGCAGCATGTCGATTATGGCCTTCGTTGACGAGGGTTCCTTTAACGCCACTCGGTATGTCAGGTCAAACAAACTACCCATGTTCGTGGTCTTAACCTTTACCAGTTCGTTCGATGTTGTAAATTGACTAAATACATCGTCAAAAACACCTTCATAGTCCAGCGTCTCCGGGATCGTCATCCGCAGCAATCGGAGATTTCCTGACTTTTCGCCAAACTTCATTGCCGCCAGTATTGTCAGGAACAGTGCTATCAATATAAGGAACAGTACCGCATAACCAATATATCCCATACCGAGCACCAGCCCGATGGCCATCGCACAGAATACGCCGCTAATCTCCCTCGCACTGCCGGGCATCGAGCGGAATCGTACCAACCCAAACGCCCCCGCGACCGCCACGCCCGCGCCAAGGTTACCATTCACGGTTGTGATGACGATCATCACGATCAGCGGCAATATCGCCAATGTCGTCAGATAGCTCGCGCTGGCATCGACGCCCTTGCGGTAAACGGCGGCGAGAGTCAATCCCGCGATCACTGCGCACAGCGTGCACAGCGCCACCGCGCCAATGGTCAACCCGCCGGATAAGACGCTTGCGAATATATTGATCGAGTTAGCTTGCAAGGGGGAACGCCTCCTCTCTCACCTTCAGTAATGACGGCAGTATATAACGTTTATAGCCTTCGCCATATTTCGAGAATGATGTCGGATATATTTGCAGCAAACTCATCGCGCTGCTCAGCCACAACGGGAACGCGTCGGCAATCTTGATTTCCATTAAGCTTGCGTCACCGTTACAAAGACGATCGCCGTCTGCATTTGAATCCAACCTCAAATCATTCGTGCGGAAGCGGATGTTTGAATCAAACGTCACCCGCAGTTCCGGATCATCGACGCCGCAAAACGCGGTTCTATCGTAGGATATTAATGCCTTGGGCGTGACATGGAACCGCGCGCGGAACGCGGCTACTTCGCGCAGTATCTGCGTGTCGCGCGGCGGAACGCCTTCTTTCAGTAATACCTTGGCCTGGTTGAGCGTCAAATCCGCGCGTCTCTTATAAACAATACTGTTAAATTTCTTTTTCAATTCAATGAACACGCTCGCGTCGTCGCTCGCCTGGCCATACGAACGCAGCCGCAGCTTCTCCTTGTAAATGGGCTTCTCGATCGATGCCCGCACCAGATCATAGTTATCCGTATCAAAGTAAATGCTGCGGATTTCATAACGATAATACCCATCCGCACACAGACGCTTGCCGCATAAGTCCAGCAGCGCATTCATCTGCCGAGCGCTTACCATGTACTTGCTTTCCTGCCGTTCAAATATATTCAATTCCATAACCAATCGCACCTCCACTGTATTTTGTCGTTTTCCTCGACACAAGCAGTATAGCACCTTAAACTTAAATCTAGCTGAAAAAACTCTTTCAGGTTTATTTCAGCAATGTGTGTTACAATATGGGCATGTTAGTTGGAGGGATGTTGGATGCGCGTCTTGGTTGTGGAAGATGAACCGCGCCTGGCTCAAGCGCTGGAACAGATCCTTAAGGGTCAGAAGATTCAGTCCGACGTGGTGTACAATGGCCGCGATGGGCTGGATTACGCGAAGCTGGGGCAGTATGACCTGATATTGCTGGATGTCATGCTGCCGGGCATGAATGGCTTTGATGTGGCGCGTCAGTTGCGCCAGGATAAAGTTTCTACACCTATACTGATGCTGACGGCAAGGGATGAGGTGAGCAGTAAGGTTCGCGGGCTGGACTGCGGCGCGGATGATTATATGACAAAACCCTTCGCGTCGGATGAATTGCTGGCGCGTGTACGCGCAATGACGCGACGGCGCGGCGAGGTTATACTGGAAACATGCGACTTTTCAGACCTGACGCTCAACATATCAACAAATATCCTTCAGTGCGGCACGCGGTCTGTCAAACTGGGTTTCAAGGAATTTGAGATCATCAAGCTGCTAATAGCAGGAGGCGAGGCTATCACGCCTAAGGAGGAGCTGATCACACGAGTCTGGGGCGCTGATTCATCCGCAGAGGATAACAATGTCGAGGCGTATATTTCATTCATTAGGAAGAAACTGCATTACCTGGGTTCTGCAGTAGGCGTTGAGACCGTGCGCAAGGTGGGGTATCGTTTGGAGGCGCAGGCGGTATGATACGCGCGCTGCGCCGCAAGTACATTATCGTAACAACGCTGCTGGTCGCGCTGCTGCTGGCGGTGATATTCGGCGCATTGCTATTCGCCAGCGTCGTAAACGCGCGTCAAGAAACCCTGAACACCCTTAACTGGGCGATATCCGCGCGTGAAAGCCAGCACATTGGCCACCGCGTTGCCGAGCGTGAGCAAGTCTCCGTGTCGCAGACACCCGCGTTCACGATCATTTTGCACGCTGATAAGACTGCGTCATTATTATGGCTGCAGAACGTTGACCGTGATGCCGAAGGTTTTCTGGAATCGCTGCCGGAATTGGCGCGTATTGCGATTGACATAAGTTCAGAAAATAACTTGGAAACTGGTATATTATCAGAATATAACCTAAGATTCCTAATAAGTTATGAACGCATACCAGATATCCGCGAACCGATTGGCCCAGGCGGACCGCCGATCACATTCATTGATAACAAGTTTCCATTGGAAAGTGAGCAGGCGCGCGATAGTATTCGTATCGCGTTTGTTGATACCGCATCGGAGTCTCGGTTGATCAGCAGCGCTATCTGGATGACTATCCTATCATTTACAGGTGTAATGACTGGGTTTTTCATAATGAATATATTTATAGCGCGATGGATCGTGCGGCCTGTCGAGCGCAGTTGGCAGCAGCAGCAGAGATTTCTGGCTGACGCGTCGCACGAGCTCAAAACGCCGCTGACCGTCATCCTGGCGAATATGGAGATCCTTATGTCTCACGACAGTGAAGTCGTCGGTCAACCATCCAAATGGATCGAGAACACCGGGGCCGAAGCACACAAGATGCGCCGCTTAGTCGATCAGATGCTCTTCCTTGCTAAATCCGATATGGAAAAGGAAGAACCGCGATTCGCTCCCGTAAACATGAGCGACTTGACGATCGGTGCATGCCTGACGTTTGAATCCGTCGCGTTCGACAAAGAAGTGACAATCGACGCGTACGCGATCACATCCAACATAATCGTTCAAGGCGACAGCGCAGCGCTGGATCGTCTGCTGGGTATTCTGCTGGATAACGCCGTAAAATTCTCACCCGCTGGCGAGACGGTCGCTGTCTCCCTGACCATCCGCGACTTGTGGACGCAACTCACCGTTCGCAATATGGGCGAACCCTTAACCCCTCAGGCCAAAGAGCATCTCTTCGAGCGATTCTACCGCGCCGACGCCGCTCGCTCCAGCGAAGGCTACGGACTGGGTTTGGCCATCGCGCAGAGTATCGTTCATGCCCATCACGGGACGATTCGCGTGGAGAGTGATATCGGCGGGACTGTTTTTATTGTTAAACTGCCTGGCAACTAGGTTTTCTGTATGCTGCGGTGCAGAATGTGAAACGGATGATCCATTTCTCTGCATTAGTTATTGAGATAACAAATTACATCTTTATAAATAACGAACCCGGTAGGTCTGATCTCCTGTCAGGTTTGTCGACGCTCTGCGCCGTTGAGATTCCCAAGGAATCCCAACGGCTTGTACATTGTGACCCACCGGAGAATCGAACTCCGGACACCTTCATTAAAAGTGAAGTGCTCTGCCGACTGAGCTAGTGGGTCATGGCTGGGATGGCAGGATTTGAACCTGCGAATGCGGGAGTCAAAGTCCCGTGCCTT
Organism: Clostridia bacterium; assembly: GCA_025997215.1. The sequence continues at coordinate 33,608 of BNUH01000006.1, forward strand.
ACCGCTTGGCTACATCCCATTTTAATGCTATTGATACCCCTTAATGTATGCAGCCATCCACATAATGGTGCCTAACCTAATTTTGCATCCGCTCCTAATCCCCGTCCACCGCCGTCCGACCAAACTCCCGTTCGATCCAAACCCCAGGGGGAGGTTGGGAGGGGGACGCGAGTCCCCTTCCCAAAGGAGCGGATGCGACGCTGCGACGTGGGGTGGATGATGGGTTTTGAACCCACGACTTCCAGAGCCACAATCTGGCGCTCTACCACTGAACTACATCCACCAAAACCATGGCGCGCCTGAAGGGATTCGAACCCCCGGCCAACGGCTTAGAAGGCCGTTGCTCTATCCAGCTGAGCTACAGGCGCAGGTTCACGAACAGCCCACAGGACGACCGATACCAAGGTGTAATTATAGCATCGGTGGCTCAGGATGTCAAGCACAGGGCAAAATCATTTCAGGGCTTGTTCATGAAAATCATTTTAGGGCCTGTACACGAAAAAGATAAAGATTATATTTAGTAATCAAGAGGAAGGAAGAAAAGAGTGTCGAAAAAGAATGGAGGGAGCAAGGAAAGGAGCAAAAGAGACGAGGTACATCATCAAGCAAATACGAAGAATAAAGGATGCCCGGCAATCATGGAAGACAAAGCACACGCTGGAGGAAATTCTGGTGATAAGTATAGTGGCGATGCTGTGCGGAGCGGATAGCATCAGCAAGATAGTGCACTTTGCCAAATTGCGGGAAAGATGGTTGAGGAAATATTTACCTCTCCCCAATGGGATACCGCATCGGTTAACGATATGGAGAACGTTGAGTGCGATGAATCCGAAGGCATTGGAAGAAATATTCAAACGCGCTACACTGGAGCAGAAACTGATTGTCTCCTACTCGCCCAAATATAAGGCGTACCAGCGTGAGGTTCGGGCGGGGCAGACAGATCGTGCGCAGCGGCTTGTGAACAATCCCTCGCAGTTGAACCGCAAGAAGGCAAGCGACCCGCGGTGGTTTGTGGAACAGACACATATAACGCCTAATAGACAGGTCGCCAAGGGAAAAAAGGCGAGGCTGTCCCAGGAAGTCATAGACAAAGAAGCGCGGTTTGCACAGTGCATTTGGCTTAAAGACAGACCAGCATATCATCACGAAAAAAAGATGGCGCTCATACAAAAGCAGAGCAAAGACGACAGAGACTGCCGCCGTCGCGGGCAATGATCCTGCTCCTTAAGGATTCTCAAATTTGGAATTGCTGGTCACCCTAAGCGTCGCTTGATCCCCAACCCGTTATCCGCTATAATCAACCTAAGGGGGGGATTAATCCTATGATCATCCGCGAACTTAACCATGTAGGCCTATTCACTCATAATATTGATGAATCCATTCGATTTTACCGGGACACGCTGGGCGGCATACTGATACGCAACTCAGCGTCGCAGGATTGGAAGCATCGCTTCATTTACGCGCAGATCGGCGCGGGCGTGGTTGAGATCATCGGTGTGGCGCCTGACGCGCGTACGGGCTTTGCGCATGTGGCGTATCTGGTCCACCCGCAGAGCCTGGATTCTGCGTATGAATTCCTCGCCGGACAGGGCTTTGAATTCACCGGCCCGCCCAGAGCGGCGCTGTCGGGCGTGGGACGGTTAGTCTTCTATAAGGATATCAGCGGCGCGCTATTCGAACTGATCCAGCGTGAAGAGGACATCCGCAAGCCTCCGTTTGTGACCGACACGATTGCCTCATTCGACGGCATCGTGATCAACGCGCCCGCCGATAAGCTGGACAACCTCCGCGCGCATTATACGACGGAGCTTGGCCTTGAATCCAGGGGCACGCTTCGCGGCGATGCGCGTTACGGCATCAACGACGACCACCTGATCGTCCGCGCGAGCCTTAGTAATTCAGACAATATGGAAAAACCGGATACCATGGACTGCATCGACAGCATTGCTTTAACCGCCGCGCCCGGTGCAATGGGCAGACTGACCGACGCTGGCGCACCGATCAAGGATATCGGCGACGGCCTATTCTGCGTAAGCGGCCCCAGCGGTGAGCGGCTGGTGTTCTCAAATTAAGTTATAATAACTTAATAATCCTGTTAAGTTATCCTGCAAGGCCACACAGACACGCCGCTTTCCTGGAAGCATTCATCCAGCCGCGCCGCTAACCGCGCCTCCGTTATGCCCGCCTTCCTGACCACCGCGAAAAAACCGCCGCCGCCCGCGCCGCAGATCATAGCGCCGTCGATCAGATCCGCGCAGACCTGCTCCATCAGGTCGATGCAGCGGTTGGTTGAACCGGGATCCAACGCCTTGGACAGCGTCCAATGCTGATTCAACAGCCGCGCGAACGCCTTGATGTTCCCGCGCTCCAGCTCGAACGCCATGAGCGAGGCCAGCCGCTGTATCTTAGCCAGAATTTTCAGCGACTCGCGGTCGGCGTCGATCACCTTGCCCACGATCTCGCGCAGTATGTTGCGTGCCAGACGACGCTGCCCCGTGTAGATCAGAGAAAGCCGCGCGTTCAATTCGTCCAGCGTCTGCTGGGATATGCGCACCTGTTGGACGTTCAACCGCTGCGGCGCGCCTTCACACGATGTGAACAGCTTAACGCCCGGGAACAGCGCGCCAGCCTGATCCTGCCAGCCGCCGCCCGTGGCCATCACCTGCTCGGCCAGCAGCGTCTTTTCAAGAACAACCGCGTCGTCGTCCGGCAAACCGAATAATTGCGAAACCGCGCGTATTGCCGCCGCCGCCAGTATGCTCGATCCGCCTAACCCGGAACCCTTGGGCAGTTCGCTCGACACGCCAACCAGCAGCCCGCCGCCCCAGCGTTCTGCCGGGATCGGGCCTGTCGCGCCGCGCGGCACTATCCCCGAAGCGATCAGCACGGCGCGTCCCAGCGCGAACGGTTCACGCGGATCAATGTCCGCGCTCAATCGGTTCATGCTGTCGAATTCCGCCGCGCGAACGCTGTCGTCCGGGCCGGACGCATGCGGATCAACCATCTCCAGCCTAACGACAGGTTGTGCAAGCCGCCGCGCCCACGCGCGAAGCGGCTGTTTTCCGTCCAGCAATATGGCGGCGTTGAGCACCGTCCCGCCCTCCTGCAGGCAGTATGGCGGCGTGTCGCTCCAGCCGCCGCCGAAGTTGATCCGCGCGGGCAGCGTCGCCTCCGCGCTGTCGCGGATCATCCGCACATCCGCAGCCCCGGCCAAATCCCCCGCCGAAGCTTCAAACATATATGTATTTATTGATCCATAACATTGATCCTCGTAGACGGGATCGTTCGTCATGTGGTATAAGGCATGGCTCAAACGCATACCCAGCGGATACGGCGCGGTTTCCGCTACCGCCGACAACCGCCGGATCTGCCGCTCGCGTTCCTTACCGCCGTGGGAAATATTGGATGCCGCGTGCGCGTACGTCTCGCCCGCTTTCAACGCCTGGAGCATTCGTTCTACACGTATAATATCCTCGATGTTATCCTCTTCGCACAGTACCTTCGTGACGTCGGCCAGCGCGAAACTCTCCTTGAGGCTCAACCGTTCGGAAGCAAGCCACCCGCGCAGCGCCTCTGCGTCGCCATTCTCCTCCATCAAGCCTAGCAAGGTTCGCGCATTTTTCGCCGCTTCCGCCCACGAACCGCCGGGCGTGAACAGCGGCGCTTCCCACAGCGGCGTCGAATCGGGAATACCCACGTCCGGCAGTCTCCCCAGTCGGCTCGAACGCCACGCGGCCTTGGGGTTATCCGTCACACCGTACACTCTGATGACGAACCGCCCGTCCCTAAGCGGCAGCCCGTGCAGCGCGATTCCATCCGGCACCGCGCCTTCCAGCCATTGCACATGCGATAACGCGCAGCCCTCGCCGATCGTGGCGGCATGGCCCACGCGCGAGGATTCCAGGTAACTCCCAGCGCCGATCCGCGCTCCCGGCTGCACCCAGCCGCGCACCCCGGCCCCGGAATCCAGCCTGCCTGCGCATAATGAATACCGCCGCCAGTTCAGTTCGCCGCTCTTTTCCTCGGCGCCGAGCATCAGCTGGTGTAATTCTGTTGTAGTACCAAAGTGGATGAACCGCGCCGGAGACAGGCAGATCATCCTAAGCGGCGTGCGGCTAAGCACATTCCACAGCGCGCGGCGGCAATCGTCCAGCGCGGCGGTGTGCCGGCCTTCAGCCTCCTGCGCCAAGTATGAATCCAGCGTCGCGTCGATGGCCATCGGGTACAGGAAGTCGCCGTAAAAACTCAACCGCGTATCCTCGTTGATGAATCGTCCGGCCGCCGCGTCGTCCTCAACCAGGTCGGCTAGCCGTTCCAGCAGCGACGAATCCATCCACACCGCGCCCGTATCCAGATGCACACGATTGCCTTCGAGCACAGCGCCGCTTTCCTTTAATATGGATAACGGTTGCTTATGCATAAACGCTTTCACGAATCCGCGCGAATCATCCAGGAATACGCCATGCCTTTCGCCCGCCTCGACCGGCACGCCGACGGTCAGGCACGCGGCCTTCGACCATTCCAAATCGATCTGGAGCGCGCTGAATAACAGCAGCACATCCCCGCACAGCGTCAGCATCCCGCCCGGCAACCGCGCGGGCACCCCCGCCAGCGCGATCATTAATTCGTCGAATAGGGATGAAACGCGGCCGTCCGGCAGCGTCCGCGGCACGGGCGAGAACAGCTTGCCCAGCGCGGAATACTGCGGTACCCGCTGACTATCGCCGCCTGAATGCAGCACCAGTATGCGGTGTTTCGCGAAGGGTTCAGAATTCTTCCGATGCCGAAGCGTTTTCAGCAGGTGCAGCGTCGCGCCGCCGCTGCCCACGCGCTTGCCTTCGGGATCGGCGATCACTGCGAAACGCGTCTGCGCGGGCAGCCAGCCGCGCCGCATCCGCCGTTCAACCTGCGCGCGGTAGGCGTCGGCCTGCGCCTCGTTCGACGCGGTGATCACCACATCCGACCAGGTATCCTTCTCGGCGCGCGTTGCTATAGCGCGGTAATCGGCCCAGCTGTCGTCCATACTCTGGCGCAGAAACGCGGCGTTAACTTGCCGCATCGTCAATGATTCGGATGACATAATTATTACCCTTCCAACATATCCGCGTACTTTGCGTAAGCCGCTTCAGTATAGTACGCCCGATCGTATAACATTCTCGCCCGATAACCCATCGCCCGCGCCTGGTGCGGATTTGCGGCCAAGTCAACAATAGCCCCGGCGATGGCTTCCGACTCGCCGTGACCAAAGCACAGCCCAATTCCTTCGCGCTGAATGTCCCGCGTGATATCGTTCACACACCCGGAGATCAGCAGCACAGGCCGTCCGCTGGCCAATATTCCGGCATACTTGCTGGGCAGCAGCACGTCCCTGAAAGCCCCGTCGAAGATTACCACCGCCAAATCCGCCAGCGCCAGCCGCTCCGACAGCTCGCTGGCCGGAGCGAATCCTTCAAAAACTGCGTTCGGCAGAGCCTCCGCTTCACGCTTCAGCGCGTCATAGTGCGAGCCGCCGCCCGCTATATGGAAGAGGATGTCATCCCGGCCGGATAATAGCCGCATGACGTCCAGCATCGTCATATATTCATGCGCAGCGCCGAAGTTGCCGCTGTATTGCACGACAAACCTGCCGTCCCAGCCGCGCCTTGATTTTTCTTGATTGAAGGGTAACGTTTTTACAGAATCCAACGCAGGGTTGGGTATGACGGCAACGCCTTCCAGCCCGTACATCAGCCGCAGATGCGCCGCCATATCCGTCGAAATGGCCGCGACCGTCCGGCACGCCGACATCGCGCGGCGCATCATGGCCCGGAGCGCGCGGCACACCAGCCCATTCGCATTGGCCGAACCCGCCGCGACGAGCACATCCGGGTACAAATCCTGCACGCTCATCACCAGGTCAAAGGGGTTGAGCATCAACGATTTTTTGAGCGCGAGTATAACCACGGCCAGCGGTGGCGCGGTCGTTACCAATACCGTATTATTTTTATCAATACTATAGAATAATAGCGACAGCATGAACGTCAAATGGTTGAACAGCTTCCCGGGCAAGGATTGTTTCGGAAAGGTTGAATTCCATAGACGTTGAACTAGCACGCCGTTTTCAGCATCGTCCTTGTCAATTGCAACGGCGTCCGCGTCGAACTCGCTACCCGAATCCTTCGCATAAAACGTCCGGCCGCATACGAGACGAACCGACTCAAACCGCTCCGATGCCGCCATCGTTCGCGCTAATCCGCGCATCAACTGCCCCGTAGCGGCCGTCTCGGGCGGATACTGTTGATTGATTATGACTAACCCGCGCACTCGTCAAGCCCCCGGCGCTCGCGGCTGGCGGCCCGCGCTGCGCGAATACACGCGCGACGATTCGACATCGTACCGCGCGAACCACTCATTCTGACGATTGCGCGGCTTCGGCCGTTCGACAGCATCCTCCATCGAATCGTTCGGAACCTCGCCGCCCTCCTGAATCCCGCGCGCAGTTATGACGCACATTACGGAGTAGAGTATAACCTTCGCGTCCATCCGAAGCGACAGATGCGCGGCATAATAGGCGTCCAGCTCGGCCTTAGTCTGCGCGTTCACGCAGTCGCGGCCATTCACCTGCGCCCAGCCCGTAATCCCCGGGCGGACGTTATATGCGCCGAGTATCTGCCGCGCCTCGTGAACCACGGCTTCCTCCGGCACCAGCGGCCTCGGCCCGATCAGGCTCATCTCGCCCCGCAGGACGTTTATGAGCTGGGGCAGCTCATCGATGCTGGATTTGCGCAGCGTCCGGCCGATAGGGGTGATGACCGCGCCCGCGTTGCGCAGCTCGCTAGTCGCCACCGATCGCGGCGCGAACGTATACATCGTGCGGAATTTGTATATACGAAACAACCCGCCGCCCCGACCCACCCGCCGCTGCAGGAAGAACACCGGGCCGGGCGAATCCAGGCAGATCATGACGGAAATAATGACGAATACCGGGCACAGCAGTATCAGCAATACAGCCGCGCACACGATATCCAGCGCGCGCTTCATGTGGGCGTAGAGTATGCGCCGCCGACCCATCACACCGGACACTCCTTCCGTATGGGTGTGTGCGCGTAAGTCCATTCCCCGTCCGCGAAGCCTTGGACGGTCTGTCCGGCTCCGATCAGCTTATATTTATACGTCATCAGGCCATCCATGCCGACCGGCCCGCGCGCTTGGATCTTGGTCGTCGATACGCCGACCTCCGCGCCCAGCCCGAATCGGTAGCCGTCCGCGAACCGTGTCGAACAATTCCAGAACACGTCCGCGCTGTCCACCTCGTTCAGGAACCGCGTCGCGTTCTCCGCCGACAGCGTAACGATCGCGTCCGTATGCCCCGAACCGTGTCGGTTTATGTGAGCGATAGCCTCATCCAAGCTGGATACGACACGAATCGACAGGATCGCGTCGAGGTACTCCGTATCCCAATCTTCAACCGAGGCGGGTATGCAATCGACAATAGCGCGGGTGCGCTCGTCGCCTCTCAGCTCACACTCGGACATTCCTTTCGCTATAATCGGCAGCGCGTCCTCGGCGATATCCGCATGGATTAACAGCGTTTCGATGGCGTTGCATACCGCCGGATACTGCAGCTTGCTGTCGCGGACGATCTTCGTCGCCATCGTTATGAATTCATCACGTCCGGCCGCGCCTCCATTGTATCTATCCATATAGACGTGGCACAGGCCTTCCGCGTGCCCGAGTACGGGAATTTTGGTATTATCCATGATATACTGGACGAACGCGTTGCTGCCGCGCGGTATCAGCAGCGATATATACTCATCCAGCGCGAGCATGGAGGCGACGTCCTCGCGGGATTCCAGCAAGGCGGCCCAGCCGTCGGGTATGCCCGCATCGAGCGCGGCGGCATTCAGGACGGCAAACAACGCGCGGTTGGTCTCCAGCGCCTCCGATCCGCCCTTAAGCAATACTGAATTCCCCGTCTTAAGGCACAGCGCGGCAATCTGCACCAGCGCGTCCGGCCGCGACTCGAATACCATGCCGATCACGCCGATCGGACAGCTTACGCGGTACAGTTCCAGGCTGTCTGCGATCTGTGTGGATACTAGCGTCCGCCCGATCGGATCGGGCTGGGCAGCGATGGCATGCAGCTCGGCAATGGATTCATCCAGCTTGTGCGCGTCATACTTCAGCCGTTTGAGCAGCGGTGCGGGGAGGCTTTGGGCGGCTGCCAGGTCGCGGGCATTGGCGGCGAATATGGTCTCGCGCGCGGCGTACAGCGCGTCCGCGATCCCCAGCAGCGCCGCGTTGCGCACGCTCAACGGCGTAGCGGCCAGCCGCCTAGAGGCATCCTTGGCCGCGGCAGCGTTTTCCATTACGGTCATATGATTTATGGTCATATAACTTCCTCCATCGCCCACAACTTACCTAATTATACACGAACCCTCCCGTTTTGTCAAAAAATACACAAGCGACGGCTTTGCCGCCGTTCTACTGCCGCACGATACTCCCGACGCCGTCATGCTGGACATTCAGCGTTGGGTTGCCCTTGTAAACCAGTTGGCCGACCCCCGACAGATTCCCGTCGAGCGAGTCCGTGGCCCAAACCTTCAGCGTGCCTACGCCACCTAGGTTGACTGTGGCATGCTTAACCTGGTACCTCGTCGCGTCCACACTGCCGACGCCAGCCAGCTTTATCGTAAGGCTCTCGGCGCTTCCCTCATTCAACGTTATCGAACCCGCTCCCTCCATATCGATGGCTGTCAGCGTAGGCATCGTTATGTCGATCGCCAGTTTCGTCGTCCTGGCGGCCGGCAGATCCATGCTGATGTTGAGCGCGCTGCCGATGTTGAGCGCACCGCCAGTCACGGTCGTCTTGACGTGCTGCTGGGCGCTGCTGTCCGTCGTGACGTTTACGCTGTATCGGTCGGCGAAGCTGACCGTCACCTCACCCGCTCCGTTGAATACGATGCTGTCAAACTCGGACACCGTTCGCTCCTCGCTGGTAATCGTTCCCGAACCGATCAACAGGCTGGTGCAGCCGGACAACAGCATCAGCATCGCGAGCGAGACGGCAACCACAATCAGCGCCTTTTTGTTGAATCTATTGAGCATATTGGACATTTAGTAAATCTCCTTCCGGGCGTTGGCATCCACCCACTAGACATTATATACCAGCCGCGCCTCGACTGCATGAGAAACCCATGAGAATTAATAGCGAATCCGATAGAAATATTGACATGCCCAACCCCGCCTGATATCATACAAGCCAGCGCGATCGAGCATAATGTAGAATATAGACTGGTTTCGGCCATGTCCAAGGAGGAATAGTTATAATGGAGCAACAATATCGGGTTGGTGTCGTTGGCGCGACTGGGATGGTCGGCCAGCGTTTCGTTACATTGCTGGAAAGTCATCCATGGTTCAAGCTGTCGGTGGTGGCGGCGTCCGCGTCCTCGTCCGGCAAGACTTACGCGCAGGCCGTCGAAGGCCGCTGGTATATGTCCGCGCAGATTCCCGAGTCTGCGGCCGGTCTGACAGTGCTGGACGCCGCGAATGTCGAGGCGGTGGCGTCCGCGTGCGACTTCCTATTCTGCGCGATCAGCTTGAATAAGGCCGATACCCTGGCGCTGGAGGAAGCCTACGCCAAGGCCGAAACGCCTGTCGTGTCGAATAACTCCGCCACGCGCATGCTGCCCGACGTGCCCATGATGATTCCGGAATTGAACCCGCATCACGCCCCCGTCATCGAGCGGCAGCGGCGCAGGCTGGGTACGCGCGTCGGGTTCGTCACGGCGAAGCCGAACTGTTCGATCCAGTGCTACGTGCCCGTGCTGCACCCGTTGATGGAGTTCCAGCCCGATAAGGTCATCGCCGCAACGTACCAAGCGATATCCGGCGGCAGCAAGACGTTCGCCACATACCCGGAGATTCTGGATAACGTTAATCCGTTGATACCCGGCGAGGAGGAGAAGAGCGAGATCGAGCCGCTCAAGATCTGGGGCGACTTAACCGACGAAGGCATCCGGCTGGCGTCCGCGCCCACGATCAGCGCGCAGTGTTTCCGCGTGCCCGTGTCGGATGGCCATATGGCCGCAGTTTCGATAAAATTCATCAAAAAACCAAAGATGGATGAGATGATCGAGCGGTGGCGCGCCTTCGAGCCGCTGCCCCAGCGCTGGAATCTGCCCAGCGCGCCCAAGCCGTTCCTGCAGTACATGGAGGAGCCCGACCGCCCTCAAACCAAGCTGGACCGCGACTTCGGCAACGGCATGGGCGTGTCGATAGGCCGCCTGCGTCCGGATCCTGTGTTCGACTACCGTTTCGTCGCGCTGGCCCACAACACGCTGCGCGGCGCTGCCGGCGGCGCTGTCCTGACCGCCGAACTGCTGGCGCGCGAGGGCTACATCGTCAGGAAGTAAGGAATAGTTATGAATAATAAACGTGCTCCATTCATAGGCGCTGCGACTGCGCTGGCCACGCCGTTCACGGTTACGGGCGAGGTGGATTTTGACGCGCTCGAACGCCTGATCGAGCGTCAGCTTCGCGCGGGCATCAGCGCGCTGATCGTGCTGGGTACCACGGGCGAGCCGTCCACGCTGGATGAAGAGGAGTCGCTGGCGATAGTATGTCGCGCCAAGCAATTGCTTGGTTGCAAGGCCACACTCGTAGTGGGCGTTGGCGGCAACAACACATCCCACTGTATCGCCCGCTGCAAGTTGATGCGCGACCTAGGCGCGGACGCGTTGCTGGCCGTAACCCCTTATTACAACAAAACCAGTCCGTCCGGATTGATCGCGCACTTCACCTCGCTGGCCGACGCCACCGATTTACCGTTAATCATATATAACGTTCCAGCGCGCACCGGGCTGAACCTCACGCCCGACACGATGGATATTCTGGCCGACCATCCCAACATCGCCGCGCTGAAGGAAGCCAGTGGAAATATTGAGCAGATCGTTGAACTATTCCACCGCGTGCATGACCGGGTGGCGATATACTGCGGCTCCGACGATCAGAATTTGGTTTACCTCACGCTGGGCGGCGATGGTTTGATCAGCGTGCTATCCAACCTCGCCCCAAAGCCCGTGGTTAAGCTGTATGCCGAGTGCGCCGCCGGGCATCTGGCCGCAGCCCGGGAGACGGCGAGGACGCTGCATCCGCTTGCCCGAGCGATATTCTGGGAAACCAGCCCGATCCCGCTGAAGGCTGCACTGGCATACGCCGGGCTGTGCGAGGAGACGGTACGGCTGCCGCTCGTACCTATGCGCGCGGACTTGAAGGCTAAACTGTTCACGCTGATCGACGAATTCCCACGGGAGATGGCGTAATCATCGACGAGCTATAAAACCCATACGTTTGGCGGCGGGCATGAACGCCCTCAATATTCCCGCCGTGACGAACCCTGCCGCTATACCCGACATCGTGAGTATGGGCACGAAAGCGGCCGCCGCCAGCGACGCATATATCAGCTTGACGACTATCAGTTGTCCGGCGTTATGCGCGAGTGCTCCGGCGACGCTTAGCATGAAGTAAGATATATGCTTACCGAATATTGCTATTAACATAATCATTATTAAGACCGACAGTAAGCTCCCCGCCAGACTTAACGCGCCCGCGACAGCGCCGCGTGTGAGCAATGCGAATAGCCCCTTCAGCATCGCCAAGGTCAGCGCATCCCATCGGCCGACAAAGAATACCGCGTACATCACCACGATGTTAGCCAATCCCAGCCGAATCCCCGGCATCGGCGCGGGTATGGGCAGTATCCCTTCCGCAGCGGACAGCGCCATGGCCAGCGCGAAGAGCATCCCATCGATTGCCACGCGCCGTACCCCGCCGGGATGATCCCTGCTTGAACGCCTCATCGGAGGATAATGTCCACGTCGTCCGAATTTGCGGCGTTGTTCAACACGATCTGGATCAGCACCTTATTCGGCAGACAGGCCGCGAACGATCCCGGCAGCGTTATCCGTCCTGTGCGCACGCAGATTTGGTCGGGGCAGTCGGAGGATTCAAACAATATTCCTCCATTTTCCTGACGTATTGCCACGCTCGGGGCTTCCGGTATACTGAATGGCACGGCCGCTTCATCCCCCAGCTCCACAACCTGAATGAGCTGACCGTCGAAGTATATCTCTGCCGACACGGATCCGCCGCCGACTGTGCGGCGGTACACCAAGCCACCGCCCGCCGCCAGCGCAATCAGGATAACTGCGACGACGATATCCGATCTGCTCATAAATTTCCTGCCCATTTTCTCGCCGCCGCCTCCTATTTTGTCGAATCGAAGGGGGTTAGATCATCGATGAGGATTGCGCTGATCGCCGACCTGCACGGCAACCTGCCAGCGACGCTGGCCGTTGCCGAGGATATTAAGAAGCGCGGCGCGGACACGATATATTGTCTAGGGGACTTGATTGGCAAAGGCCCGGACTCGCCGGAGACGATGGACTGGGCGTTTGCGAATTGCGAGATAATCCTAGGCGGCAACTGGGATTTGCTTATAGCGCAAGCGACCGAGCCTTCGGACGCAGTCCAATGGTATCGGAATCAACTAGGCAGCGCGCGGTTGCGGAAGCTGGCGGCGCTGCTGCTGGAGCACTGGTTCACATTCTCCGGCCGGAAGGTTCGGCTGGTACACGGCCGGCCTGTCGTCCCTAAAACGGTGCACCATGATTCGCCCAGGGAGGAACACGAGTGGTTCTTCGATGTGCCGGGCAAACCGGATGTGGTGGGGTTCGCAGATATCCACGAACCGTTTTACCTGATGAGCGATGGCCGGACGCTGTTCAACACCGGGAGCGTCGGCAATCCGATAGTTCTGTCGCAGACCGCCGCGACCTACATGATGCTGGACGGCGAATTAGGCGGCGACGCGGCGGATATCTCGTACACGATCCACATGGTTGAGTATGACCGCGAACAGGCTGTGAGCAGGACGTTGGCGAGACCCGGTTTGCCAATGGGCGACGCGTTCATCAATGAAATCAGGACAGGCAAATATTCCCGGTGACAACCTTCGATTACGCCCACGTCGCCACATCCAGCATGCGGTAACGCACCGCCTCCGCGACGTGTTCTTTTTCGATAATATCCGACACGGCCAGATCCGCAATCGTCCGCGCAACCCTCAACACCCGGAAGTGTGCGCGCGCCGTCATGCCGTGCCGCTTCGTCTCAAACATCAGCACAGCGTCCGCATCCGGCGTCAGTTTGCAATATTTGCGCATCAGTTCGTTATCAAGCTGCGCGTTTGTGAATATCCCCGATTCGCCATACCTCGTCAGCTGTCGTGTTCGCGCCGCCTGCACCCGCTCCCTGACTGCGTCCGACGACTCCGCCATCGGCGCGTTGAGCGTCAGCGCCTCGATCGGCACCTCGCCCACCCGTATCCTCAAATCAATCCTGTCCAGCAGCGGGCCTGATATCCTGCTCTGATACTTCACGACCTCCGCTTCCGAACACTTGCACCTGCCGCCATCCTGACCGTAATACCCGCACTTGCAGGGGTTCATCGCCGCCACCAGCATCACCCGCGCCGGGTAGACCCTTCGCGCGTGCACCCTCGCGATGGCCACCTGACCATCCTCCAGCGGCTGTCGGAGCGCCTCCAGTACCCGTTTGTCATATTCTGGCAGCTCGTCTAGAAACAACACCCCGTGATGCGCGAACGAGATTTCCCCCGGCGAGGCATCCCTGCCGCCGCCCACCAGCGACACCGCTGACGCCGTATGATGCGGCGCGCGAAACGGCCTCTCCGTCAGCATCGCACTGCCCGCGCCTAACCGTCCAGCCGCGCTGTGTATCCGCGTGGCTTCCAGCGCCTCGTCAAAGCTCATGTCGGGCAGTATGCCCGGCAGACACCGCGCAAGCAGCGTTTTCCCCGAACCCGGCGGGCCTACCATCAGCATATTGTGACCGCCAGCCGCCGCGATTTCCAGCACCCGCTTCGCTTCATACTGACCGCGTACGAACTTAAGATCATACGCTCCGGCGACAGGCGCGCGCAGGGATTCGTAGGAAACAGGCTTCAACGGCTCGATCGCCTTGACGCCTGTCAGGTGATCCGCCACCTGCCGCAGCGTCGATGCCGCCAACAGCGGCACCCTATCCACGCAAGCGACCTCCTGCGCATTCTCCAGCGGCAGCAGCATCGCCTTCACATGCCTCTCGCGCGCGAACAACGCCCCCGGCAACGCGCCGGGCACCTGCCTAAGCCTCCCGTCCAGCGCCAACTCCCCAACGAATATTATCCCATCCGCGACGGCCTGGTCAAACATCCCGCCGCCTATCAGCATCGCCAGCGCAATAGGCAGGTCGTACATCGAACCAATCTTGCGTACATTCGCCGGAGCCAGGTTAACGACAATCTTCGCGGGCGGCAGCTTCAGTCCGCTGTTGTTTAACGCGGCGCGCACACGCTCCTTCGCCTCCTTCACGGATGCGTCGGGCAATCCGACAATCTCCAACGACGGTATCCCGCCCGATTGGTTGACCTCAACCGTCACCTCGAACGGCTCCATACCCTCCAGCCCATAACTCATCACGCGCGCGAACATTAAGCTCTCACCCTTAACCCGTTATTCCCAATCACGTCTCCTTATCCACAGTCCGACTTTTGTAAACGAATAACCTATTCCCGATATAATTAATCAACATCGACACGGGCGCGGCGGCCACGCCCGCCCACTGCTTATCCCACATATAATGCTCCGTCAGCAGCGCGACTATCCCCGTGCTCACGCCCAGCGAGACAAGGTTCACGACCAAAAACCGAACAACCTGGCTGCCGCGCAGCTGTTCCCTTTGCCTGAATGTCCAGCGCGTATTGAGCGTCAGACTTAACGCCATACCCAGCACATATCCTATAACCCAAGCCAGCGGCGCGTACACTGCCAGCCGCACGCCCAGCGTATATATCCCATATGACAGCGCGGTATTCAGCACGCCGATCAACCCGAACCGGATCAGCTGGCCGAACCATCCGGACCATACGCCCTGAAAACGTTCACGCATCCATCAATACCACAGCCAGCCTTGGTATTTCCAACCCGGCAGCTTCACCTTCGAGAACCAATTCATCGCGTTAGCCCAAACACGCGGGAACGTCACGCCCGTCGCGAATGGATAGAATCCGACAAACAGCATCGCTGCCGCAACGATCAGCAAAATTCGCGCGTGCCGCCCTGCTATCGGCGATCGCTCCTCCCACCGCCGCAGACACCATATCGCGCACAGTATAATGAACGGCGTGCTCGCGAAGTAGTGATAGATGAACATCGACCGAGGCACCAACGCCCACGGCAGGAATTCGGCCAGGAACCCAATCAGCAGCAGCGACGGGATTGGATCATCATTTAACCTGCTAAACAGCGGCGAAACCCGCCGTCGAATCCAGTAAACCGCTGTCACAACCAATCCAGCCAATCCGCTCCACCATATGGCGGGATTCCCGAACGCGAGGATGGTCGAAACCTTGCCCTCCGGTTGATAATTCGCCGTATAATACCACATGGGCCGAAAGTCGAACGGCCACTCATACCACCTCGACTTGAACGGATGATCATCCACCAAGGCGCTGTGATAGCTAAACATGGACGACTGCGCCATGATCAGCCGCCGCAATGAATACGGGCCAGTTGCGGTCAGATCCGGGATATAGCTTAGCGCGTATATCCCCGCCGGGATAGCCAGGAACCACATTACGCACCAGCCGATGGTCACGCCCATCTGGGATGGGAATCGGTGCACCGCCTTAAAGACCTCGCTGGATACCTCCCGCGAACGGTCCGTTGCGTAGATATATTCCCGAATCCTTTGCGCGAACGACCAGAATAATATCACTACCAGCCCTGCCGACGCGTATATCCCAATCCATTTGCTGGATATTGCCCCGGCCATGAACAGCCCCGACAGCGCCAGCCAGCCCAGCGGCCGCCACAATCCATCCCTGAATATACTCATCTGGAAGTAACGGATCATACACCAGTACATCAGTATAATGAATAATACTGGGTAACTATCTATCGTCGCTATCCTCGTCTGGGTCAGGTGCATCAGATCCAGGGCCAGCAGTGACGCGGCCAGCGCGGCCCACTTCGTTTTCTTGAATAGCTGCTTGGCCAGCAGGTATAATGCCGGGATCATCAGCACGCCCGCCATCGTCCCCGGGAACCGCCAGCCAAACGGCGTCATCCCAAACGTCGAGATGGACCACATGATGGCGACCTTACCCAGCGGCGGATGCGTCGTCTCCAGCGGCGGCATCCGGTGCAGGTACTCGAATCCCGTGCGCGCGTGGTATATCTCGTCGAAGTAGGTGCCGTTCATGTAGGATGGCTTCTCTGGTGCTACGCCCTGCTCATCGATCAGGCTGCCAGCGTCGGTCCATTCGCCCGCCACAATGGAGGTCACACCTTCAAGGTATACATCCGAAACGGGCAGCGTATTCCCCGATTCATCGTGGAATACCACCTCGCCCAGCATCATGCCGGGCATCTCGGGAGTCAGCCGCACGTAGCGCGCATTATGCCATAATATGGATGAATCGACATACTGCGGCTCGTTATTCTCATTGCGATATGAATAAACGTTATACTTCCATCTGAAACACTCGCCTCGCGACGAACCCATGTACAGCTCCGACCAGTTCTCACCGTCCTCGCTGACCGACCAATACATCTCGCCGGACGAGATGCCGTTATAATACAGTATCGAGAATGTGCGCGTCTCGCCCAGATCGAACATGACCGTCTCATTGATCCCTGTCGAACGGTAGAATGTCTGCGGCGCAATATTATCGCCCAATCCCCAGAAAGCGACGACCGCGTACACGGCAGTCAGCCCCAGAATCAACAGCCAATCCAGCCGTTTGAACGATAGCCGCGCGTCCGACTTACCCAATATGCGCCTATCCAGATCCAGTGGCGCGGCTATGTCGCCGCCCGTCCGCACGGTGCCCAGCACTTGCGCTCGATCGGATGCGTACGCCGGGTTGATCCCCCACTGCCTCACCATGCCTCGAACGCATAACTCCCAGCCCGTCCATCCGGCCAAGCCACCCAACGCCAGGTTGAACGACGCTATCACACATCCCGGCGCGAATGCTGTCAGGTGTTCGTTCATCAGCACCAGCCAGACGTTAAAGAACATCGTTACCGACAGGCCGAGGGTCAGCCACAGCAGCCGCCCATCCCACTGCATCGCGTACGCCGCCAGGAAGCACACGATCGCCGGGAACAGATACCGCTCGTGCATCCTGAATGAGAACAGGAAGAATCCCAGGAATGTCAATCCCGCTATGAGGAAGATCGACCTCTGATCCTTCGCCTTCCAGTAAAGCCACAACGTTCCGCCCAGCGTCAAGCCCATCAGCAGCAGCGCGACTTCGCGGAAGGTCAGGTTGCCCGCGAACGCCGTCGAAGTTGTGACCCAGTTGCCGCGCATCAGGAAGTATAGGTTCGCGGCGTTCACCGTCGCGTAGTCATACGAACCCATCGTCCCGAAATATTTGCCCGGCAGCCAAGACCAGCCGATCTTCACACAAAACGGCAGCAGTAGCGCGAAACACAGCGCCAATCCCGCCGCCAATCCCGTAAGCGCGTTGAATAGCTCGCGCCTATCCCACTTGTTTCTGCTCAAATGGATTATCAGCGCGAATAGACCCAGCGGACCAACCAACAGCGCTTGGGGTTTTACCAATACCGTCAGCAGGTATAATGGTAGGGCGGTACGGTAGTCATCCTTGCTTGCACGCCACAGCGTCAGCCCTAGCCCCAATGCCAACGCCGCGTCGATCTGCCCCCAAGCCGCACCGATCACAAGCGACGCTGGGTTCAGCGCATATAGCAGCGCCAGCGGTATGCCAAGGTGGATGGCGGTTGAAGATGTTGAGGATTTGGATGATGTAGTGCTACAGGATTCGCCAATTCTCCATAAGAATAGGATTATACCAAGGTCAGCCAGAATCGGCCCTGTTTTAACCAGCAGCTGCAGCCCGCTGGAATCCGCAGTCACATTTAGTGCGCGAATCATCAAGCCGATCGGCCATAGGAAATACAGATAACCCGGCGGATAGTCGCAGAAGTATCCCTCGGCGCCCGTTCCGTAAAATCCCGACGGACCAACCTGCGCCATCCTCAACGCCCACGCGTGCCAGCAATTGATATCCACACCGTAACCCTTGACCGTCGCCGCCAGGAATACCCTCAACGCCGCAGCAACGGCCAGGATCAAGCCCAGCCATACTGCACGCATGGCAGCTTGACCTGGCATTCGCCACATGGATATCCAAGCCGCCGCCATAGCCGCCGCAAATAATATCAGCAGTGTCCACAATCCGCCGCCGTTCGACAGCGCGACAGGCTCCTTCACAGGCGTGGCCGGAGGCTCCAGGATCAGTATAGGCTTGCCGGATTCAGGCGCATCCACCTTGACCATCGACAGGTTGTCGAACCATGCCACGCCGGTTGAATCGCTGCTATATCCGCCCAAACGCGCGGCAACGTCCGCCGTATGCTGTCCTTTATACGTGAATACATAAACTTCCGTGTGCTGCCACTCGCCGGCGGTGTCGAATACGGACGGCAGCGTAGCGTAAGCCCCCAGGACGGATAGGTTTGCACCCGTGCGGCCAGGAGTGTCGTTGATGTTCTCCGCCTTGATGTCGCCGGATAATCGGTACCATGTTTCAGGCTCAACGTTTACGGTCTGTATGAAGCGCGCGTCGTTCGTGAGAGCGTTCTCAACCTTGATTTCGCCGGACGCCCAGGTGAGATTGCTGACACCCCACTCGGTGCGCCACATGCTGCGCGTCCAATTGGCGGGCAAGCCCGACGCCTCATCCCCAAGTGAGAAGTCGCCGTTAACCAGTAGGTTGCCTTCGATCGCTGCAGCCTCTTCGATAACTGCGGATTCAGCCGCTGCGCGTACGGTGAAAAGCGCGATGCATATGAGACACACCGCGAATATCAACATTAAACGCCGCCTATACCGCGGCGCGCTATCCCTCGTCATGCTTGATCTCCTTTGTATGATAATGCTATTATGCCACCATATCCGTCGCGTCAAACGCGTTGCGCCAATGATATATCCTGCCGCCGTATATTTCGATCACGTCAAACCGCACGTTGGCCTCGTCCAATCCATGCTTGTACAGCCATGATGAAGCGGTCTTAACAACGCGCGATTGCTTCCGCCTGTCCACCGCCTCACGCGGATAACCGTACGCCGAGCCGCCGCGCGCCTTTACCTCAACAAACGCTACCGTTTCGCCGTATCTCGCCACGATATCCACTTCGCCCGTGCGTGTGTGATAATTGCGATCCAGCACGATGTACCCACGGTTTTGCAAGAACGCCGACGCCTGATCCTCGGCTATGCGTCCAAACGCCAGCGCGTCATTTTTAGCAGCGTTCGTCATGCCCGCACCTTCTCACTCAAATTTCGCAAAAACGACGGCCTATGCAGTATAGACGGACCAAACCGCAGAATAGTTTCATAATGCGCGGCGGTTCCATAGCCCTTATGTTTCGCGAAGCCGTATTCGGCGAAGTCCGCGTCCAGCGATTCCATCAGCCTATCCCGCGTAACCTTCGCTACGATTGACGCCGCCGCGATCGAGTACGACGTAGCGTCGCCATGCGTAATCCCCAGCTGGGCGCAAGCTATCGGCAGATCCTGCCTCGAATCCACCAACAGCAGGTCGGATTCCAAGCCCTGCGCCGCGCGAACCATTGCCAATCGTGTCGCGTTGAGGATGTTCAACGATTCAATCTCTTCGACACTGGCAGAGCCAATGCCGATGAACCACGCCGATTCGACAATCTTATCGTAAACGTTCGCGCGCTGGGCGGGCGAGAGTTTCTTTGAATCGTCAACACCCGGGATGGCTGACCCAGGCTGCATGCCCACGCACGCCGCTATTACCGGGCCAGCCAGCGCGCCGCACCCGGCCTCGTCCATGCCCGCAACGCGCAGACCCTGCGTCCAGTATAGCGAATCATACGCGACCAGCGCGCCGCGCCGCTCATCACTGCGGATGCTCAAGCGTAATCCTCCCCAGTTTCCCTGCGCGGAACTCGTCCAAGACGACCGCCGCCGCCCGCGCGGTATCCCGTCTGCCACCGCTTAGCACATAGCCGCGCCCGGAGCATACCGCCTCCAGCAGCGAGCCGTCATTACAATCATCATGGCCAGCATCCTCACCCAGTTTGAACCGTGAACGTACCGCTTCAGCCGCGACGCCCATCAGTTCACGCAATAATGATTCCGCTAAACCTTCCTGATCGAGTATCTCATCGCGGATGGTACCCAAGTACGCCAGCCGCCGAGCCGCGTCCGCGTCGTTGATGCGCGGCCAGAGCAGACCCGGCGTGTCCAGCAGTTCCAACGTATCGGCCACCCGCACCCACTGTGGCGCGCGAGTGACGCCGGGACGGTCGGCGGTTTTTGCGGAGGCTCGGCCGCTCAACTTATTGATGAAAGCGGACTTGCCCACGTTCGGCACACCTACGACCATCACGCGGATGGTCTTGTTGATGCCGCGCAAAGTGGCGCGTTCAACGGCTGGAGCGACGGCGCGCTCAATCGGTTTGAGCACATCCTGAGTATGGCCTTTGAGCGCGTCGAATGCCACCGCGTCCAGACCGTTGGCGCGTACCGCGTTTAACCAAGTCTCGGTGGCGCGCGGATCAGCTAGGTCGGACTTATTCAGCACGAGGCAGCGGCGTTTCCCGGCGCACAACGTTTGCAAGTCTGGGTTGCGGCTGGAATTGGGGAGCCGCGCGTCGCATAATTCGACGACGGCATTCACGCGGCGTAACTGTTCGATCAGCTGCCGCCGCGCTTTTGCCATATGTCCGGGGTACCATTGAATACTTTGAATCGGCAACGTTTTACTCCAACCGCTCGCGCGCCGCTTTCACACGGAGTAGCGTCTCATCCTTGCCCAGCAGGTAGGCGATCTCCGTCGCACCGCCGGGCGTCGAGGCTAGGCCGGATATGGCCACACGTAGCGGCCAAAGCACCGCGGCGTTCTTGCGGCCGGATTCGGCGATGGCGGGCATCAGCGCGTCGTGAAGCGCGGCTTCGGTCCACGGTTCGACGGAGCGCAGGATAGGCTCGGCGAACGCCAGCGAATCTTTCGCGACGGCCGGGTCGGACTTCATCTTCTTATGTGTATATAAGTCCAGCTCATAGGGCGGCATCTCCGCGAGGAACGACGCCATATCAGGTATGCGGTTGAACACCTCCGTGCGGCCGTGCAGCAATTCTGCGAGCCGCCGCGGATCGTTGCCGCCGTTGGGCAGCGCTTTATCCAGCCATGGTTTGGCCAGTTCGTAATATTTGTCGAACGGCAGCTTGCGGATATACTCTGCGTTCATCCAGGTTAGCTTGGCCTTGTCGAATATTGACGGCGACTTGCTCAACCCTTCGAGCGAGAAGGCTTGCTCCAACTCTTCCAACGTGAAGAATTCGCGGTCATCTCCCGGACTCCAACCCAGCAGCGCGATGTAGTTGATCAAGGCTTCGGGCAGATAGCCCTCCGCCAGCAGATCCTCAAACGACGGATCGCCCTTGCGCTTGGACAGCTTGCGCGTGCTGTCAGCCATCACGGGCGACATGTGCACATAGATGGGCTTCTCCCAGCCGAACGCGTCGTACAGCAGGTTGTACTTGGGCGTGGACGACAGATATTCCGTCGCGCGCAGGACGTGGGTGATGCCCATCAAGTGATCGTCGACGACGTTCGCAAAGTTATACGTCGGCAGACCATCCGCTTTTATCAATACAGAATCATCCAGCTGTGCGCATTCCACTTCGACATGTCCATACAGCACGTCGTCGAAAGAGGCGACGCCTGTTTCCGGCACGTTCTGCCGAATGACATACGGCTCGCCCGCCGCGATGCACCGTTTGGCTTCGTCCGGCGGGATGTTCAGGCAGTGTTTGTCGTACTTGAACGTGCGGCCTTCCTTCTCGGCCTTGGCGCGTTCGTCATCTAAACGCTCCTTTGTGCAGAAGCAGGGGTATGCCGCGCCTTTTTCGACAAGCTCCCAAGCCAGCGGCGCATACGTCGCCTTACGCTGGGACTGGATATACGGCCCGACCGGGCCGCCGACGTCGGGGCCTTCGTCGTAGAACAGCCCCGCCTTGCGCAGCGAGGCGTATATCACCTCGACCGCGCCGGGTACCTCGCGCTCCTGGTCGGTATCCTCGACACGCAGGATAAATACCCCGCCAGTTTTCCTGGCGAATAAATATGTGTACAGCGCCGAGCGCAGGTTGCCCAGATGCATATACCCCGTCGGACTCGGCGCGAATCTTGTGCGAACTGTGCTCATGCCTTGCTCAACACCTTCGTAAAACTATCTTTTAAGCCGACGGTGCGGTTGAACACCATCGCGCCGGGCTTGCTATCCTGATCAACGGCGAAGTAGCCTTGCCTCATGAACTGGAACCGATCGCCCACCTTCGCCTGCGCGAGCATCGGCTCGCCCAGACAGCCCGCCAATTCAGTCAGCGAAGCCGGATTGATGCGTTTCTCAAAATCGTTCTTGGATTTTACCTCGCCCTCGCCCTCGGCGTCCTCTTCGCCAGTTTCCGATTCAGCCTCAACAGGCGCTTCGTCAACCAGCAGCGGCTCATATAATCGGACGGCCAGCGGTGTGGCGTCCTGTTTGCTAAGCCAATGCAGCGTACCCTTGACCTTGCGGTTGCTGCCGGGCATCCCTGACTTGGATTCCATATCTACGGTACACTCCAGCGCGGTTAGGTTGCCGGCGTCGTCCTTGACGGCGCGCTCACACTTGATGATGTATGCGCCCTTGAGCCGCACCTCACCGCCGGGGTACAGCCGGAAGAATTTCTTCGGAGGATCCTCCATGAAGTCGTCCTGCTCGACATATATCTCGCGGCTGAATGTGAGCTTGCGCTCGCCCATCTCCGGATGGTTGGGATGGTTCTCCAGCGTGACGGGTTCCTCTCTATCTTCAGGCCAGTTTGTGAGGATTACTTTAAGCGGACGAAGCACGGCCATTGCGCGCGGCTCGGTTTCCTCCAACGCCTCGCGGACGCAATGCTCCAGCAATCCCGCGTCAACGGTGGAATCCACCTTGCTGATGCCCGCGCGTTCGACAAAATCTATGATGGCGGCTTGCGGATAACCGCGCCGCCTCATCCCGGCGATGGTGGGCATGCGTGGATCATCCCAGCCGTGTACCTTGCCAGCCTCCACCAGCCGCCGCAAGAATCGCTTGCTCATGACGGTGCGCGTCACGTTCAACCGCGCGAACTCGATCTGTCGAGGCGGGTTTGCAAAGCCGCACTTACGCACCACCCAGTCATACAGCGGGCGGTGAATCTCATACTCCATCGAGCACAGCGAATGTGTGATGCCCTCCAGCGCGTCGCCTATGGGGTGCGCGTAGTCGTACATCGGGTAGATACACCAGGCGTTGCCTGTGCGGTGATGTTCCTTGTACAGGATGCGGTAGAGCACGGGATCGCGCAGGTTGATGTTGGGTGAAGCCATGTCGATTTTTGCGCGCAGTGTGTAGCTGCCTTCGGGATACTTACCCGCGCGCATGCCGCGGAACAGTTCCAAACTCTCCTGCGCCAGTCGCTCGCGCCAGGGACTATTCTTGCCGGGGGTTGTAAGTGTACCCCTATATTCGCGCATCTGCTCCTGGGTCAATTCGTCAATATACGCATCGCCTTGCAGTATCAGCTGCTCGGCCAGCTCGTAACACTTCTCATAATAATCCGACGCGAAGTACAGACCGCCATCCCAATCAAACCCGTACCAGCGGATATCCTCCATGATGCCATCGACGAATTCCTGCTCTTCCTTCGCGGGATTGGTGTCATCGAAACGCAGGTTAAACTTACCACCATACCTGCGCGCGGTCATAGCGTCGATGTATATGGCCTTGCAGTGGCCGATGTGCAGGTGCCCGTTGGGTTCAGGAGGATAGCGGGTGCGTACGTGGTCGTAATGCCCCTGCTCCAGGTCCTCGTCGATAAAATCCCAGATGAAGTTGCCACGCTCGGTTACGGCGGCTATGTCGGCGGATGCGTCCATGCGATTCATTCTCCTTACAATTCAACTGGGGGTTCGGCGAAGGGTTCACACGCGGTAAGTGTACCCCAAAGCGCGCGTTCCGTCAATGTTTTCACTCTGGTTTATTATACGCCATTTATCTATGCGTTAACCGCTTCGGGTGTTCCAGCGGTGCTTTTTTACATTATTTTGCACGAAGTGTGTTAAGCGTATGATCTCAAGGAGGATTGGAACATCGAGGACCAGGCATGGTATACGACCACTTATCTGAAGTATGTAATCCTGCTAAGGCGCGATGGCAAGGTGCTGGCATTACTGCCAAACTCCCGAGCCGGAATAGGAAATGTAACCATTCTGTAAACAAACCGCCGTAACTCGTTGACAGGCGGTTTGTTGTGGGGTACAATCAATGTGGATGGAAAATGAGCCGGAAGGGAGGGATCGCTGTGAACGGAAGCGGCCGCGCACATCACAAACGCCAGTGGATGGCGTTGGCGCTATGCCTGTTGCTGGCGGCTGCCCTCGTGCTTTCGACGGCGTTCGTTTCGATGTATGCGCAGCATGAGCACGATACGGACGGGCCGGACGGCGCGTGTTCCGTTTGCGTGGAGGTTGTCGCGACGTTCAACCTAATCCGCCAGATGGGTTACGCGTGCGCCATCTTAGCGATACTGGCGGCGTTTCAACATACCGCGATGTCGCTATTCAGAGACGCCTCGTCACACTCGGATCATCCTACGCTCGTAACTTTGCATACCAGACAGAATAATTAAACCTCCATAAAGGATATACAAACCGATCGGCAAGGCATGCGCTTTTCGCCATGCGAAGCTGTAGTTTGTGTGTCCTTATATTTGTGTGCACAAACATAAATATATGGAGGTTTACTATGAAGAAATATACTGCATTGTTAATATCTATCGTTTTGTTGATGGCGTCGATTGTGCTGACGGGCTTCGCGCTGGCTGAGAATCCAAAGAAGCTCAACGTTATCGCAACGATATTCGCGCCGTTTGATTTCGCGCGTGCCGTCGCCGGGGATAACGCCGACGTGTCCATGCTGCTTCAGCCCGGTGCCGAGAGCCACTCCTATGAGCCGACCCCGCGCGACATCATCAAGATTCAAAACTGCGACGTATTCATATACGTTGGCGGTGAATCCGACAAGTGGGTGAGCGACATTCTGTCCTCGATGGATACGTCTCATATGCGGATCGTGACCTTGATGGACTGCGTCGAGGCCGTTGAGGAGGAGATCGTCGAAGGCATGCAGGAAGAGGATGAAGATGAAGTTGAAACGGAGGAGCATGAGCCGGAATACGACGAACATGTGTGGACTTCACCACGCAACGCCAAGCTGATCGTTCAGAAAATATCGGACGCCCTTTCCGAGGCTGACCCGACAAACGCTGAAGCATACGAATCCAACACCACCGCGTACTTGGCGGAGTTGGATGAATTGGACGCGGAATTCATCGACGTTGTTGGAACGGCGCGGCGCAAGACGATCGTGTTCGGCGACAGGTTCCCGTTCCGCTATTTTGCCGACGCGTACGATCTGACGTATTTCGCGGCGTTTCCGGGGTGCGCTACCGAGACAGAGGCCAGCGCCGCGACGGTCAAGTTCCTTATCGACAAAATCAACGCCGAGGGGATTCCGACTATATTCCATATCGAATTATCCAACGAGAAGATGCCCGACGCCATCGCCGAGGCGACCGGAGCGAAGGTTGCGCTGCTGCACGCGTGCCACAATATTTCCAAGTCTGACTTTGAGGCGGGCGTTACCTACCTCGACTTGATGCGCGCCAACGCCGAGGCTTTAAGGGAGGCGTTGAACTGATATGGCGTTGATCACTTGCCGCGACGCGGCGTTTGCGTACGAAGGCCACACCGTTATCAGTGGGCTGAATTTTGAGGTTCGCAGAGGAGACTATCTGTGCGTGGTCGGCGAGAACGGCTCCGGCAAATCAACGCTCATAAAGGGGCTGCTTCATCTGAAGCAGCCCGCGCAGGGTGTCGTTGAGACGAGCGAGGGGCTGAAGGCCACCGAAATCGGCTACCTGCCGCAACAGACCGCCGCGCAAAAGGATTTCCCCGCCAGCGCGTACGAGGTGGTGCTTTCCGGGCGGCTGGCGTCGCGAGGGATGATGCCGTTTTATTCTCGCGCGGATAAAGTTATCGTCGAGGAAAACATCCAGCGGCTGGGCATAGGCGCGCTGCGCAACCGCTGCTATCGCGAACTGTCGGGCGGGCAGCAACAGCGCGTGCTGTTGGCGCGGGCATTGTGCGCGACAAAGAAGCTGCTCCTCCTGGACGAACCGGTCGCTGGGCTGGATCCGGTTGTCACGCAGGAGCTTTACCGTCTGATCGAGCGGATCAACGATGAGACCGGCATAACGATCATCATGGTGTCCCACGACATCCAAAGCGCAGCCAAGTATGCCAGCCACATACTGCACCTGAAGAATACGCAGGTATTCTACGGGGAAACGGCGGAATACCTGCGCACAGATATAGGCGCAACATTCCTTGGAAAAACTCCGCCGGAAAGGGAGTTGGTTATATGAGCGCGCTGGTTCAGACATTGACGGATATGTTTTCATACACGTTCCTCGTGCGCGCGGTTGTGGTGGGGCTGCTTGTGGCGCTGTGTTCCGCGCTGCTGGGCGTGAGCCTGGTGCTGAAGGGATACTCGATGATAGGGGACGGTCTGTCGCACGTGGGGTTCGGCGCGCTGGCGCTCGCGACGGCGACATATCTCGCGCCGCTGGTGGTCTCCATCCCGGTCGTCGTGTTGGCGGCGTTTCTGCTGCTGCGGATCAGCGAGAATAGCAGGATCAAGAGCGACTCGGCGATTGCACTGATCTCGGTCAGCGCTCTGGCCGTTGGTGTGATGATCATATCGATGACCACCGGCATGAATACGGATGTGTGCAACTACATGTTCGGCAGCATCCTGGCCATGCGCAAGGATGACGTGACGCTGTCGATAATCCTGGCCGTTGTGGTGCTTACGCTGTTCGTGTTGTTTTACAACAAGATATTCGCGGTCACGTTCGACGAGAATTTCACACGGGCGTCGGGCGTTCGGACGAATTTGTACAATATGCTCATCGCATTCCTGACGGCCATCACGATTGTGCTGGGCATGCGGATGATGGGCGCGCTGCTGATCGCCAGCCTGGTGGTCATCCCGGCGCTGACGAGCATGCGATTGTGCAAGCGGTTTAAGAGTGTGACGATATGCTCGGCGATCGTGTCGGTGCTGTGCTTCTTCGTCGGTGTGATTATCTCGTACGTTTACGCCACGCCCACGGGTGCCAGCGTGGTGATAGTTAACGTCGGGGTGTTCCTGCTGTTCTGGATAATTCAGGCAATAACATCTTCGGGGAGTTTGCGTAAACAGTTAGGATGAAAGGAAATGAAGGGAGAATCGATTATGAATTCACTGATGGTCAAGAAATTTTTCGCGGTTACTTTGATAGGAGCAGTCCTGCTAATCGCGCTGGCCGGATGCCAGGCCAAACCCGCCGCCGTTCCCGTTAGCATTGAGGACACCGGCGCTGCGATACCTGTCGATTTGGAAATCAAAGAGAAAATGTTTGTGGCACAGACCAACGACGTTTACTTTAACCCGGAGGATTATCTGGGCAAAACGATCAAGCTGGAAGGGATATTCAGCGTGCTGGACGTGCCCGAAACGAACATGACATATTACTCCGTAATCCGCTATGGACCGGGTTGCTGCGGCGTCGACGCGAACGCGGGGTTCGAGGTGGAGTGGGATAAGGCCTACCCCAAGCAGGACGATTGGGTGGAGGCCGTCGGCGTGCTGGAGTCTTATGAGGAGGACGGGAGTTCCTACCTGCGCCTGGCGTTGTCGTCGCTGAAAGTGCTGCCCGTCCGCGGCGAGGAGTATGTCAACCAGTAGCACAAATATTAACATTCTATGAACTCGGTTGGATTCCGCTGACCGCTCTTGACAAACGCGGCGAATCCGGGTATACTAGGCAACAGTTTCCGGTTCGCCGCTGGACTTAATATTCCTCAGTAGCTCAATGGCAGAGCATTCGGCTGTTAACCGAAGGGTTGTAAGTTCGAGTCTTACCTGGGGAGCCATAATGGAGAGCGCAGGAAATCGCCGCTTGTGCGGCGGTTTTTTGTTGACTCGATTGTATTATGATCACACACTTATATGTTTAAGG
Source organism: Clostridia bacterium (assembly GCA_025997215.1). Next base: position 61,853 of record BNUH01000006.1, read on the forward strand.
CAGAAACCGTACTGAAACATCTCAACGTGTTCTTTCGATGGCTCGAACGTATTCAAAACCATTGTTAGCTCTTCACGTACACGTTTCCATTTAAGTAGTGAAAACATCTTGGCAACGCACCACTGCGGCTTGCCTCACCGGTATCATATACTAAGCAGACAGCCGCAGTTAACTACACAGAAATCTTGCGCGCTGTATTTTCTTACCAACACGCAATATTGCTATCTGTCCGACCCTCCGTAGCGCCTACCAGCGCGTCATCCTCTGAGCGCAGTATGATCTGGCCGCGCCCAAATGCCGTGTGATTGAGCGTGACGTCAACTTTATGGCCGCGGCGGACGAGCTGCGACGCTATTTCAGGGTTAAATGAACTCTCAACGGTCATACGATCGTCGCGCATCCACTGCCAGCGGGGTGCGTCCAGCGCTTGCTGTGGGTTCATGTGATAATCGATAAGATTTGTGACAACCTGCACGTGTCCTTGCGGCTGCATATACCCGCCCATCACGCCGAACGGGCCTACCGCTTTGCCATCCTTCATCAAGAATCCGGGGATGATCGTGTGGTAGGTCTTTTTGCGCGGCGCGACGCAGTTGACATCCGACGGATCGAGCGAGAAATCATGGCCGCGGTTTTGCAGGCTGATACCCGTACCCCGCACGACGATGCCCGAGCCGAAGCCCATATAGTTGCTCTGGATCATCGACACCATATTACCTTCGCCGTCAGCCGCGCAGAAGTAAACCGTACCGCTCTTAGGCGGGAGGGCCGCCGTGTATGATTTGGCGCTGGGACCAATCTCGCCGGCTCGCAGCGCTCCGTAGGATGGCTTGATGAGATCATCGTATGATACGCGCATGGCTTTGGGATCGGTAACATGCCCCAGACCATCCGCGAACGCAATCTTCATCGCTTCCCACTGTGTATGGAATGCGTCGGACGATTCGCGGTGTGTGAACATGAACTCTTTGAGTATGTTCAGCGCCATCAACGCAACTATGCCTTGACCGTTTGGCGGTATCTCGCAGACGTCATAGCCACGGTAATGCACGGATATCGGCTCCACCCAAGAGGGCGCATAGTCCGAAAAGTCTTCATTGCTAAAGAACCCGCCGAATTCGTTGCTGTCCTCGACGATCCGTTCGGCAAGTTCGCCGCGGTAAAACGCTTCGGCGTTGGATTCGCCGATGAGTTCAAGCGTTCTGGCATGGTTGAGCAGACAAACGCGGCTACCGGCATGCAGCTCGCCGTCCGACGCAAAGGTGTTGAACCACTCCGCGTATTCGGGGCCTTTGAGGTTGCGGGTGAAATGGTCGATCGAACCGGACCAAGCCCGCGCAAGATTAGGCGAGGCGGGATACCCATCGCGCGCATACTCGATCGCCGGAGCAAGGGTTCGCGACAACGGCAGTCGGCCAAACCTGCTGCTTAACGCGGCCCAAGCGCCCGGCGCGCCGGGTACCATCGTCGGTGTCCAGCCATGAGTGGGCATCTTGCCGTTTACGGATGCCTCGCGCGCCGCTGCCAGCGTCAGTGTCATTGGCGCCCAGCCGCTTCCGTTAAGCCCATACAATCGTTGATCCTTTTCGATCCACACCAATGCGAACGCGTCGCTGCCGATCCCGTTGGCGGTAGGTTCGACAACGGTCAGCGCGGCGGCGGTCGCCACGGCCGCATCGACGGCGTTGCCGCCATGCCGCATAATGTCCAACCCTGCCGCAGATGCTTGCGGCGACGACGCGGCGACCATACCGTGGCTGGCATAGATGGGATAACGCATGGAGTGATATGGTATGAATGTAGGATCGTAGTTCACAGGCGGATCCTCCTGAATATTACATTATCGTTAATGTGATGAGGCGTAGAGGAAGCACGCGATGAAATGCCCCGGCTCCACTTCCATCATTTGCGGCCGTGACTGCTCACACGCGGGCATACACTGCGGGCAGCGCGTATGGAATGGACAGCCTTTGGGCGGATGCAGCGCGCTGGGCACCTCGCCTTTGATTACGTGATCGTCGTCCTGATGTTCACGTACCACGGGACGTGGTACGGACGCCAGCAACGATATCGTATACGGGTGCATCGGATGATGGAATAAAGTCTTGTTATCCGCCAATTCGCAGATATTGCCCAGGTACATCACCATTACGCGGTCGCAGAAGTATTTGACCACGCCCAAATCATGAGTGATAAACAGGTATGTCAGACGCTTCATCCGGCTGAGATCATTGAGCAGCGCCAGTATCTGCGCCTGAACCGATACATCCAGTGCGGATACTGATTCATCCAGTACGACAAACCGGGGATCGAGCGCAATGGCCCTGGCGATACCCACCCGCTGCTTCTGGCCGCCGCTTAATGTGTGCGGATAAACATAGTAACGCTCGCGTTTGAGCCCTACCAATTCCAATAGCGCCATCGCCTTCTCGCGCCGGACGCCCGGAATATAATCCGTGTTGACAGCGAATACTTCCTCGATAGCCTTGCCTACGGATTGGCGGGGATCCAAACTGGCGGCGGGATCCTGGAATATCATCTGCATATCGCGGCGTAGGACACGCATCTCCTCGGTCGTCAATTTACCCAGGTTGACCGCCGTTTCGTAATTATTGTCAAGTTTCGCCAAGTAAGTGGGATCGGCGCATAGTTCTGTCAACGGCAGAACGTCCCTGCCGCTGAATTTGTCGAACGCTTCCTGTCTAAACGCTTTCGATCGCATAAGGAATTCTGCCGCGTCGTCACGGGATTCTTTGTAGTAACCGCTCAATTCCGTATTATCTATATTATCTATATTATTATATTTATTACGCTCCATGGCCGCTTCGAGCTTGGCGGCTTCGATCAGCGACTCATGCGCGCGTGTCATTTCATGATGGCTTTGCCGGAATAATTGCTGTACTTCCAATAAATGGCTGCTGGTTATCAGCGAGCCTACCGTGCGTGATCCTTCACGCAGCTGGCGGGACGCGTCTTTGCGCAGTTCCTTGGATTTATGCGATAAAGCGGCAACTCGCGCGGCAGTGCCGCGATCATTCTGACCGGAACTGCGAATCTTGGCGATCCGCTTATCAACATCTAGGGATTTCTGGTAGAATTCCTTAGCTTTTTGTTGATAGTAGGGCAGGCGTTCGATCTCGTGGTGGAGATATTGCGGGGCAATGTCCTCTATCGGTTTGCCATAATACAAGCATGCGCCGCTGGTTTGCTTATACAGCTGCAGTATCACGCGGCCCAGCGTCGACTTGCCGCAGCCGGATTCGCCGACGACGCCAAACTTCTCGCCCTCGTACAGCGTGAAGCTGATATCCTCCATCGCCTTAAGGTTAACATTACGCTTGAGCGCGAAGGTTTTCCTTAATTTCCTCACTTCGAATAGAACGGGCCGCGCCTGCATCATACCGCCTCCTCCGCCCGATGACAGGCGACTAAATGTCCCGCTTCGTACTCCGCCTCAACCGGCGCTTCGCGCCTGCAGCGTTCGTTAGCTAAGCTGCATCGCGGGTGGAATCGGCAACCGGGTATGTCCTCGGTAAGGTTGGGGAATGTGCCTGGAATAATCTGCAGCTTAAAGTCGTCGTCGTCCACGTTTGGGACGGCGTTCATCAGTCCGATGGTATATGGATGGCGCGGGTTCTGGAATATGGAGGCGACTGGCCCTTCCTCCACCTTGCGCCCGGCGTAGAGTATGATCACACGATCGGCAATCTCGGCGACGACGCCCAGATCATGCGTTATGAACAGTATCCCGGCGCTGATATCTTTCTTCAGTTTTTTGAGCAGTACCATAACCTGTTTCTGGATTGTCACATCCAGCGCGGTGGTCGGTTCATCCGCAATAAGTAGGCTGGGCTGAACGGACAGCACCATGGCTATCATAACACGCTGCCGCAGTCCGCCGCTTAATTGAAACGGAAACTGCCGCATTCTTTCGCGCGGATTCGCAATACCGACGCGCTCCAGATATGATACGGCTGTACTATACGCATCGTGTTTGCTCATGCCTTTATGCCTTCGCAGACCTTCGGTCAGTTGAAAGCCAATTGTCAGCAGCGGGTTGAGCGCCGTCATCGGTTCCTGGAAGATCATGCCCATCTTCTTACCGCGATAGGCATTGCGCTCTTTTTTGCTAAGGGTCGTCAGCTCCTGGTCTTCCAGGCGGATGCTTCCGGAGACAACCTTGCCATTCAGCGGCAGCAAATCCATCACAGCGAGTGTGCTTACGCTCTTGCCGCACCCGCTTTCACCAACCATGCACAGCGTTTCATTCCGCCCAACAGAAAAGGAGACGTTATGCAGCACCTCATAATCCTTTTGATCAATGCGGAATGTTGCGACCAAATCCTTTACTTCAAGGATCTTGTCAGATTGTGCCATATAACACATCCCGCCTTCCTGCGCCATGAGATAAATGCTGTCGAACCGATGGATGAAACCGCAAGCCGCGGGCGGCACAGGAACGGCCTGCCCGCGGCTTTGCCCGATGCTGTTATCCGTTACTCGGCGATACCGAAGTCCTGGATGTAGAATGTGCCGCCAACGTCGCGGATGATGCCGGTGTATGCGTTGTTGTACGCGAATAGGTTTTGAGCGTTGTAGACGGGAACCACATCAGCCTCATCCAGGAGGAATTTGTTGCCCGCTTCCAGTTTCTCCAGCCGGACATCGCGGTCGACGGTGGTCTTGCTTTCCAGTATGAGCTGGTCGAGCTCTGCGCTGTCTACACGCGTGCGCTTGCTGCTTGCCTTGGTCTCGAAGTTCGGCTCCAGCAGCTCTGTGCCGTCACGGGTTACGTTGGACCAACCGTTCAGCGCAATGTCAAAACGGTTGTCTAATTGAGTTTCCGTAAGGAATGCTGACCATTCAAGCAGCTCCAGATGCACGTTGTTGAATCCTGCCGCGGTTAGGTTCGCTTGGAAGTATTCGCCTAGCGGCATGTACGCGGGAGTGCTAGCGATCAGGAATACCAGCGGCTCATCCTGCCAGCCGTTCTCCTCGACGATCTTTCTTGCGCCTTCCGGATCATAGCGATAACCGAATTCCTCGGCGGCTTCGGTGTAACCGAATACCCGAGGCCCGATCATGCTGTTGGAATGTTCAGCATACCCTTCCATCATGTAGTCGGTGTAGCCTTGAGAATCCAACGCCATTGCCAGGGCAATCCTGAATTCCTTGTTAGCCATCAATGGGTTTACGTATGAGGTGGGACGCGCATGGAAGTACGTCACAGCTGCCGCCGGTGAAGCGCCAAACGTGACCTCAGGGATGGACTCGACGCGCGATATCTGCGGAACCGAAACGTTGGTCAGGAAATCCGCCTCGCCCGTTTCCAGCCGCGCGATGGCGGTGGATTCTTCCGGAACGATGGTGAACTTCACATTCTTGATGGCTGGCGCGCCGCCCCAGTAATCCTCGTTCGCTTCCAGCACAACATCCGCGCCGGATATGGCGCTGACAAACTTGTACGCTCCAGTGCCGACGGGATCTATCATCAGATCCTGCTTCTTCTGCGCCGTGGGCGATACGATGGCAAAGTTGGTGTGCGCGAGTTTCGCCAGCAGTACGCCGTCCGTGTAGCCCAGGTTCAAGCGAACGGTGTACTCATCCACGATATCAACTGAATCGATAGACGCGACCAGCGACGCGCGCGACGAGCCGAACGCCGGATCCTTTATAAGCGAATAGGTATACTGGAATGCCTCCGCGTTAAACGGCGTGCCGTCGTGGAAGTTGACGCCTTCGCGCAGCTTGATGGTTGCGCTCAACCCATCCTCCGCGAATTCCGGCAATTCAGCGGCCAGCAGGCACGCGAACTCGTTGTTAGGCATCAAGCGATACAGCGTCTCGTACAGCTGCGCGTTGACATATGTGGAGACGGAGTCGTTCGTGCGCAGCGGATCAAAACCCGTATATGAGGCTGTGATCACGATGTTAAACAGTTTGTCCGGCGATACGGCGGCGGATGCCGTTCCACCGAGAGCAAACACCATAACCAACGCCAGGGACATCACGAGTGTCAGCAGCCGCCGTGGAGCCGAGTATCGATTCATACTAGATTCCTCCTTGTTTCTTTATTACATCCCGATCAATCGAGGTGTAAACCCAGCATGCGTCAGTCCTTCATCAGTCCTTCAGGCTTGGATCCAGTACATCCCGCAGTTTGTCGCCTAATATATTGAAGCATATAACCGTTATCATTACAGCGATACCGGGTATGATAATCAAACTGGCACGCCGCCACATGTGTTCCTTGGCCTGGGCGATCATACCGCCCCACTCGGACGTAGGCGGCGGAACCCCCATGCCTAAGTAGCTAAGCGTTGACACCGATATGATAGAACCCGCCATGCGCATCGTCGCGATAACGATAACCAACGGCAGACAATTTTTGAGTATATGATTGAAGATAATCCGTGAATCCCGGGCGCCGATCGCACGTATTGCGAGAATGTAGTCCTCTTCCTTTATCTGCAGCACACGTCCGCGTATCATGCGCGCGAACCCTGGAATCGACCAGACGCTTATAGCGATCATAGCGTTGAACGTGCTCACGCCCATCGCCGCGATTATGAGCATCGCCAGCAGTATTCCAGGAAATGTGAACAGCAGATCCATCACGCGCATGATCGGATTATCCAAACGCCTATAGTACCCTGCCAGCAATCCCAGCGTCACGCCGATCACCGAGCCGATAACGGTAGAAACAAATCCTACCATCAATGATATCCGGCCGCCCCAAAGCACGCGGGACAGGACGTCGCGGCCTAGGTGATCCGTTCCAAGGTAATGCCTGGGCGCGTAAGTCCGCGCCACAGCCGGATCCGAATTGTATTTGGCCCAGAAGCCAGGCGCGAGTTTCTTCGTAACATCCGCAGTGTCCGGGTTGAACGGCGCTATCACGGGAGCGAGCAGTATCAGAATTATCTCGACCAGCAGGATAAAGAAGCAGACCGTCGCCAGCTTATTCTTGAACAGCTTCTGCATGGATGCCCGGAATATACGCTCGTGGTTGTTGGTTTGCATGGCGGACATACTCCTTTACTGATACTTGATGCGCGGGTCGATGAAACTGTAAAGTATGTCCACAATTAAGTTTACAGTGATGAACAGTGTAGCAATTATCAGTACGGAACTCTGTACAACAGGATAATTCCGCGTGTTGATAGCGTTTATGAGATAAGAACCAATGCCGTTGACCACAAAAACCTGCTCGGTGATGACCGCACCGCCCAGCAGACCGCCGAAGCTGGTGCCAAACTGGGTAATCAGCGGTATCAGTACGTTGCGCAGCGCGTGTACGCATACGACGACCTTGCCGCTCAATCCTTTGGATTTCGCAGTCCTGATATAATCGGATTGCAAGACGTCCAGCATAGCGGAGCGGCCAATGCGCGTGAATCCCGCTATCGTGCCTGTTGATAATGCGATAGCCGGTAAAATCACTTGACGGAAACCCAGCGGCGTCCAAAACGGTTCCGTCATACCACCGGATGGAAATAGCCTGAACTTGACGGAGAATAAGTATATCAACATCGTACCCAACCAGAAGTTGGGCAAGGATATGCCCATCAACGCTGTCGTAGTCAACGCGCTGTCGACCAGGCGGTCTTTATTCAAAGCTGTGATAATGCCTGTGGGTATACCGACTAGGATGGAAAGCAGTATACTGGCGCACGCCAGATTCAAGGTGTTCGGCAAGCGTATCGCAATCTCGGTTAATATCGGCTGACGTGTTGTAAACGACACGCCAAGGTTCAGCGTAATAACATTTTTCAGATATAGACCGTATTGTACGAGGAACGGCCTATCCAGCCCCAGTACGGTGCGGACGCGGTCGATGTCCTCCGGCGAAGCGCTAGGTCCCGCAACCATCATAGCGGGATCGCCTGGCGCGATGTACAGACTGCCAAACACGATGAACGTCATGCCCAGCAGCAACAGCAGCATTAGCAGGAGCCGCACACCGATGTACTTCGCCATGGAGATACCCCCTCGTTATAGATGAGGAAGCGTTAGGAAGCGGGTTGTAAATGCAGGAACTACAGTGCGAACATGCATTTACCTTTATGCATCATAACATTGGTTCCTGGAATCGTCAAGGTGCCTGTCGAAATTCTGCGAATTGTCGGAATATTGTGTCGGTCATTATCGAATGTGCACTACAAAATAATTTTGTTGAATTGCAAGCGCATCGACTATGCAAAACAAGGTTTATTCCTGTTGACAATTCATATACCAGCGGTTAATATATTCATGATCAGTAAGCGGCTGACGCACTATTCTGGCAGAATGAGGTAGAGATTAATGATTATATACGCGGATTTATTCTTAACCTTCGCGAAGATTGGCGGGCTGACATTTGGCGGCGGCTATGCGATGCTGCCGATGCTTCAAAGAGAGGTTGTTGAAAGCCGAAAATGGGCGACTGAGGCGGAGATAATGGACTATTATGCCATAGGCCAGTGCTTACCTGGGATTATTGCGGTAAACACGGCGATTTTCATTGGCAATAAGGTCAAAGGCTGGCTCGGCGGCGTCATGGCTGGATTAGGCGTGGTGTTCCCTTCACTGGTCATTATAACGCTGATCGCTACGTTTTTAAGTAATTTCGCCGATCTGGCGGTGGTGCAGAACGCGTTCGCGGGAATACGCGTATGCGTATTGGTGCTGATCATAAACGCTATTATGAAGCTGCGCAAAGGCGCGCTGGTTGATCTGGTGACGGTTATCATCTGCGCGGGGGTATTCCTGCTCGCGGTGTTTACTGGATTCTCACCGATTTTATTCGTGTTGCTGGCGGCTGTCACAGGCGTTTTGTTCAAAGGACTTCCAGGCAGAGCTACTCCTAAAGGAGGCGCTGATTCATGATTATACTGCAGCTCTTCTACGAGTTCGCCAAGATAGGGCTGTTCGCCATCGGCGGCGGACTGGCGACGCTGCCGTTCCTTCAGGCGCTGTCCGAAAGCACGGGCTGGTTCTCCGCACAGGATCTGATCAACATGATAGCCGTTTCGGAATCGACGCCCGGTCCTATCGGCATCAATATGGCGACCTATGTCGGCTACACAACCGCCGGTGTACCTGGAGCAATAGTGGCAACCCTTGGGGAAGTGCTGCCGTCGCTTATAATCGTGCTGTTCGTCGCGAAATTCCTAAAAGCGTTTTCCGAAAACAAGGTGGTCAAAGCGGTATTCTATGGCGTACGCGCAGCTTCGGTCGGGCTGATCGCCGCGGCGGGATACAGCGTGCTGACAATCGCGCTGCTCGATATCGAGGCGTTTCGTACTGCCGGCGAGGTGATGCGTCTCTTCCAATGGAAGGCGTTGGCGTTAGCGGTGGTATTATACCTAGTCATGCTAAACAAGAAGTGGAAAATTCACCCAATCGCCGCCATCGCAGGCTCTGCGGTAGTGGGGATTGTGTTCAGGTTTGGAGGGGTGTAGGGGTTGGAGGATGATGCGGCGGGGTTTGGGGTTTGATGGATGGTGTTGGGTTTTGAGATGTTGTATACATTCTATATAGGAATTTTTCCGCTGCGGATCAGGAATGGTGACAGCTTGAGACATCTTTATTTCTAAAAGTCTGATCAAAACGGTGCTGGCATTCAACCTTGCCGTTATGCCTGGGTGTAGCCACGCGTATACGCTGGCACTCGATCCCATATTCTACCAGCGCTTCTCGAGCAACTTAACGGTAAAATCCTGTAGTGCATAGTGCTGATAAGATCCGTCTAAACGTTAGTAGTAGAGCCATAGAAATATCTATACCTTAGTAATCTGGGATTTTGAAATCCCAGATTTATCACAAGCTCCACTTTTTCCAACAACTCGGTCGGATGATTCGAGACAAAGGCGAATAGGTTCAGATAACCTTGTATATCCTCACGCTTAAATCCACCGTGCGAATTCAGGAAGTTTTTGAGAATGGCGTGTACACGATTGACAGAGTTCATAGGATTTTCGTTGTCGGGCAGTCCTTTCAATGTCTTGGAAGGATAGACCATACTGTCTAACGATAACTTTTTAATCAACGGTAGTGCCGCACCAATTGTGTAAACCCATCACCCATAAAGAAGCGCCCAGCCAGGACAGCACCCGCCGCAGCGGAAGTAGGTTCTCGGAGCCAGAGGCCCGTTCCCCCTGCACCACAGCCAGAACGCAGTCCCGAGCGAAGCGAGCTTGGTCTTGACTGCGCGGCGGGAAACCGCTACGCTGGATATGCCGACGGCGAGAGGGCTTGTGCTTTGCTGATTCCCATCGCCGTCGGCATAGCCTGCACAGCGGTTTCCAGCCGCGCAGTCAAGACGGACGGTTGGGGGGTCGTGCGTTCCTTTTACGCAGGTTGCGTGATCCGCTCGCCGTAGTAGACCGTCAACTGCGCGAGTATCGCTCCCCAGTTGCGTATGGGCATCGTCCATTTCTCAGTCACCTGGATCGTTACCAAATACAGTTGCTTTAGCAGCGCATCCT